>DATDPK010000032.1:0-50055 GCA_035292785.1 Candidatus Nanoarchaeia archaeon
ACAAGAAGACTAAATCCGCAGGACGTTGACGGGCAGTTAGGTGAAGTGCAGGCACCCTGCAAGGTCCAGACAAATTGCTTTGCAATATTGAAAGAAGAGCTTGATACTTGAATGTTGTTGCTTGTATCGTTAGCCATTACAACAAAGCTGTATTGACCAATCTTGCTCGTATCAGTAAAGCTCGCCTCATATTTGCCGGCAACCAAACTCATACTTTGCTGTTTGACAGTGCTATTTGGAAGAGTAACATTTGCCCAGACAGAATCAACACCAACATTATCGGTTACATCAGCACTAATCTTTACAGCAGTGCTAATGCCATACTCAACACCAGACGGCAGAACATTTGAAATGACTGGCTTTGAAGTATCAGGACCTACAAGAACGCAAGCGCAATTCTGGCACAAATGATTCGCAGGACAGGCAGCCAAACCAGGCTCACCGCACTTCTCAACAAACTGGTTAACAACACCATCGCCGCACAAAGAATAACCAACAGCTGAAGAGAAGCTTATGCACTGGCAATTAGCACAAAACACTGGATTGGAGTATGTGCTTGAACACTGCACTATAGGACCTCCTGGAGAGGAAGGCTCACCGCACTGCTCACCAGGGTCAAATATGCCGTTGCCACACGCATTTGGAACACACTGACAGTTCGAGCACAGCAATCCTGGGCCGCAAGCAGGAAGACCTGGCTCACCGCACATCTCACCAGACTCAGGCAAACCATTGCCACAGACAGTTATAGGTGCAGTGACGTTTGTCACATTAGTAACATTTGTCACGTTAATGACTGGCGTAACGTTTGTTAGATTGACAACCGGCGTGACATTGGTAATGTTAACAACAGTGACATTGGTTACATTTGTAACAATTGTAACGTTAGTAACGTTTGCAGAAATATTGCCCAACTCATTCAATAGATTGCAATTAGAGGCATATCTTGTGTTGTACTTTGTAATCTTGGAATCATCAATTGCTGATGATAATGTCTTGATTGTAACCCAGTACTTGCCGCTCAACCAGGAAAACTTAACCTCATTAGAGCCTGAAGTCAAGAATCCGCAAACATTATTGCGGGTAGTCCACTGATTGTACAGAGTGTAATATGCACCTGCAAGATTGCTCTTGTAAGCATTGACATTCTTCAAATCAATGACTCGAGCAATGGTCTTGACGTTGCTTGTATCGACATATTCTGCCTCGTAAACATCACCATCACTGCTTGTTGTCTTTGAAGAGCGAGTGTAATTATTTGTGCCAATCTTTTCCTCAAATAAAATATTAGGGTATCTTTCTCCCACCATAAATGCCGCAAGCATCCACTTGTTGCTATTGCAATCCCAAATAATCCTGCTGTTGTTATCGCGATTGCCGGTATCTGAACAAGTGTAAACAACCTCAAAATTAGGGCCTTCAGGGAACCTTTCGCTTGTTATAGGCAGAAGGAAAACAGCCTTGTCCTCAACCCAGTCCTTGATTATCTTGCCACTCTGGCCTGTATTAGCAGGAAGCTTCTCCCAAATACCAAACTTCTTATTGTAAACATACTTGAAACCATAAACATAAAACTTGTTCTTAAAACCGCTTGGCTTTTGAACAGTTGTCTTCTCTGTATCGCCGTACTTAACAGTCGTTGGTTCAATATCAGTATATTTCAAGGAAACAGCCCAGCTGGGAAGCTGCGAAATAGGCAAGCTCGCGGCTCTTCCTGCAATCTGCTCATCACCGCCTGGAGCAGGCGGAGTTGGAGGAAGCTCCTCACTACAAGAAGCTAATAAAAACAAAAAAATTACGAGAATTGCATATCTCATGGCTTTTTCAAATCAGACGGATACTTCTGCAGGTAGGCATTAATAGCTTCTGCAGAGCCGAATTCAGGCGTGTGGGTTTCAACATAAATTATCTTCTTACCACTGGTCCACACAGCAACCCTCCTATCGTTCTCGTCAAGGAACATAGCAAGATTATGGCCCATATGCTGCTTCCAGCCTTTTGTAACAATATCCCTGAATAAGGTATTAATGGTCTTGTCGACTTCCTGCCTATTGTTGAAGTCAAACACGTGCACGAGCACAATCAAGCCAGAGCCAGGGTCGCGGTAACGCGCATCATATCTTATAACGTTAATCTCTTCAAAGTTGTCCTTCTCTGCAATTGTTGAAACAATAGCGAGAGGAGCAATACCTTGGTTGATAACCATCTGGTCAATGTTGGCAGACTCAGGAATAGTGCCTGTTGCAGAACCAAGCACGCTGAATGAGACAAGCATCCACTTGTTTCCATTGCAATTCCACTTGCCCTCAATTTTGCTGCAAGCGTAAACTACAAGATAATTAGCGCCAGTGCCGAACTTCTCAGTATTAATAGGAACACTGCCGACACCGCTGACCTTAAGCCAGTCCTGTGTCTGGTCGCCGGCAAGCAAAAATTTCTCCCAGACGCGCGTTTTCGAATTAAAGAAATAACCATTCACGTAAACATAATCATAATTTGAGACAGAGATAATAACGCCGTCGCCATAATAGACTTCTTTAGGCGTAACAGCAACATTCCTGGCTTCAGCAGCCCAAGCAGGCATACCGGCAGCCAAGCCGGCAATAGCCATACCGCCGCCAGCTCCTGGAAGAGGAGGCGTTGGAGGAAGCTCGTCCTTGCACGCAACAAGCAGTAATAATAAAGCCGCAATAAATGCAATCTTTTTCATACGCACCTCTTTAGTACAATATCAACTTTAATCATTTATAAATGTTATCTCTTTCGCAATTCCTGAACAGCGCCCTGAATCATATCATCGTGCCAGCCGCAAGCACGCAAATGCATACGCAATGTCTCAATATTATAGCCTGCCTTTGTATAATTAGCCAAATACTGCACAAGCAGCATCTTATTCTCCTCATCAGTTCTCTTTTTCTGAACAACACCGTTTGCAATAAGGCCGATGACTAACAACAAGACAAATACTGATAGTGAAATACTTAGGATGGCATTATTCCTGACAGTGCCTTTCAAGGAATTCAAGCTCTCAAAGAATGCAGGCTGTTCAACAACAGGACGAGACATAAACTGGCGCATATTCTCAGCAGTAACTGAAAAACCATCAACAGTGCTCTGCAAAGAATCAATTCTTGCCTGAAGAGCTGAAAACTGGTCAGAGCTTGGAACACCAATATAGGTTGGCTTTGTGACAGGAACAGGCTCTTCTACAGCTGGAACAACTGCAGGAGGCGGAGGAGTTGGAGGGAGGGAAGCAGCTGGCGCAGGAGTAGTTGGAACAGTAACATCCATCATACCAGGAGGAGAAGGCGGAGCAGGCAGCTGGGAAACATCAATGGCCTGCAAGCCAGTCAAAGTCTGTGCGCCCTGAGTGAAGAAAACAATAACGCCAAGAATAGCGATTAACAAAGTCACTTCCACACTCTTTTTCATACTATAATCCAACGAGCAAGACTATATAAAGATTTTGCACGATTGTTAGTATATGCTCATTTTGAGTATTTAAAGCACAAGTGGGATGGCTATTGGGTTAAACCTTATTGGAAGGCGAATGAATTTAGAATAATTTTTATAGGATGTATTGGTTTTCATACTTATGCACGAGATCTGGCACGTTATATGGGAGTTGATGTTAATCTTGGGTTCTGTGTTGATTTTCAGAAGTGTATGGCTGTTCCTGGACATTAATTTTGGCAACCGTGCGTTGGGGGTGTTGCTGTTGCTTGGCTTTGTTCTGGTTATTCCTGCGTTGTATTTTCTGAACAGCCATCTGGAAGATTATTATAAAAAGAAGACGCGTTAATCATAATCTACTCAAAATCCCTGCCTTTTTTAACCGTTCGAAAACCTTGTTTTCCGAAAAGTTTATAAATAAGTCGGACTTATCCTTACTTAGGTGACATTATGCCACAAGCACTAATATCATTAAGCGAAGAGGCGAACAAAGTCCTTAACCTAGTCAAAGCCAAATTCAACCTGAAAGACAAATCGCAGGCAGTCGAGGCAGTTGTTGAACACTATCTTGAATGCAAAGGGGAGCCTGATCTTCGCGATGAATTCATTGAGCGCATCAAAAAGGCGGAGAAAGGAAAGTTTGTCCGCGTAGAGAACTTTGCAAAACACTACGGTGTTTAATGACTTACTTCTTGGAAATTGCTGAAGAGCTCAACAAGAGATTTGCAAAACTGGCAAAACGCGACAAAATTCTCTTCGAGGCGCTAACAAAGAAAGTACACGAGATCCGTGAAAATCCACATCATTACAAGCCATTGCGGGCACCAATGCAAAACAAGCGCAGGGTGCACGTTGGCGGCTCATTTGTTCTCATATTCTCAGTTGAAGAAGAGCGCAATACAGTCAAACTGCTTGAATTTGAGCATCACGACAACGCATACAAATAATATCGTTAAATTATGACTTTTTTGTCGCAAAGATATAAATTTACTAATGACTTAAACATTGTTATTATGATGATACTGTCATATGGAGGCCAAAATGGCAAATGAAGAACAAGTAGGATTTCACAAAGGAGCACTGACAACACTTGCAAAAGAAAGACAGGAATTTGTCAGATTACTGCAAATAGTAGAACAACTAATGCAGGCACACCTGAAAGCACTAAAAGACTTAGGCGTAGACATAGAAGCAGAAGCAAAAAAGGCCAAGCCACTCGAAGAATCAGTAAAAAGAGGAGCATAAATGTATAATTCTGTGTACAGTTCTGGAAGCGCGTATGGTGCTGGTGCAAGCTACGGCGGGCAAGCAGCATACAGCTCTGCAGCAGGATACAGTTCTTCAGGGCAATCATACAGCTTTGGATACTCTGCATCAGAACCAGAACAACACGCAGCATTCATAACAGAAACATTTCTCAACCCAGAAAGACCCTGGACACCAATTGTTTCAAACCTTGGAGACGTAAAAGAAGTTGTAGAACAAACATTTGAAATGATGACAGGACAAAAATTCCCGCACGAAAGCATCAGGATAATGATTTGCAAGCCAGAAGACCTGCGAAGAATACACGAAACAACAGGAAACGGATGGAGCGAAGGAATAATGGGATTCTCATTCAACAAATACGGAAGAGGAGCGAGCGAGATTTACGTAAAAGAAGAACACCTTGACAGTTTATTGTTAACAATAGGGCATGAAATAGGACACATACTAAGCCCAACACTGCCAAACCAACAGGATGAAGAAGCAAAAGCACACGCATTCAGCATAGCCTGGATGGAAACAATAAGAGACAATAATATCGCAGGATTGCAGCCAAACATAATGCTAAACCCGGCACAAAACGGACTGCACGACGTTGCATATGATTTTGTAAAACAACTGCAAAACACAGGAGCAAGCGCATTTGATATTTTCAAAACATTATCACAGGGACTAACAAGCATAATTGCAGGAATGTAAAAATGGCAAAGAAAAAAGAAACTAAGGATGAAAAAGAAACCAAGTACGAGAAGAAGGAAGAGAAAGCGCCAGAAGTACAACTGCCTCAAAATCTTCCACCAGAAGTCGTAGAAAAACTAAAAGTCATCAAGGAAAAACTTGAAAAATTCCAAAAATTAATCACGGAAAAATTCGACAAATACATAGTCGGAGTGGCATTACTGCCACCGCCAAGACCGCCAGCACCAGACTTACCACCAGACATACTCTTTGAAGAAAAGAAAAGATACGAACAGGAAAAAGACAAGTATCACGCATTAGTCCTGATTGACGACTCTGAGCCGACAAAAATGACAAAAGGAGAGCTCAGAGACAAGCTCGGCGCAATAATGGATGTAACGGCAAAAGAAATAGACCCAAACATACTGCCACAGACATTATTATTGTCAGAACTCTGGCAGAACTGCTACGACGGAAAATACGACTTACTGCAATTAATAGGAATGAGCGCTCCAATCTACGACACAGGAATGCTCGGCGCTATCAGGATAGCAGAATTGCACAAAACAATGGTCCTGAAAAAGTTCGAGAAATACATCGTTACTTACGTTCTTGCAGGCTCTCTCGTACAAGGAAGAGCAACAAAAGAATCAGACATAGACGTTTTCGTTGTAATAGACGACACTGACGTCAAAAAAATGACAAGATCAGAATTGCGGGATAAATTAAGGGCAATCATAATCGGAATGGGAGCGGAAGCAGGAGAAATAACAGGCATCAGAAACAAGATAAACATCCAAATCTACATCCTGACAGACTTCTGGGAAAGCATCAGGGAAAGCAACCCGGTCATCTTTACATTTTTACGAGACGGAGTACCGTTCTACGACAGAGGAATCTTCATGCCGTGGAAACAATTATTAAAGATGGGAAAAATCAAGCCATCAGCAGAAGCAATAGACTTATTCATGAGCACAGGAGAACAAACACTCGACAGAGTAAAGTTCAAGCTAAGAGACATTGGCGTGGAAGATTTCTTCTGGGGAATACACACACCAACACAAGCAGCGCTTATGTTGTACGGAATTCCGCCTCCGGCGCCTAAGGAAACTTGTGCGGTATTAAGAGAAGTATTTGTACAAAAAGAAAAACTCCTTGAAGAAGAATACGTCAAGATACTCGAAGAAATAATACAGATGAGAAAAGACATAGAACACGGAGTGAAAAAAGATGTTACAGGCAAAGAAATCGATAAGCTTCTTGCAGACTCTGACAAATACATGAAACGACTGAAAAGACTTTTCACGCAAATCGAGAAATTAAAAGATGAAGAGAACATGATAGGCATATACGACACAATCCAAACAATACTGCGAGATGTGTTGAAAATGGAAGGCGTTGAAACAGCAACAGAAGGAGAACTTGGACACTTGTTTGAAGAACAATTAATCAGCAAAGGAAAAGTTCCGGCAAAATATCTCAGAACACTCCACGACCTGATAAAAGCAAAAGCAAACTACGACGCAGGCAAGATTACAAAAACAGAAGTGGAAAAAGTACGCAAGGAAAGCAATGAATTAATCAGATTCCTTATTGAGTATATGCAGCGCAAAAGAGCGCACGAGCTTGAAAGAGCAAAGCTAAGGATAAAACACGGACAAAAATACGGCGAGATAACACTGCTTGGAAACACGGCTTATATCGTTGCAGACATGGACGCTCCGGAAAGAAAAATGGAAAAAGCAGACATCAAACCAGACGGAAGCTTGACAAACATTGGCCCGTGCAAGCCGGAAGAATACGAAGCATCGCTCGCAAAAATAGCGGTAACAAAAAGAATATCGCTCAGAGAGCCATTGTTTGAAAGCCTGAAAAAGATTTTCGGAGATTATGAATTACTGCTCTAATCCAGCAGGATTAAGCTGAAGCAATTTTCTCTCAATCTCACTGAGAATTCCACAAACTATCTCGCTCCTTTCCTCCCTGTCAAAGACAGGCGCGACCTGATTTCGATAACTCCTGCGCAAAAACGCAACAGTTTTGCGGAAAACCTCTGCATCATCAAGACCTCTGCTAATAGCCATATCCATAACTGTCAAAAGTATAGTACAAATATATCCGCTTGCCAAATCCATTCCAATTTCCCTGGCGTATTTGCGCAAAACAGGCCTCAATTGGGTTACTTCGGCGTCGTAGGTCCAAGGAATTGAATTTGTTATAATATCGCTGATATTTTTTCCGCTGTTCATAATAACTCCGCCAAGGCGCGCCTATAAAAGGTTTACTCCTTAATCGTTATCATAAATATTAATAAAGCAAGTTTGCATAGGATTAACATATGTACAGGATAAAAACAGGCTATACGGTTGCTGATGCAATGACGCAAGAGCCGGTAATGATAACTTCTAATAAAACACTGCGCGATGCAGCCAAAATAATGGAAAAACAACACGTAGGAGCCCTTCTGGTAAAAGAAGACGACAAGATTGTAGGAATAATAACAGAACAAGACATGGTAAGAAAAGGAATAGCGGGAGCTGGAAACACAGCACAGAAAAAAGTAAAGGAAATAATGGCAGCAGACCTTGTCACAACAACGCCGGATGAAGACATATTTGAAGCGCTAAGAATAATGCGCGATTACAATTTCAGGCACCTGCCTGTAATGCACGAAGGAAAATTTGTAGGACTTGTAACACTCAAAGACATTCTAAGAATAGAGCCGGACTTGTACGAAATTCTTGTAGAAAAAATAGAGTTAAGGGAAGAAGAAAGAAAACCGTTGAAGTGAAATTTCGCTGTTCTGAATACAAAGTTTTTTAAAATCAACGATGCGAAGCAGAACCCGGTGGCTAAATGAAAAGACCTTCGCTTGAAGAAAGACTGAGAAGTTTTGATGGAAGTCCTTTAGAGCTTTACAGAAGCGAATATGCAGGAGTGACGCGGTGGGAGTTAAAAAAAAGAGACTTAAGCCTATACAGGCGGCTGTGCAAGGACAGACTAATAAGCGAAGTTCCACGTTCATATGCTGAGTTTGGTGAAGATGCTTTACAGTGCTATAGAGAAAATTATGACGGGCTATCAAGATACGAACTTCAGCAAACAAATGAAGGACTATACAACAGAATGTTAAGAGAAGGATTGCTGCACAACGTACCTGTCAAAAACAAAAGTGAAGTGGAAAGGGAAAAATCACCATATGGCGCGAATGCTTTGACATATTACAGAAAGCATTATGCAGGTTTAACCAGAGGGCAATTAAAAAGTAAAAGGCCTGGCTTGTATGCCAGACTTAGAAAAGATGGTCTTTTGAAACACGTGCCAAAAGCGGCTTAATTATTTCTTTTTCTTAGCGTACTGAGTCATTAACCAAGCGCCGTACAAAGATGCGACACCAATTATGTCGTACACAATTCTTGAACCCATACCATCGCCAAGAAGCGTGGTGACCAGGTTGAAGTTAAAGAATCCAACCAGACCCCAGTTCAATCCACCGATAATCACTATAATCCAAGCAATCCATTCCAAATTACTCGCTTTTGCCATAAAATCACCTCGTTTTCATAAGATATTTGCGAAGAGGGTATATAATCTTTTCTTAAGCAGAAAGCTTTTTAAACCCCTTCCTTACATCCTCATTCTTATGGCAAGACTTCGAAAATTCGTCTGTTACAGAGGAGTGAAACGAGCTTATACACGATTCTCAAAGTACAAGAAACTCTGCTATATCAGGGCAAGGCCGGCAAACAGGATATCAAGATACACCGGTGGAACACAGGCCACCTATGACATAAACGTTCATCTCGTATCAAAATCAGGACTGCAAATAAGAGATGCGGCATTAGAAAGCGCAAGACAAACAGCAAACAGAGTGCTTGAAGGAACCTTGGGAAAAGCAGGATACTTCTTCCAAATGAGAGTATACCCGCACCACGTACTAAGAGAAAACCCATTGGCATCAGGAGCAGGAGCAGACAGACTTTCAACAGGAATGGCGCACAACTACGGAAAACCAATAGGCCTAGCAGCACAAATAAAACAAGGACAGGCAATATTCACAGTAAAAACATCCAAAGACAACGTACCGCTCGCACGCCAAGCACTAAAAAGAGGCTCGGCAAAACTGCCTTGCAGATGTTCTATACTTGTGCAAGAGCGCACAAATCTGAAAAAGATGATTACGAAAAAGACAGCTTTTGTTAGATAAGTTTTATAAGCTAATAATCATTAATAATTCTAAAAAAGAGTGATAAAATGGTAAAACAAAACTTAGGCAAACTGGACAGGATTTTCAGGTTTGTGCTCGCCATATGGTGGCTTGGACCCTGGGCGCCGGTATTCTACGCTGACTGGGCAAACTGGCTCATCGTTATAGTAGCGTGGATAGCCCTTGCAGAAAGCTTCTTTGGATGGTGCGCACTGCACGACCTGCTGAAAATCAACAACAAAAGCCAGTAGAGGTGAATAAATGGCAAAACTTGATGGGAATAAATTAGGCTTGACATTCGGAATATTTGGCGCAATACTGCACGCAGTATGGTCATTATTTGTTGCAATTATGCCTTCAGGATTACAGGGATTTCTTAATTGGCTGATGTTATTACATTCTTTGAGCATGCCAGCCGTAGTAATGCCATTCAGCTTAATGAATGCAATATTGCTGGTTATCGCGGTATTTGTAATCTGGTACGCACTTGGCAGAGTATTTGCAGCAGTCTGGAACTGGGTTGCGAAGTTTTAGATTTGCTTTTGAAATTTCCTGAGAACTTGCGGAATAACCTGAATTAAATCGCTTGCCAGATATCCAAAGCCCATCTTCTTGTACAATAATTCTGCAGCTTTGCCATTGACATATACTGCTGCATATGCGGACATAAATGCATCATTGCCCTGCGCAATCAAGGCAGAGACGATGCCTGCAAGCACATCGCCAGTGCCTCCGTGAGTCATTCCAGCATTGCCTGTCTTATTGTAAGCAATTTTGTTTTTACTGATAATTGCAGTCACAGGATGGCCTTTCTTGACAAGAATATTATTGCCAAGATATTTCTGCACATTTCCTTTCAACCTGCTGTTTTTTAACAGGACTTCGTATTCCTTTGCGTGCGGCAATAACACCGAGTTTCTGACATCCTGTATTCTTATCACTCTCAATGCAGCTGCATCTATAACCATTGGTTTTTTTATTTTTTTAATCACTTGCTGCATAAATTTTTTTGCTCCTGACGTGAATGCTATTCCGTTTCCTATTTCAACTACATCTGCGTTTTTTGTCAATTGTAGAACTTGTTTTACGTTTTTCTGCAAGAAGTTTTTGCAGGGGATTTTCTTTGTTATAATGTCCGGTGCTATGCAGTTTATTGCCCAGGCTACTTTTTCTGGCGCAATTACTGTTACCAGGTCTGCTCCGCTTCTTAATGTTGCCAGTGCGGCCATGCCAACCAGCGTAGGAGCTCCAATGTAGTCTTCGCTGCCGCCGATTATCACCACATTGCCGTTGTCTCCTTTGTGTGAGCTTTTTTTTCTTGGTTTGAGCATATGCTGGCTGTATTTGGGCTTAATTTAAAGTTTTGTCACTATTCCTCGGAACTTAACATTCGTTAAGTGAAGTTTAAATACGAGAAGCATTACAGTATTTGTAATGGTTGCTGAGGTGTAATGATGAAACGAATTCCACGCGTGTTGAGAATTTTCCGAAAAGTATTTAAACATTAGAATATTCTAATATGTTTATGGGAAAGCAGCTCTATGTTGTTCATGCGGAGATGTGCAAGGTATTTTCCAACCCTACAAGGCTGGAAATTCTGAACTTGCTCAGAAATGGGGAGCTTTCTGTGACGGTGCTTATGAAAAAGACTAAGCTAAGTCAGGCAAATGTTTCACAGCATCTTTCCATTATGAAGAATAAAGGAGTCATCACGGCTTCAAGAAGGGGGAAAAATATCAATTACAGGCTGACAAATCCGAAAATCATCCAGGCGTTTGACATTATTCGGGAAATACTTCGTGAACGTTTGCGAAGGGGGGCGTAATATGCGTTTACAAACATTAATGGTTGTGGCGGTATTGCTTTGCGCAGCCATTGTAATGGCAGATGGCAGCCATGAGCAGGAATTCGCTGAAGGCAAGCGCCTTGTTGAGTCTGGCGCGAAATGCGATACGCTGACAGGTGAGGAGCTTGAAGCTATTGGCGAGTATTTTATGGAACAGATGCATCCTGGCGAAGCTCACGATCAGATGCACAAAATGATGGGAATGGAAGAAGGAACGGAATATCACGACCAGTTCCATGTTAATATGGCAAAAATGATGTATTGCGGCGAAGGTGGAATGATGCCAATGATGATGGATATGATGGGCGGCGGCATGATGGGTCCTGGGATGATGGGAGGTTATGGCGGCCAAATGATGGGCGGTTATGGAATGATGGGTAGCACAATATGGGGCTTTGGCTCGGTCTTGTGGACGCTGATTTTTGTTGGACTGTTACTGGTGGTTTGGCTCTGGGTGTTCAAGCTCTGGCGTGACTTGTTTGGAAGAAGATAAAAAATACTATCAAGTCCGGGGTGAAAGTTATGAAAGAAAACAAAAACGCGTGGATATTGGTAATTGTGGCTGTTGCATTGTTTTTTCTTTTTGGCGGTTTTGGCACGGGCGGCTATGGCATGATGGGTTTTGGAATGGGATTCGGATTCATCTTTATGCTGTTGTTCTGGGCAGTGCTTATTTGGTTGGTCATCACGTTTGTCAATGCTACTCAAGGCAAAAAAAGATGATAAGCTAAAATGGCTGAACAACTAATAGAAGCGCAAAAAGCTGTCGAGCTTGTGGAGGTAATGTATGAAACTGAACAATGTTGACGTTGGGAAGGCTGCAGTGTTTGTCAGCGAAGTGAAAAAGGACTCCGGCAAGGCAGTAAAGGAGAAGAAAGTAGTTGGTGAATGGGTTTTTGAAGAGGGAAAACCACAGTTCAAAGCAATTCTGCAGCATGGGGAGAAAAGCACAGTGGTGGAAGCGGACGGGCCTTCTTTTCTTGGTGGTTCTGCCCTTAAACCAGATCCGGTGCAATACTGTCTTTTCGGGTTGGCGGCGTGTTTTGCGCAGACGTTTGCCGGCATTGCCGCAGAGCAGGGAATCCTGCTGAAGAAACTGGTTGTTTCCGCCGAAAACAGAGTAAACTTGGCAAAAGCGCTTGGCTTGGGAGAGCAGCCGATTGTGGAAAAGGCTTTTTTGGCTGTTGAAGTCGAAAGTTCGGCTCCTGACAAGATGAAGGAAATCGAAAAGCTTTCAAGTGAGCGCTGCCCCGGTGTTTACTGTTTGACCAATCCGATTCCGCTCGAAATCAAATTAACCGTGCGCTGACTATTTCATTTTCAGGTTTGAACATACTTCCTCAAATAATGGAGTCCAAAGCGTTCCAAAGCTGAAACCGAAAAGGATTTCTTCGATAGGAACTCTTAAGAGTGTTATTCCACTGAGCGCAGACATATTCCACGTTACCATAATCCACGGGAAAATGAAATCTACGATTGCAAGAGATGCCCAATAAAGAAATGCGAATAAGAATCCACCAAATATGATATGATTTCTTAATTTTGGATAAATCAGATAAGCAAATGCTCCGCCTGCCAAGCAAGCTATTGATGACGGATAAATTATGTTCCATTGCGGAAATCCTTTGATAAGAACAATGAATGCCACGAGTGTTGCAATAAACGGCGTATAACACCTGCACATCGGATGGCATATTTTTTGCTTTGAAGGCAGATGTTTCTTGAAAATGCCTTCATAAACATACGCAGCTATTCCTCCCAAAAAGAACATTAGCAAAAATGCTTCAATGTCAATACTGTATTTTAATCCTAAATTAAATAATGTTTGGGGCATCCAATAATTAGGAATGAAATATAATTCTCCCAGCCCGAAAGGAAATGCTATCCAGCTGCTCCAAAGCATTTTTTGGCGCAGTTTTGGATTTAAGGCGTATGCAAATATCCAGATTATGCCAAGCAATGATACCCAAATCAGGTATTCATACATTAAATCACCTTTTTCATATAATCAATTTTCTGGGGTTTATATTTGTTTTCACCTAAATCTTTTTATACCCTTTACTTATACTCATCATAGCAAATGAGGTGCTGGATATGGCTGAAAAGATAATTGTAGAAACTGTACGAGCAGCAGAAAACTGCGTCAGAGATATTAAAAATTGGCTTGCTGTTTTCAAAACAGAATATGACATTGCAGATGAAGCTGTAAAAGTGCTTCACGAAAAGCTTGATGACATTGGCAGCAAAATGGCAGGAATAAAGTGCACAAAAGCAGGCGTGGAAGCAGCTTCTGTGCAGCCTGTTGCAAACGCAACACGAGACGCGAAGAACTGGCTTGCAGTATTCGCAAAAGAATATGATATGTCAGGAGAAGCACTCGGCGTACTGCACAACAAGCTGGATGAATTAGGTTCTAAATTAGCAGCAATAGAGTGCAAATAAGAATTTAAACAACAGCGCGCACTGCAACAGCTAATACTGCGCAGATTGCCATGATAACCGCAATAGTAATTTCCTTCACTTAAATCCCCTCCAAATACCCAATTGAAGGAAAAAATAAGATATCTGTTTTTAAAGCTTTCTAATCAAGTCCCCAATCATCGCCTGAAGAGTCAGAATGCGTATGCACTTTAACCTCTTCTCCTGGATGAGGAGCATGCACTGCTTCAATATGAGACTTGTCGCGCGGAGGCGTTAATATCTTGCCTTCTGCAGTGATATACTGCACTTCCAAGAACATCTTAATCTCAGATTCCACTGCCCTCAACAAATGCTCATCAATTTGAGTGACAAAAGTAATTGCGTCGCCTTCCTTGCCGGCACGGCCAGTTCTACCAATACGGTGAACATAGCTCTTAGGATTTCTAGGTATATCATAATTCACAACGTGAGTAACACCCTCTATGTGCAATCCCCTTGCTGCAACATCTGTTGCCACAAGAATACTATACCTGCCAGAGTTAAAGTCCTGAATGACCCTATTTCTATTATTCTGGCTTAAACCAGAATGAATGCTTGTTGACTGGAAACGCTTTTTCCACAAAATATTAGAAAGCCTTTCAGCCCAGTCTTTTGTGTTAACGAAAATCATAACTTTCTTGGCAGCCTTGTCAGACAAGATTTTTGCCAAAACGTCAACCTTCTGCTTTCTGTCAACACCAAGAACACGCTGCCTGATTTTCTTGACAGTAATTTCATCCTGCTGCAACAATAATGTTTCAGGCTCTTTCATATAACGCTGTGAAATGTTTACAACTTGGTCAGGCATAGTTGCTGAAAACAGCATAGTCTGCCTGTCCTTTGGAGTCCTGCGCAAAATCTTCTCAACATCGTCAATAAATCCCATATCGAGCATCCTGTCAGCTTCATCCAAAACGACAAATCTAACGTTGGAGAGGTCAATAGTGCCTCTTTGCATATGGTCCAAAATTCTTCCAGGAGTTGCGACTGCAATCTGTGCACCGCGGTCAAGCCTTTCTATCTGGGGAACAATGCTGACTCCGCCATAAAGAAGAACTGTTTTTACATTAAGCGCCAATTTATGCGTTTCCTTATCAGTTTGAACTGCCAACTCTCTTGTTGGCGACAATATCAACGCCTGCAATTTATTGTCAGGCACAAGATTCTGCAGTATTGGAAGCAAGAACGCGAATGTTTTACCGCTTCCTGTCTTGCTTCTAACAATCAAATCCTTGCCTTGCAGCAATATTGGAATTGATTTTTCCTGAACCTCTGTAGGGTCTTCATACTTTAACTTCTGCAGAGCTGTCAATAGCTCTTGCTTTAGGTTTAATTCACTAAATTTCATTTTATTTCTCCGAACCTATTTCGATGGTTCTATCGGACAGAAAGATAGTACCAGCGAAACTCGTTCAGAAAGAACAAGATTCTACATTCGGGATTAACCCGCTACCTTTCTATCTCTTAAGTAGTTACTAACTTTCAAGGCTTTATAAGGTTTTCGGTTTCAATAGCGAATTTGATATTGTTCTATATGGAAAATAATTCAAGAAAGTCTTATAAACCTACAATATATAGCAGTAACAAAGAGGTGAATAATGCCGCGCAATGTAACTTCTAAGGTTGGCAATCTTGACAAGCTCTTACACTGGGCGCAGCACGTTGCCAGAGCAAGCAAAAAATGCATGGTCGTAGCACAGCACAAAAGAGACAGGGATGTTCTCAAAGCACTCGGCTGCAAAAACGTAGTCTATCCAAAAGAGCCGGAATCTGATTTCATACAATCTCTTGTTGACAAGGAAAAAGAATGCATCCTGTTATTTAACGGCGACAGGCCAAGCAACTCAAAATGCGAAAAACTAAGGGCAAAATTACAACAACAAGGCGTTAAAGTAAACACACGCTTCAGGAAGATTATATTTACTCAGTCAGAAAAAACATTCTCAGGACTTCTAAAGCACCTGCACAAAATAGCAGGCGGAGAAAGAGTACATTCAGGACTGCCTGTTTAGATAGTTCAAGAGAGCCTGAAATATTAGGATTTTAAGACTGTGGGAAAAGGCAGGGGTTCTTGGACCGTGCAGAGTGATAAATGCAAAAAGATTATATACAATAAAAGAATAATTCTTAAAAATGAAAAAAGCAGGTGAAAAATTAGTTCTAGGCATAGTTGCAGTGGTTTTTCTTGTCGCATTAGTCTTCTTGTTGAACTTTGAGAAAGCATCAATAAATGCCCAAATAACAGAAGATTGTACAAAAATATCCAAAACCCTGGAAGGAGAAACCATAGAACTAAAACTGCTCGAAAGAGAACTAGTTAAAAAAGAAAAGGAAATGGAGGAGTTTGTAAGGCAAAATGCACCATACGCACCATTTCTCAAATAGACTGGCAATAACGGCAATGATTGCAATCTTGCTACTTCCGACAGCCGTGAGTGGAGAGCAACCAGCGTGGACTGGACTAGGCGTGCATGGAGATCGAGGCGAGGTCTTTGGCGGAGATGATCGCAACCTGGACAATTGGCCTAAAGGGGCAAAGGAAATGTGCGAAGGAGCATTAGCGCGAGTGTTAAAACAATGCGCCGAGGCAGAGTTTGAAAACTGGTATGTTAGAAGAGCGATAAGTGGGGAAGGCAGTTATAACGGCAAATCGCTTGACTTCGATGGTGAAGACATTATCTTTGGACCATCAAAATGCCCGCCGACTGAGGACGTGACTCCTGCAGGCGTTACCGCAAGAAAAATCATTTCTGAATTCATTCGCTACACAAAAATCTCCACTGGCGGAGAAGGACTCAGTGATGACGCTGAAATAAGATGCAAATTTGCCTGCTTTAAATGGGAATGCCCGGAAGACTACAACCCAAACAAAATATGTGAAGCGCGAATAGTAGGCGACTTTGAAATTCGGCAAGCAGGAGGCGTAACTCAAGCAATTGATGAACAAATAGCAAAGGGAAAAAGATTCGCCCGAGAAAGCTGCGAAGCTCTCGGAGAAAATTGCAAAATCAAAAAGTGCGAAATAAAACCAATAATGGTGGATGAAACTCAGGTATTACGAGTATGCTGTGACTGCACTTGTCCAAACACGTGGTTTGAAGAAACATTTGAGTGGGACTATTGGTTAGAGGAATACTTTGAAGAGCAGAAAGAAAAACAAGAAACTGCTGAAGGACTAATACAACGCGTAAGAGATCACTTCTCAAGGCTAAAACAGGAACGCGAAAATTTGAGGCGCGTGTATGAACAACAAAAAGAACTTGTTGAAGTACTGCGAGAGAAAAATAAGCAATGCCGAGGCATGGTAGAAATCCCTCCACCAACAATTGAAAAACCCGCAGTGCAAATTACCACGCCAACAGCGCCGTCTGCAGTCACCTGTAATATTCCTATGTTTATGGCTTGCGCGGATGAATTTAATCCGCAGGAATGCGTTAACGCATGTCCGTACGTGCAAATAGAATGTCCCGCAGGAACTCCGCAAACGGAATGCAAAGAAATAGACAAAGAATGCTCAAATCAATGTCTGGTTAAGATGGATTCACACATAAGTAATTGCCTTAAATCAAGCCACTGCACTAAAGAAGAAATCATTGCTGGCGGCGGCGCACCTAGATAAACAAGAGATCGATTCTGCAGCTTACATCTGCTAAAAACCATCCCCTTCTTATTCAGTTATTTCGGATATTTATTTAAATACAGGATTAATCATTATTTTTATGGAACCAAACTTACTCGTCTCATATGACTCAAGAGGAGGATATTTTGCAGGCAAGAATGAAATACAAAACATTCTAACAAAATTAGGAGACCAGAAAGCAGACCAACAACTCTTGGTGCCGGGCATCATAGGAGTTTCTACATCATTAAAAGCACGCAATGTAATAGAAGAAGTGCGCGAAATGGCAGCAGCAGACCCAAGGTCATTCAATTTCACTCTAAAATGGGCGCCGGCAGACTATTGGTGCGATGCAACAATTGACAAAATAAAAGAAGTTGTAAAAGAAGAAATAAAAGACTTAATCGTGCCAGACGACAATTACGCAATAGATGTGGTAAAACACAGAAGCGAATTACACAAAGAACAAATCATAGAAGCAATAGCGCCAATGCTAAAAGGCAAAGTTAATCTTGATTATCCGCAAAAAATATTACGAATAGAACTATTTGACAAAAGAGCGACAGTAACCCTGCTGAAGCCAAAAGACATTTTTTCTGTAGTAAAAGGGGAATAAGTTTAAATATCGTCCGGAAGGATTAATTTCTTGCGCGGCGGTTCCAGAGCGGTCTAATGGGCAAGCTTCAGGAGCTTGTGGCTTAGTGCCTTCGCAGGTTCGAATCCTGTCCGCCGCATAACCCTCTGAAAAGGCAGGGATTCATGAAGGGTTCTTTTTAAAGACGACTTCCCACTGGGCCCAATTACCTTTCTTCGGCGGTTCGCGTGGAATAATTTGCTGAATTGGTTCCACAATGAGAGAGAAATCATTTCGTGTCATGCTCAAGAGCTCATCACGCGAATAGAAGTGTATGGGAAGGTCACGCTTCGGTCCTTCAAGATACTGAATGGTAAAACCACCGAGATCATTTCTTTCGAGAATGTTGTGTTGAAACTTTATTTGAGTGGATATTGAGTTGACGCGAAGGAAAAAAAGGCCTTGTGGTTTCAATAAAGAAGCGGCCTTTGTAAAATATTGCTCAATATCTTTCTGACCGCCGTGCTGGAATACTTGAATTGCAATTAAATAATCAAAAAGACTGTCTGCATCAAAAGATCGGAAATCTTCACAAAATAGTTTATTCCCAAAAGAGGGTTCCTGCTCTGAAAGTTGTTTAAGCGCTATCTTTGATGCGTCCAATCCATAAAGATTTAATCCTGTGCGAATAAGAGGCAAATAATTACGACCATTGCCACACCCAACATATAATCCACGCCCGTTTTTGATCTCTGGAAACCGTTCCAGTGTTGAGAGTATCGTATTGACAAAATTAACTGGCGGCTCATGAGCATATTTACCGGTTTCATACTCCGCGTCCCATCGCTGAGAAAGTAGCTTATCACTCATTTTAGTCCATTGGATTAATGGCATAAATAAACATTACGAATTACGTCACATTTCTGGATAGTCTTGATAAAGCACGATTTGAATAATCATTCAATGCCTTAAAATAGCGCGCCGGGGCGGGGAGATTCAACCCCCGGTTTTACCGAAAAGTATTTGAACCCCGAAGTCCTTTTGGACACTAAGGTTTCAACTTAGCGGTCTACCGTGTTGACCGACCCCGGCGCATTTTTATTTCTATTTTTTGCCTTTATATGCGTTTACAAGAAAAAACCGGATAGTTTCACATCTTAGACCTAAAATTATCCGAAAAATCAATAAGAATCCGGAATTTCTGCATTCTGCAAAGAACGCCTTCGCCTTAATGCAGGCGTAATCATATCAAAAATCAAGTAATCCAATGCGTGAATTCCAAGCCCACCAAGAAGATACTTGTCACCTATGTCAAAACCTTCGAGCTGACTTTCAGGAAGCAATGTTTTAACTGCAATAGCACCTGTGAATTGGACAATTGGCGTGATCCGTGCAAGCACAAAACGCAGGCAATGAATACCCCGCCGATAATGTGCTGAAAGTTGATTTCTCCAAATCCTCTCATCTATTTCAGGAATGCCACTAATCTGCGTCAGAAGTTCTTCACGAGGAATGGGCGGTTCAGGCATAGTTCTATACAAATCATACCCGCTTAGTCTTTCCACTGACCCGCGAACAATATCAGAAAGCCCCATATGGAACGGTAAGTGTTCAAAACTTATTAATCTTTGCCAGCAAACCTTTAAATACACCATTTTCTTTTACAGAATAAAAAGAGCGTGAACAATGGAAGACGTGTATATCTTTTTTGCAATAATAAGCGTAATAGGAGTGACAGCTCTTTTCCTTGCAGACGCTTCCCTTTCAGGCAATTTCGGAATGCCATCAAGCGTAATGCCACACGTAAGCGGCTATCAATACACTGCACCTACCGGCGGACGGCCCTCAACACAAATGCCAAGAACAATGGGCAGCCAAGGACCAATAGGAATGCACCCGGAAATATGCACAAACGGAATAGATGATGATGCTGACAGACTAATCGACTGCAATGACGTGGAATGCAGGACAGACGCATCGTGCAGCGGTGGATGCAGGGTGGACCAGTACACACTCAAGAAACCAGGCGCATTAATGTGCAGAAGCGGAAATAGAGTAAAATGCGTAGGAAATACGTGGCAGGCATTGCCGTGCCAAACAAATCAAGCCTGCTATGGAAATGGAAATTGCAGATGAGGTGAAAAAATGGAAAACAGATATGCTTTAATCGGAATTTTGGTGATAATGCTTATCGGCGTAGGCGCAGTTGTTCATTTGAATACTGCAACAGGAGCAATATCCACTTCTTCATATGGCTCTTACGGCTATACCAGCAAGATTTATGGAGGCGCCATTGAAAAAGCATTCAGGGAAAACCCAAAGGCAATCAGCGATGGCTATGCCAAATCGCAGTTTGTCCTCAAAAACCAGCAATACTTGTACGCAAACAAGGACAAATGGGACTGCAGCTACGGCAAAGAAGCAGAAAGCAGCCCATACCCATGCGTGTTTGATGATAGCGTTGGAAAATACTGCTGCATAATACCTAGCAAAGCCTTGTCTCTCTCAAACCCAACTCGATCGCTGTCTGGATCTTCGTAAAACAGCGTAAATTTTCTTTTTTAATTTTATTAACACTACTGCAATAGCAGCCGTAAAAAACATCGCCCTCATCACTTGCAACAGCAATAGCGCCCTTAGGACAACCAAACTCAACACACCTGGCACCAAACCTCTTATACTGCGTCTCATCAACATTCCATATTCCCTTACTGGCATCCTGCGCCTCTTTCTGAGCTTTCCTAAACAATTCAACATAACGCAAGTCAGGAGGATAGTAAGTAGCACGAGCCCAGCCATCCTCTACTAATCTCAAATTCACAAAAACATCTTCAGCGTAAATATACCTCAATAATCTCCCATAAATATCCCTGTCTGTAACATCAGGTTCAAAACTCAAATTCCTCCCCTGCAAAAGCCTCTGAAGCTCATAAGAAGCCCTGTCATAATTAGCATCGCCCATCTCAGGAGTATCAATGCCAAGCAATCTCACAACCTCTCCGTTATTCAGGACAAAAGTATCGCCGTCAACAACATAACGCAAACCATTCGGGTCATAAGCACAAGAAACCAGCAAAAGCAAAAGCACTGCTTTTTTCATAAGTTATACAAATAAAGAAACATATTTAAATTATTGCCAAATAAACAATTCTATGAAATGGTGGCTATTGCTCCTATTGATAACAACTGCAAGCGCTTACACGATTTCTGACTATCCAACCTTCTTTGTTGAAAACGGAAAATTCCAGGCAATTTACGTTGTTGGAGAAGAATCACCCTCCTTAGACGTAGTTTCAGCAACAGTCATCTCCACAGCCCTTGCAAAATATCCAAACGTAACAACTGACATAGGAACAGCAAGACTTGACATAGAAATAGCAGATATCACCAAAAAAGACGCAATAGTGATAGGAAGCCCGTGCGAGAACAAGGCAGCAGCACAGCTCGAAGGCAACCCAGAACCGTGCTACAAAGACTTAGGAGGCAGCGCAGGTTACATCAAGCTGTTTGAAAAAGGAGGAAATGTGCAACTGCTGATAACAGGATTTACAGCAGAAGACAGGCACGCGGCAGCAAAGTTTTTAGCAGAAAGAGCAACAAACATACACCTGTCATCATATATAATTCCTACAAATACGGGCTCAACACCGCCATTCTTTGAACAAAAAAACAAGACAGCGCAGAATACAACAACTGCTCAGAATGCGACAATTGAAACAAAAGAAACGCCTGTGGAAAACACTCAGCTCGAAGCAAAAGCAGAATTAACAGTCACAAAACAAGTTGGCGAATACGAACCATTGCGAGAACTTCCGAAGAAAAAAGGATTTTTTGAACGATTCTGGAACTGGCTGACGAGCTTTTTCACTTAAAGATTTCCACTTCTAAGAAAACGCTTAGTTTCCTTCTTATAAAGCTCAACAGCAGGCTGGCCAAACGGGTTAACGCCAAGAAGCTTTCCAAGAAGAATTGTTTCAATCATCTTCATCTCCATAAACGCGCCAATAGAATTTGCATTCTTTCCATCGAGCCTTGTCTCTGTAAAAGGCCTTTTACTTTTTGCAAACGCCTTCTTTGTTCCCTTTACTATCGCGTGAATTATGTGATTAAGCTCTTTCTTCTGCAAGTCAGGCACCAACGCATCATACTCAGGATAACTTGGCACTTTTATCATCTCATTAAAATGAGTTATGATAAAATTAGTGAACTTGTCCTGAGGACCGTCAAGATATAACTGCGCAACGCTGTGAAGGTCAGTGCTTCCAATGCTTACTGTGGGAGTAATTCCCTTTCCATCTTTTCCCAAACTCTCTGCCAACAATTGCCTGTGCCATTTGCCCAAACTCTCAAGGTCAGATGCAAAGAAAAAATTGTCGTAAATATTCCTTCCTGACTTGTTGTGCAGATAGATTAAGGCTGCATTAATTGCAGCAGGACCATTAATTGACAAACATTTTCTTCTCATTTCTGCAGCGCCATCAAGCAGTTCTTTCAAATTTATTCCAAGCATCCCGAGAGGAAACAAGCCAACTGCTGAAAAGACACTATATCTTCCGCCAACTTTCTCAGGAATTTCCAACAATGAGAAATTGTTTTTCATTCCTAAATTCCATAATTTGCTGCCCTTGTCGGTCGTGACAATAACATACTTGGCTGCGTCCTTCCTATGCCTTCGCAAAACATTCAACAGAACTTCAAAATTTGCAACTGTTTCTGTTGTACTGCCGCTCTTGCTGACAATATTAAGAATTACCTGCTTTCCCTGGCGCAAAACAGCCTGCATTTCTGCAATGATGACCTGCAAAGCATCAGGGTCAACAGTATCCGCATACATAATCCTCGGTTCATTATGCAGATTCCACTGCCTGCCAAGCAAAGCTTCCTGAACTGCAATCGTGCCCAGATTACTGCCGCCAATTCCAACAACAATGATTAATTTTGGATTAAGCCTTTTTTTCAGTGAAACAGCAGCATCAATTATCCTGAACTGCTGTTCATCAATCGGAAGATTAATGCACCCTCTTTCACCCTGATAGCTTGCAGAACTCAATTTATCAATCTCAGGAGAGAGCTTTTTCAATACAGCATTCAGCTTTGCTTTCGCAATCAATGCCTTGTCATATTTGAGTGCTATCATTTTTTTTAACAGTTTGGATCATAGTACGGCGAATCAGTCACTGCAGTAAACGTATACGTGACATTTTTAGCGCCCGGCGGGGTGAGCGGGACTGAGAACGTATAGTTCAGGTGGACATGGAGCTCCTCCCCCGCCGAGACGTTTTTATGAATATTAAGCTGTGCGCCTGTATTCGGCACAGTGATGAAATTCAATGCAAGATTGCAGCTGGAACTTTGCGAAGACGAATTTGTTCCATTCAACCTTACCTGCTGAATGCAGCCGCTCTCAAACGGACAGCCGGATGCAGAAACATTCAATCCAAACGAGATTGTGCCGTTATTCCTGAGAGCATATGCAGTATCATTATTGGCGACAACAGTGCAACCACTCGCATTAGAAAGATTGTCGCTTCTGAAAGTGCAAATGACTGACTGCTGCAAAGTAATATTTGCGGTATAATCGCCCTGCAACACGACAAGATCAGCCACTGGCGTTGAATTTTCAGAACTGCTGAAGTTGGTGAAACGAGTTACATTGTAGATGTACGTGAAGCCGTCAAAGCTGTCTTCTGTGCAGATTGATGAAGGGCAGTCTTCATACGGCAAAGTACTGCTTAGATTATACATCGGCTTCGGGTCAGTGAAAGTAATGTTAAAGAAAACGAGCTGAGCGGTTGTGTTGAATGCCGAGAACGTGCTGGAATTGAGTTTGGTGTTATTTCGGCTGATGTTCATAAACACCTGCGTGAGGTCGGTTGCTGTCGGAGTGTATTCTATAGTGCCGTTAAAGCGTATGCTTCCATTGGCATTTGCAAATGTGGTGTTGGTGAAATTGTTATTTGAGCCGGCAGCAGCATCAATCCAAATAAGATTTGTTCCATCGCTTGCATTCACGACAGTCCTGTTGAAATGCTGGTTGCTCGAGCTGACAACATAGAACAGGGCGCCAGCTCCACGTTGCACTATGAACGTATTGTTCTGATATGAATTGTTAACTGCGACGACTGCTTCAACAGCAAGCGCACGCACGTCAGTACTGGCGCTGAAAATAGTAACATTGTTGTTTGTGATATTGCTGGCAGCTGTTGCCGCGGTTGTAGCAATAATAATGCCTCGCGATGAGACGCCTGTAGCATTGACAAATACAGTGTTATTTTCAATTGAGTTTTTGTGATTAACACTGGTGCCTCCTATCTCTATGCCGGTAACGCTGTTTGTGCCGTTCACACTGATATTATTGAAACGCGCTGTGTTATTAACAACATTTGTAGCCACGATTCTCAATCCAATTGTGGCTGTTCCGCCGGAACGCGCGCGGATAGTATTGTTTTCAACAAGAATTCCAATGATTAGGTTTGCTATTCCAGCATTGGCTATTGTTAGAATGATGCCGTGGTCGCTGCCAGTGCCGTTGGTATCGACTGTGTTGTTATTAACAGTTCCATTAAAGATAAGCTGTTCAATCACTATTCCCCTGTTGCTTGAGCTTGTTCCGTTTGTGCGGACTAAGTTATGTTCAATCCTGAATCGCATTGCAGTAGCAGCTGCGCTGCTTAAAAGTATGCCGTCATTGGCAGATGTTCCATTTGTTGTTATGTTGTTGTAACGGATTACTGGGTCTACAATGTTGCCTGTTGCGTGTATTCCCCTGTTACCGACTGATGTTCCACTTGAGAATATCGTGTTATTCTCCAATGTGACATTGCGAGGGCCTCCGTTCAGCTGAATGCCGTAATTGTCGTTTGTTCCAAAAGTAGATATTGTATTGTTAACCGCGCTGGCATTTTCAAAATTGCCAAATTGTATTCCTACATTGTTCGCGCCTGAGCCATTGGTTGCAACGCTGTTATTAAAAATAGTGATATTGGCACCAGAAGCAACGCTTGCCCTGATGCCTAACCCGCCGTGCGCAGTTCCTGCGCGCCTGCTCTGGTTGCCAGTCATTATTGTATTATTCTCTATATGGATAAACCGTGCGTTTTGTACTATTTCAATACCATCTCCACTGGCGCCTCCTGTGTCAACAGTGTTATTAATTATCGTTATGTTCTCGATAAAGTCAGGGAAGGTAGTTCCCGTAATCTCTATACCGTCGCTTGCTCCACGTGTTCCAACAAAATTGCCAACAATAGTGATATTTCCTGCGCCGCTTAAGAGATTGATTCCAAAATGGCTGTTTCCTGCGACAGGCGAACGGACTCCTGTTTCAATGGTGTTGTTTGCAATAAGAGTGTTGAAAATATGCGTGACGAGGCGCACGCCTTCCTGGCTGTTGCTGCTTCCATTGGTAGTAACGCGGTTGAAGGTGATATTAACGCCTTTAATTTCGTGGCCTGCTGTCGCGGCGTCAAGATAAATGCCGTAATTGATTAAACTGCCATTGGTGGTGATGTTATTCTGGGTAATAGTACTGTTTGAGTTGTTGTCCTCAAAAAAGATGCCGTAATTAGCGTCAGTGCCGTTACTGAAAATAACATTGCCGGCTATCCTGTTGTCGAAGTTTCTGGCATTAGCGATGGCAGAGAAATAAATTCCTACATTGTTCGTGCTGCTTCCACGCGCCCTAATAGTGTTGTTTTCAATCAGGTTATTAGTTATGTTGTTCCTGAGGAACATTCCGTAACCGTTTGTTGTGCTGTTGGTATGAATAGTGTTATTGTAATAACTGCCGTCCTGCACGTCGTGCATATCAATGGCAACTCCCTGTGAGCCTCCTGCATTTACGTCGATTATTATGCAGTTCCTGACAGTGATATTGGTCTTGTTGTTAGCAACAACGCCGTCTCCGCCAGTTCCTCCAGAGTCATACGTGATTGTGAAACCGTTGCACTCAAGGAAAATGTTATCTGCGCCAAACGTGATGCAAGTGCCTGCTGAGCTGATGTTTGCTCCTAATGTACTGCTGTTTGAAATAGTTCCACAGGCATTAATCGTTGTTTCAGCACTGCTGTAATTTGTGAATCTGGTAACATTGTAAACATAAACATTGTTTGCAAAGCTGACTTCAGTGCAAATGCTTGCTGAGCAATTGATGAAAGTACCGTCATCCTCAAAATCAACAATCGGCTGGGGGTTCAGGAAAGTAATGCTGCGCAAAATAATTTGAGCGCTCAAATTCAAGAAAGACAAGTTAGTACTGTTAAGGAATGCGTTGTTAAATGAAATGTCCAGATTGCTTGTATTAACGCTTGTAACATTAGGCATTGTATAATTAGAAAGTATCCTTATGCTGCCGTTTGTAGCGTTAAATGTTGTGTTTGAAAAGTTGTTGCCGGTGCTTGTGGCTCCTGTGACTTTCCATACAAATCCAACTTCAATAGTTGTGTTGGAAAAACTGTTGTTTTCACTTGTGCCGGCAAAAGTGAGCGCTGAGAAAGCGCCTGAAGTGTCATCGCTTTCTGTGGTGGTATTGGCGAATGTGTTGCTAAAACTGTTGGTGAGCAAGATGCCGTTCTGGCTGTCGCTTTTCGCCCTGTTAAACCTGAAAGTGTTACTTGAACTTCCGATAAGCTCTATGCCTGAGCTTGATGTGCTGTTGGCAGTATTGTTCTCAAAGAAGTTGCTGCTAGCGCTGTTTATTATTATCGCCCTGGCAGCGTTGGCTATCACAGTGTTGTTTATCAGAGTGTTGCTGTTGGCAACTATGTTAATACCCTGGCTGGTGGTTGAGTTTATGAAATTGCCCCTGAAAATGTTGCTGGAGTCCGCCAGCTGGACCCCCTGTGCGCCAGTAATTGTGTTATTCGTTACATTGTTGCTCGAACCTGAAAGCATAGAAATGCTCGCTGAAGTGCTGTTAAGCGCGCTGTTGTTGAAAATCGTGCTTGTAAGCGTGCTGCTGAACAAAATATTGTTGGTGAAATTGGTTATGAAGCAATTCTTGATTGTAATGTTTTCCCTGCTTGTTGAATTTACTCCAACTCCAGAATTGTTTCCCCTTAATGTGAATCCTTCGCAATCAAGCTGAATATTGTCGTTGCCAATAGTAATACAGGACTGCTGCTCAGTCAAGTTTGCTGAAACGTTCTGGCTAACAATTGCGCTGCTGTTAAGCGTTATAGGGCAGGAAGTAATGTTTATTGTGGGCACAATAACTGTTGTCATCTCAATTGCAGTAGTGTTAAGCCTGCTGCCGGTCTCATTCGTGAAAGAAACATTTGCCCTGTTTGTTATTATGGTGCCATTAGCTGTTGTGTCGTTAATCAGAACACTGATGTTCACCCGGAATGTCTGGTTTTCAGTAAGATTGCCGATTGAGAAATGATTATTTGTTCCGGAATCAGCGGTGGGCTCGCTGCTGATGAAAATAACCTGCGAAGGATAAGTATCGTTTACTGTAATATTGGTTGCATTGCCCTTGCTTGCATTAATGAAAATAGTGTAATTCAAAGTCCCGCTGATGTTGACAGGGTCAGGATTATCAGTCTTGTTGACAAAGAGAATGCTTGCAAATGCCCCGAATGTGCTGAAATTTGTAATGTTGGCAAAAACAATGTTGTTGGCCGCGTCCAAACCACTGCTCTGGAAAAAGTTCTCATCAAACCACATATTCTCCGAGTCATTAAACCTCCAAATCCTGATGGTGTTTTCTGGCATACCGGTTATTTCAGACTGGAAATAAGTTATGTTAAGGAAAAGCCAGCTTGTAGCAGTATTGTTTGTAACATTGACAAACTTGTTGAGACTAATCTGCGCAGGATTGTTGACATTTGCCCTGGATTCTGTATTAAGAACTCCCTTGATACTTGTTCCGTTGAAATCTTCAAAGCTAATGTTGATATTGTTGCGAACGAGCGTGAGGTTGATGACAACGTTGTTCTGGGGGGTTGTAGTTTCAAATAATGAGTTCCATTCGTTACTGGTCTGCTGGGATACATTGACAAGATTGAATGTGAATAAATTGTCTATGCTTCCATTCACCTGGATACCGTGCGACGCTGCTCCGAGAGTCGTTATACTGTTCGAGGTGAAATTGTTGTCATCGGCGCCAGTGAGCGTTGCAATGCCGTGGCTGCTTGTTCCATTGGTGGTGATGTTATTTGAATTGAATACAGCGTCGACACTGTTGCCGCCAAAAGCAACATAAAGTCCGTAATTTTCCTGTGTGCCGTTTGTGGTAATTGTGTTTTGTCTGATAGTTGAGTTGCCGCCAGAAAAGACAAGTCCCCAATTTCTGCCTCCGAGGCCATATGCAGAGAACGTATTATTTTCAATGAGGCTGTCTTGGCTTGAAGGTAAATAAGCTGCAACGTTGAAAAATGAACCTCTTGTTGAAACGTTATTGCCAACAACCGTGAGGTTACTCATTGAGCCGAATTCTAGCGCGAGATTGGTAAAACCTGTGCCGTTCGCCTCAATGGTATTATTGATTATGCTTACATTGTTCATAGCATTCATGTGGATACCGTGGTTTGCAGTGTCACCGTTTGAGCGCAGAGTGTTATTAATGATAAGAGAATGATTGCTGAACTGGCCTGAAAATAATATTGGAATGCCGAAGTCTCCTGCTATTGTGGGCTTGTACATGCCGCAATTGCGTATGGTGATATTGGTTAATCCTGCAGTGACATTGACACCGAGACTCAAATCGCTTCCGCCTGTTCCGAACGTGATATTGAACCCATTGCAGTCCAACTCAACATTGCTCACAGTAATATTCATACAGGTGCCTGCAGCAGTCACGCTGGTGCTCAGAATATACCTGTCGCTTGAACTCATATTCGTGCAGGCGCTTATGCTTACATCGTTAAACGCATAATCAACATCATCGCCAAACGTGAACTGCAAAGTGTGCTTGCCTGTTGTCAACACTTTGCTGGTCTCACTGCCAGTTTCATCACAGCTATAATTCTCAGCGTGAACCGTGATGTTATCAAACGAATGTGGGAAAGTGCTATTGCCACACTTCAGGTCCAAGAATTCAAGGTCTTCGCCAAATACAGTGCCGTTAATTCCAGTGATGCTGAGATTTGCAGTGCCTGTGGTGTTGAAAAAGACAGTCCAATTGCCGCCCAATGTAGGATAACTCTGGACGTTGATGATTGTTATTCCGAATTCGTATGACTCAGGCTCGCTGCCAATATGAAGAATGAAATGAGGAATCTTGGCTTTAGGAGGAACGCCATCCAACGGAATTGAAATGCTGATGTTCTTCTTTGGCTTTGCCTTGTCGCTCATAGTCACTATGGCGCCTTCAACCCAGGCAGGCAGGTCCTCGCTTGCATTATGATAAAACTCAATCACAAAATCATTGCCCCTTCTGCCAACAAAAGTGAAGTTAACCTCAAAATCAGGATTGTCGCTTATCTTCCTGCCAACAGTCTCTCCTTGCTCGCTGTAGATATACTCAGAACTTTGCTCTGTATTTTTCTCCTGGCCAGGAGGCTCTGAAGGCGGAGTTTCAGGCGGTTGTTCCTGCGGTTCAATCACGCGCGGCTCAGCCCTTTCTTCCGCATATTGATTAATAGAACTTCCATAAGAGGGCTCTTCTTCTTGAGGAGTATCTACCACAAAAGAAAGCGTTTGCTCAGCACTGCTTGAACCATCAGATGCAGTAACAATCAAAGTAAGAGTTCCACTTGCACTAGGAGCAGGAGTCACAACAAGATTTTTCCCATCAATGTACGCATACAGTTGATCAGGCTCAGAAATCTTGTACTTCATAGGCAAAGGCCCTGCAAAAGACTCATCCAAGTTCAATTTTAGAGCAACACCTTCTGCCAAATAATACGTTGTCTGCTCGTCAGTCCACACAGGACCATAATCTGCGAAGTAACTGCCAGTGATATTTGGGCTTTGAAGGACAAACAAAGTGGCAGCGCTGGCTAACACTATAAGAAGAAGTGCAAATAAGTCCCTTGGCTTCAAGCCGGCACCCAAAGGGTGCCTACCGTAGTGTCAATACTATTATCCCAATCCATGTCCCCCTTTTTCCTAAGCCAAAAATGCTTAATTCCTTTTTAAATGTTATGGAAACCGCAACACTTTTAAACCCATATTGGAATTTAGATAATAAATAATCAAAAGAGGTGTATGTTATGGCAAAAGATTCAACAAGCAAAGTATTTGCATTTTTGGCAATATTCTTAGGACTGATAGGATTTGTATTAGTGCTGATTGCGCGAAGAAAGGACAAGTACGCAATGTACTACGCAAAGCAAAGCCTTGTATTATCGCTTGCAGCAATTATCGTACAATTTGGATTGGCAATAACTGTAATAGGAGCAGTCCTAATCCCAATTTTGTGGATACTGATAGTAATCTTATGGGTGCTTGGCCTTGTTTACTCAGTAAGCGGACACATGAAGCCAATACCACTCGTCGGCAGGTTTGCTGAGAAATTAAAATTTTAATTTTTTAATTTAATTATTTTCGAATTTGATTAATCTTTCTTCTTTTTCTTCCATCACGACCTGATGAATCTTTGAAACAGCATTCAAATGCTCCTTAAGAAGATAATAATCAGAAGGAATAATCCTGTCAGGAGGCAAATTCTTCAAATCAAACCACTCAATCTTGCCCTCTTCGCCTTCTGTGAGCTTTCCGCCCTTTGGATTCAAGACAACAAGAAACAAAATGAAAGCGTGCTTGTATACGCCATTCTCGTGAACCCTTTCGTGAATAACAGCAGCAACGTGGGAGAAAGTGCACTCCAAGCCGGTTTCCTCTTTTGCTTCTCTGAGCGCACATTCTTCAATACTCTCTTCAAGCTTTAACTTGCCGCCAACCAGACCCCAATAGCCCTGATAAGGCCTCTTGTTTCTTTTCAGCATCAAAATCTTGTTCTTGTCAACAATTGTTCCAAGCACAACAGGCATAACACCCCTCTCCTTGCCGGTAATATGCGTGAAAAAAGGAATTTTGCTCTCAGAATGCGCAGTCAAGACATAATCATCCTCATCTTTTTTAAGTTCACCATCCTTGACCATTGATTCAAGATGATACGCCAAAGTATTGCTCTTGATGCCCAAAGCCTTCTCTATCTCAGAAAACCTCAACCGCTTGCTCTTTATGAAAAGCTCAAAAATCCTGTGCTTTATGTCCATATCAATGCACCAGAATGGAGTGTTTTAAATTATTTTCGACGATTTCGAGCAGTTCTTCTATACTGTTAAGCTCATAATCAGCTTTCACTGATATCGGTTTCAGCTTATGGCTCGAGGTCATAGGGGCAGAAAAACCATACTTTGCAAAAGCAGCCAGCATTCCCAACGCCTTTGCACCGGCAACATCCTTGTCAGGCCAATCGCCAATATGCAAAACCTCTTCAGGCAGGACGCCAAATTTTTCAATAGCTTTCCTGAACGGCTCAGAATTCGGTTTTTTCTGGCCAGTATCATCAAAAGCGACAACTGTGTCAAACAATTCTGCAATATCAATCTCAGTGAGCCTTGTCCAAACCTGCAATATCGGAGCATCAGAAACAATGGCAAGCTTCAAACCTAATTGCTTGAGTTTGCTCACCGTTTCAACAACACCAGGATACGGCTTCGCATTTTTTATTCTCGCTTTCCTATAAGCAACAATTCCTGCAGCCAAAACCTTGTAGTCAATTGCCTTATGAGTCCTCATCAAGAATTCGTGCAAAATCTGCTGGTGCTCAATACCATACTGGTCATAAAGCTCATACAGCAATTTCTGCGCTTCATCCTTGTCAAGCTTCATTCCAGCCCCTATCATTGCCTCTATCGCTGCATCGCTGGCAGCAGACTTCATCTTCCTGAAATCAATCAAGGTGTTATCCAAATCAAACAATATTGCTTTTATCATGTTAATTTAGAAAGTGAGGCAGATTAATATTCATTCGCTCTCAGCGGTTTGACTCAAAAAAGTTTGAGAAGTAAAAATAAAATAAAAAAATCTTACTGGCGGTAACTTTCTTCTTAAAAGAAGAAGTACCAGAGGAGGATGATGACTACGATGCCAATCACCCACCAGGCCCATTTAGGTAATGCTCCTTGTTTCATAACACACAAAACAGCAGACCTATTCTTAAACTTTGTTTGTTACGGGATAGTTGTTAACCGATCCTAATCGGCGCAAGCTTGAAACTCTTTGCCAAACCCTCAAGCAAATCAGTGCCTGCATAGCCGGAAAACAAAGCAACTGCTTTGTTGATTCCGATAATGCTTCCAACAATCGCGCCGATAACTGCAGCACCTATCACTGTTACGAGAAAATAGTTGAGCTTGAACTTACGTTTCTGCAAATACGCCTTTCTCACGCCCACAACTGCCCTCAGAAATCCGCCTAACGCGCCAATAATTCCGAACAATACAGTTGGGTTGTCAATCATACTTTGACATTATTATAGCCTGCTAAAAGCTTATTGCACTCCTTGTTAGTAGTAAAAATACGAAAGGTTTAAAAGACACTGTATTTAAACAATATTATGAAGCTCGAAGAATTAATACGAGTGCACGGAAATATAGCAACCTGGCTTGGTTCTGAAGCAGGCCGTATATTTGAAGTTGGATTTGAACCTCCTGAATTAGCAGACTTAACCAAGTTTATTCCTACGCCCCAGAACGCTGCAAGGACATTGGTGCCGTTCTTAGAACTTCCAGAAGAATTGGCAGCCCATGCAGGCAGACTGACAGTTCTTTCAACGTACGCGCAATTCGACCTGCAAACACTTCGCTCATTGCCTGTAAGTTCGAAAGAAGAATTAATTGCACTCATGCGCGGAGGAGACAGAAATTGTGCAGTGTTCAACAATTTAAGCCTTCCTTTTGAAAAAGATGCCAGAGATGCTGCTTTGGTAGAAAGGTTCGGGCCGCTGTATGACCTGCTTAATGAAAAAGCAAAAGAGCAAATAAAAGAAGTTGAGTCAAAAGACGCAACAAGACTGGTTTCTGAAATCGAAAAAATTGCAGGCGAACGTGAAAAAGCGCTTTATGCCTGGGCGGCAATAGTCTCGCGCGACGAACTAAAAAATTCTCTTGCAAGCGCATTTATGATTGGAAAAATAGCCCCATTCAGGTTTGTCACAGAAAAACAAGTCCCGCTACTTTACAGAAGAGTAAAAGACTTGGAAAGAGAACGAAAGGAAGCAGAGCGCAAGGCGAGCGGATACCAGCAAAAATTAGCTCCTGTTGAAACGGAATTAGGCGCAAAAAGAAAAGAGCTTTCTGATGCTCAAGCCAGAATTTCTGAACTTGAAAAGGCAGTTGCAGAACGTCCTGTGGAAAGAGTGGAAGTTGTTCCTGCTGATGTAAAGAAGTTGATGGAAGAAGCACAAACTTGGGAAAGCCTGGCAAGCGTATACGAGGGCGAACTTGAAACAGAGAAAAAGCGAAGAGCGCAACTCGAAGCAAGACTTGCACAGCTTGGTGTCAAGGAAGAGAAAAACGGCGGAATATCAAATGGGACAGGAGTCAATGTTTACGCGGTTCCAGAGCTCAGGGAAAGATACGCAAAGATGTTATGCTCATACACAAATCCAAATCTTAACAAACCATTCCCAGAAGTTATTGATGAGACCATAAAAAGAATCTGCAGGCGCATAAAAGATGGCGGAGTTGGAATTCTGAGGACTGAATTCTTTTATATGGCAGACCTTCACTTCACAAAACTCGGCAATGGAACACGCGTATTCTTCACAACAGATGGGAAAAGCAGACTTACAATATACGATGTAATAACGCCTGACGAACATCTGGAGCAATTGCATAAAAAATCAGGAAGATATGCGGCAATTATAGAAGGACGTGCATCGTACACAACAGATGAGCGAAAGCATATCAAGCTTGAAAAAACCGTGAGAGAGCTGTTGACCGTCGATAGCAAGCAATAATTCCGTAATAAATCCGAGACCATATAAAAACAGTCCGTAAAACATCCGGTTACAGCCGGATAATATCCGCTTTTCTCCTGCAAACGCATTTAAAGGATTTTTACATAATATTTCTTCATGGGAGACCAACAATACGAACCTCCTGTGTGGGGAGAAAGAGAATGGATTTACCCAATAGCAAAGTATGTGATTATCGGAATCTTAGCTGGCGCTGCAACAATTGTTTCTCTCCCAAAACTTTCTGTAAAATTTTCCTGGCAGGAGCCAGAACAAGCTTCAAGAAAGATAAAACCAGACGGGGTTGAGTATGCCTTGTCAGAAGGAGCAGAATACTTCTTAAGTGCAGGATTCAGCAGAATGAGACTCTGCGGAGCACAATTCACATATCAAGAGCACTCTGCAATTTACGACGCCTGCAATGCACCTGAGCCCGGCTCAAAACCAGACCAGTTCATAACAACAGATGAAGCAGAGAGAGCTTACAACACCATACTAAATCCAGCCCACCCTCTCGGAAAGCTCTCTCTGCCATTTGACGGCAGATTATCTGCGCCAACATTAGAGCAAAGACTGCAGGCAGAACGCGTCCTGGCAGAAAACCAAAGATGGTATGCCTTGGTGCAAAGCAGAATTGATGAAAACAAAGACCACATTATTTCTGAAGAAGAAAAAGATGAGGCGATTGCGAAGATTTTCAGGTGAGTATGGTATCAACCAGAATTGTAAAAGAGGTTGGGTATGCTGATTATTATGAATTTATAGAGAATTGCGTCATTACAATCAATCGCCACGCGTATTTCAGATTTAATGATGTGCAAAGAAAGGTTTATAAGTATGAATATCTGAAAAGCATATTGAAAGAAGAGCATCCTGTCTTTGTTGGACTTCAGCAAAACGGCCGATATGCTGTCTTTTTCAGAAGGAAAGAAGGTTATTTGCGGATAATGTTCAACAAGCACCCCAAATGCATTGAAATTATTACATTTTACATAACAGACAACTTGCCAAGAATAAAATGAAATTACAACTCGTTGCAAAAGGAAAAGGAGAAATGGACTATGATGGTGAAAATGACATACTTAGCTTTAACATCAAGGACAGGGAATACTGGAAATCTCTGGAATTTGACGACATAGTTCTTGACCTCGATAAAGATGGTTTCATAGTTGGAATCGAAATCTTCTGCGCATCCAAAATGTTCAAGATAGACAAAGCAAGCATAAAGAGAATAAAAAATTGGGAATTCAGCACAAAAGTTGAAAGTAATATAATAAAAATTCAATTAAGATTTGAATCCCGACTCAATAATGTGGTGGTTAAAGGCACTGAAAATTTCATACGAGAAGCAGAATATCCGTTAAGAGATTCGGAAGTCCTGTGCACAATCAACGCCTAAACCTCATTAAAGCCGTCTCACTCTTCACAGTGGGGAAAAATTTATATTTAACTTCGCATTTGTGCGTTTATGCCGACGCCTTACGTGGGAGTGACAGGAATTGTTTCAACGCAGGAAGTTGAAGCAGTCATTAATGAGTTCTCTTCCGCAGGTTATTCAATGACTTCTCCGCACATTCCAATGCTTGGAGTTCTGGCATCTTTCAAATCGCTAAACGCACAGCCAACCAGCAGGCGCTACCCGAGAATTGAACTTTTGCCTGAATTAATGCGAGCGGCAGCTGGCAAGGCTTTTACGGCGGTTCATTACAACACAAGCGACGCAATATATACTCTTTGCGGCCAAGTAAAAAAAGTTTTTGACGGCATTTATCAGGGGGGCTTATGTAGAGCACTTCAACTTAATGTGCCTTGGCCGGAAGTAAGGCAGGTTGGCTTTATTAGGCAGGATATGCCTGAAATGCAAATTTTGCTGCAACTCAGCCAAAGGGCGATGACTGGACTTACTCCGAAAGAGACTGCTGAACGCGTCAAATTATACGGGGGCTTATTGAGTTATGTATTGATCGACCCTTCTGGTGGCAGAGGACTTGAATTTGACCTTCAGAAATCTTTGGAAGTTTACAGAGAGTTAAGAGAACAGACGCCTGGTTTAACAATTGGTTTTGCCGGAGGCCTTACCGGCGCCAATGTTGAGGAAAGAGCAAGACTGCTCACAGCTCAAACAGAAACCTCGGGCGTCTGCATTGATACAGAAAGCGGTGTCAGGGACAAACTAAGCGACAAGCCAGGCGATGATGTTTTAAATGTTGGAAAAGTCAGGGAATACCTGCAGGGAGCACATAGAGTTCTACCGTAAAGATTAAATATATCGTCGATAAATCCATATTTATGGGGGACGAAAAACAGGAATTAAGACAATTGGGAATTGAGTTCTCCGCTATTTATCTTTCCATAATTACTTCAACAAATCCTGCTGTGATGCGGACAAAACACGAGAATGCTTTTGACAAAGCGTATAGAGCATACATTGCTCTGGCTGAAAAATGCGGAATTCCTGAAATTGAAACACAGGATATCCGTGACATGTACAAAAGAATCTTTGGCTGAAATATATTTTCATTCACACATAATATTATAAACTAATTATTTTCTTTTTCCTCCATGAAAATAGAGGTGTTTGCTTTTGACTGGAGCGGAGTTATAAGCGATGACAGAAGACCAGTCTATGAAGCCAATATGCGGCTAATGGAGCATTACGGCCTGCCCAGAATGACTTTTGAAGAATGGCTTCCACAAACAACTGCAAGCGCTGTTGAATTCATGGCAAACCACGGTGTTCGCGCCGACCGCGCCAGACTTTTCGACCTTTACACGAGATTCTTTAATGCCGCAAATGCAGAGGGAATTGTGCCAACGGTTTACTCTCACGCTGCTGATGTTTTGAATTCTCTGAAACGAAAAGGCAGGATTAATGTTGTACTGAGCGCACATCCTGCAGAAAACTTGATGCGAGAAGCAAGAGAGTATGGATTAGAACAATTTCTGACTTCGATAACAGGCAGTTCCAGCAATAAAGCAGACAGTTTAAGAGAAATTGTTGCCCAGCACGGCGTGAAGCCTGAAGCTGTCTTGTACAGCGGAGACACGATTTATGACATCAGGCACGCCAAACAAGCTGGAGTGCGTTCTGCAGGCATTGTAGGAGGTTACCATACCCGTGAAAGACTTGCAGATGAGAATCCTGATGTTGTAGGAGAATTGCCTGTGATTGAAACATTAGTATGATTAAGCTTCGCGGCTGGTTCTTGGCCCGTAATATCTATGAGTCATTCTGCCTTCTGATGACGGCCTTTCTCTTGCATCCCTTGGATGAGCTGTTACTCTTCCTTCCAAGTCAGGCCTGCCTAAATACAGCAGCGCTCTAATTTCCTGAAGACTCTTTTTAGAACCTTTTTTAAACGCCACATTCAATGCCTTCGCATCATCTTCGCTAAGGCCCCTTTCCTTTCTTTTGTCTTCTTCCCCGCTTCTTGCTCTTACGTGTAGCGTTGAAAAATAGCCAGTCTTATTTACTTCCCATAAATCGTATACAGACGCCCTCAGACCACTGACATAATTTGCAAGGTGAGGAAACCGCCAGCGTTTAAGCAATTCCGCAAGAGCAGTGTTTAAAATCCTGTAATCTTCACTCATCAGATTCGGGCGAGACTGTTCCTATAAAAAGCTTTTGACACAAGTATTTTATATATGAATACTGTAGAATACACTATATGGCAGTCGACGTACAGGCAGAATACAACACAATGCTGAAAAGTTTTTACGAGGGCCTTCTTTCGTACTTGCAGGAAAAAAGAAGAGCAATGGGAGACCCAAATCCTGACAACAGAAAAGCTGCCTGTGGTGTCTTACATCAAATGATTATGAATGGCTGCAGGACTTTGAATCAAGCAGAATACCGCGATCCAGCGTTCTTCACTGTGATGGGAGCTATTGCAAGAAATGTTGGCAGCCTTGTCTCAATTCAATACGACACAGGAGCAGAAAGAATAATCTCTGATACTGAAGCGCGCATAAGAAGACTTGATTTAGACAGAATTGTGAACAAGCTTTAAACCATCTTCAAAACTTCTTTCGCAGTAGTTGACTGCTCAGGCTTTTTCTCACGCCAGCGCAAAAATCTTGGGAAACGCAAAGCATAACCTAGAGTATGATTTGGTGACTTTGTAATCTCTGCGCCGGTAACCTCGACAACAATTCTTGGGTCAAACCAGACATCGGGAGTCATTGTTCTGGAAACTTCCAGTCTGGCGGGCTTGTGGTCAATTTTTTTAAATCTTTTAGGCAACTCTGCCAAAGTTTTGTCTGTAAAACCGCTTCCAAGCTTGCAAAAAGTCTCAAACCTGTCTTTTTTATCATTATAAACTGCGCACAACAATGCACCATAAGTGCCAGCCCTTCTTCCTTTGCCGTAATAAGCGCCAACAACTACAACATCAAATGTATCCCTTAATCCTTTGACATACTCCGGCTTCCACTTAATCCAGTTCCAGCCACGAACACCGGCTTCGTATGAACCATTCAAATTCTTGATGACAACACCTTCGCCTCCGAACTCAACAACCTTGTTGAACAAATCTTCAATGCAATCAGCATCACTGCAGATTTTTCTCAATGCGAGCTTAATCTTGCCTGTTTCCCTGATGTTCTTCTGCAAAAGCGCATAACGCTTCCTGTACTGCTCCCTAATCAAAGATTTGCCGTTCAAAAACAACAAGTCAAAAGAAAACAATGCAACAGGAACTTTCCTGATATACTCCTCAATATCATATTTTCTTCTTCTCTGCATTAAAGTCTGGAAAGAAAGCAAATTTCCTTTTTTATCAACAGGCATAACCTCGCTGTCAATAACGCAATTCTTTGCCTTCACAGCTTTCTTAACAGCATCAACAATATCTGGAAATTGGGAAGTTATGTTCTCAAGCCTTCTTGAATAAAGCTTAACATTATTTCCCAGCTTATGCACTTGTATTCTCTCACCGTCATATTTCTCCTCAACAACAACAGGATAGCCCATTTTATTCTTGACTTCTTCAATGTCCTTAATTCTCTGGCACAACATTGACTGAATAGGAACGCCAACTTCAACACCAATCTGCCTTACTCCGCGCAATCCCTTGTGCGCAATAGTCCTTGCAATAATTCCAACATCAGGACAGACATTGTAAGCGTGCTCCAAATCCTTTCGCGTCTCTTTTGTTCCAGTATAAGCAATAGCGAGAGCATCAAGAACCGTTTTATCACCCACGCCCAAACGCAAATCACCAAGAACAATTCTCGCAAGATATCTAGCTTCAACAGAAGATGCTGCTGATAACAATGAAGCAAGCAGTTTTATTTTTCTATCCTGGCTTCCAGAACCGGATGACTGTGCTATTTTGTGCAAAGTCTCAAAAACAGTCTTTACAGAAAGTTTTCCTCTTCCAGAATACTGTTCTGCAGTCCTGCCAACATCGCCGAGCTTCTTATATTTCTGAAGAACAATTGCTTCTTTTTCTTTGCCGGCAAGAGCAATACTCCTGACAACCATCTTGTCAGCCATCCCAAGATTGACATCAGCAAACTGCGAAGCAATCTGGCCAAGAGTCAGATAGGCAACAAATTCCAGCTCTGCTTTAGGCGTCTTTTTGAAAAAACCGCTAAGAATATCGCGCATCGCATTATACGAACTTGTCCTCTCCAACTTTTCATACAAACGAGCAAGCTCTAAAAATCTCATAGTTTTGCAAACTTCCTCTCGTGATGAAGCCCTTTAATCCTGCCAATAATCTTCTTAACCCTGATTGTCGCATAATCATACTGCAAAGTTACAACTGCATCAAGAACCGTTCCGCGCTGATATTTCTTTTTAGTAAGCCAACTGATGAGATAGTATTTGCCCTCAACAGGCTTTTTTGTGACAACAATATAATTGTGGCCGTCATTTTTTCTCCATTTGGCGCCAACAACGTCATTCTCTGTATCAATAATTAACGGAACGCTGTAAGCTCTTTTCCTGACATATGCCTTATAGAATTTAGGCGCCCACTTCTTAACCCTGCCCTCATAAATCTTGTTCAACATTGCACTGCTCCTGCATTTAGAAGAGCAAGGAGTGTGCGAAATGAATGGAAATGCAACATCTGAATCGTGCAATCTTTTGTAATACTGATAGTAGGAGTATTTTCTGCCTAATATCCTCTCATTATGCTCGTCAATAAACGCATCAATGCAGCAAGCCGGATATCCGTAGATAATTCCTGCCAGCTTATCTGCCTGCGAATGCTTCTGCTGCTTTACACGCGAGATGTATTTGTTGAAATTTGCCCTTTCCTTACTGCTCCTGAACAAGTCATAGCCATACCAAGTTCCCTTTAATCCCCAAACCACTGCATTACCCCTAATGCCGGTGATTTCCTCAAAACCTTTGGCCCTGCTGGCGTCAAAAATTATTTTGTGCTTCTTCAGCAAGCTTTCAAACTCGTGCCTGTCGTGAAAATTCCTGTAAATACGAATATGAATGAACGTGCTTGGCTTAACGCCTGTTATGAACAAAATAAGCTTCAATCTTGAGTTTGCATCAAAACATTCAGCTGTTTCTGCAAACCTCAAAAGGTCCTGCATAATCTACCTCTTTTTCTTAAACAATCTCTTAATATTGCAATAAGTGTGAATAGTTCCTCCGAACAAATTAATGAAGCTTGCCAGAAACAAAGTAACGCTTAATGTCAAAAATGTAAAGAATGCCTGCAAAGCAGTCCATCCGCTCAAGGCAACAAGCCCGATGCTTGCTCCAATGCCGACAAAAAATGAAACTACTGCAAGCATAATACTTGCAATGAAAGCCTTCCAGTTTGAGCTAAAGCTCAAAAGCCAGTGAATGATTAATCCTGAGCCCATTCCCAAAAAAATCGCTGAAAAGACAACGAATAAAGCTATTGCCAAACCCGATGCAAAAGTTGCCATCATGGTAGGGGCAGGAGTATGAATCAAAGACTTTGCAAGAAATGAAAATAGAAGGCCTATGCCAAACATGGCAATTCCGAAAAAGATTGATGTGCGCATGATTGCTTAAAAAGACAATCTGCTTTTAAACTCTTCGCTGCAATTAAAATGCTACGTAAAAGTGGTAACTGAATCAAAGATTTTAAATAGGACACTGAATTCTGCATTCTGATGGCAACCGACCAGGACGCAAGAAAAGCCCTGAAAGAATTAAGCGAAGGCATTGAATCAAGACTTGATTATGTGGCGGATCTTCGTGTCATAGGCGATGTTACACAAGCTGAAGCCCGCGCTGCTTTGAGGAAGTTCCTTTCCAAAGAAATTCACGATTATGAAGCACTTATCAGAGCAGGCAAGAACCACTGCCAGCCAAAACTTGATGAAGCATTATCAACCGTAGATGCACTCGATAAGAATCAAGAAGTTGTAATCTATAGAGGGCTTGAGTTTTAATCTTCCCCAAAAATAAAACTCTTAGCCCAGCGAACCAAAAAGAAACTTTTCTTCCTGCCGGATTTCTTTGCTTTGACAACAGGTGCTTTCTCAACTTTCTTAACCACTTCAACCTTTGGCCCTGCAACTTTTGGCTTTGAAATTGATTTCTTGACCTGCTTCTCAATCTTAATCTCAACTTTCGGCTCCTGTTGGACTTTGATTTCGACCTTTGCAATCTTTGGTTTCTCAAGCTTTATTTTCCTGACCTTCTCAACCTTTGCCTTCTTATCCTCTTCAGGAGGCTCAAATGGTTCTGGCTCAGGCATAGGCTCGGGCTCTGGAAAAGGATGAGGTGAAGGAGGAACTGGAGGCCTTGGCTCCCTGTACTTCTCAGGCAAAAATTGCGAGCCAATCTCTTCTGAAACACCCTTGCAAAAATGCTTTGTCTTAGTCTCTATCTCTTCGCCCTCGCTTGGAAATGCCTCTTCTGCAAGCTCAAATAATTCAACCGCGCGCTGAACTTCCTTAGAAAAATCATCCTTTGAAACGCCAAGAATAAAACGTGCACGCATTGTGGTGGCAAGATACTTGACTTCTTTCAAAACATCCTTTGGAATAGAATCGCTCTGCTCCCAGCCGCTTTCTATCCTGCTTTCAAGCCAGGAAAAATAAGGGCCAATCCTTCTGGAAAAAACATCCATATCAAATTCAGATATCATCTCTTGCGACATAAGAACGAGTTGCAGTATGCTTGCTTTTAAATGTTACGCAAAATTTCATATAGAAGTTAGATATTGCAGAAATTATGAATGCTTACAAAAAGTTCTTCACTCAGAATTCAATAAATTAAAGTGCTGTCGTGAACAATGGCAAGCTCTCTTGAATCAGTATCGTAAGTGCAATAATAGCCGAGTTCTGCGGAGCCGGGAAAAATCACTGTTTCCCTGTCTGCCTCAAGAACACACTTTGTGCTCCTAAGACTGCCTTTCTCGCCATATCTTTCTGGAGGAATCACTTTAGGCACGGCCGAGCCACCCCGCATTTCCCATAATGTTGCCAGTCTCCACTTGCCGATAAAATGCACAAAATAATCTCCATACATCGGGAATAATCCGCCTATAACTTTTTTCATACTGCGGCCGTAATGGTGAGCGACATCATCATCAGTAAGCAAATGCAAACGCCTCTCGTTATCTGTTTTCCTGCTCAAGACATCAGGGTCATTGGCCTCTATTCCTGAATTTTCTTCGAGCCAAGGCAAAAAAACCATTTTGCCTTCATCCCTCTGCAATCTTAGATAAAAAGAACGGATGAATGCCAGATTTTCATCACCAATCTTGTGATATGCAGGATGACCCTTGCTTTTCTTATGAATATTCAAATAAGTCGCCTCATTGTGGCCTCGAAGCAGCCTGAAAGCCTTCTTGCCGTTTTCATCACAAATTTGCAGCTGCTTTCTGACAAGATCAAGGCACCTTAAACTGCCTTCAAGATCTCTATGGTCGCGCAAATTGTATGCAATCACGTTTCCAAGACAGACGTGCACAGCTGCCTCAACCTCAAGCAACCCTTCCAAGGTTGCAATATTGCCATTAACCCCCTGAAATATAACAAATTTCATTGTTAATGCCAGAATAAGACGGGGATTATAATAATTTTAGGAATTTTTTTGGCTTAATTTGGCATAGATTTATAAATGATAAAATCATGGATATAGATATGGATGTGGGGTATATAATAAACAAAATAATGAACGAAGAAGACCCGCGTGACTTATTTGAAGTACCGGTCGCATTAGGTTTAGATGATGTTCCAATTGATGCTTTGCCTAGTGCTGCTCAAAAGGCCGGCGTTGTGAACCAGCTTGGCGCCTTGGTCGATTTAACACTGGAATGCATTATCCCACTATCCCATCCACGTTACGCTGTATTAAGAGCATTAAGCGCTACATTGTATCCAGATAGAGAACCAGGCGTGCAGCCATTTTATGGCCAAGAACATCCTGACCTGGTAAGAGTTGTAGAAAGACGTATGGAGACATTAAATGACCCGCGCGTATATAGGATATTAAAAAAGTGGGGGTTGACTGGAGTAATAGACCCCATAAAATCCAAGCAGGTATACGAACAAGAATATGAGGATAGACAAGCAGCGACAAGCAGACATTCTTAATTCAATCAATGAACTGCTCAAAAAAAGAGGTGTGCGCGGAACTGCATACCTGTTTGGCGGAAGCAGTCTTATTTCACAGGACATCATATCAAGAACGACTAAAGATGTTGACTTCTTTCTTCTGGCTCTGAATGAGTTTAAAGAAATAAGCGACAATATAAAAGCAGAAATGCTAAAACAGTTTAACGTCAAAGTTGATATAGGATTAAACGGCCAGTTTGAGATAGACGCAAAAGGATTCACGTGGATTCTGCCAAGCAGTGCTTATTCAAGGGCGACACATATAATAAAATTTTCAAATTTAGATATATTTGCTCTTAATCCTATTGATATTGTTGTATTAAAATGCGACCGCCTTGACAAAAAAGATCAAAAAGATATTGAAACAATACTTAAAACATTGAGACCGGATAAAAACGTGCTCATTGAACTATTTGAAGAATACTACAAACTTCTAAAAGGCAATCCAACGTCCATTGACAACATCAGAGAAAATTTTCATCAACTTGTTTTAACTATTTATGACATGGTAATGAAAAAATAATCCTATCTCGGCTTATGAGCTTTTGTGGAAGGGGTTTCGCAGGTGCAGAAATCCTTGCCAAATTTGCAGTATGGGCAGGTTGATTCCAATGCTTTATCGCAGCACAGCCCTTTTTTGTCGTATATCTTGCCACAAGTGTGGCACTTGAAATTAGCCATATTGCATAGGTAATAGCGGGTCTATTTAAAGCTTATTCGTTATAAATATACTACTATATAGTGACTACAAAGCGAAAGGTTTATATAGTGGAATAGTGTAACTTATCGTATGACTGACATAGCAGAACAGTTTAGAATGGCGCACGAGCAGGTTACCCTAGACCCTGCTGCAAGGGACGCCTGCTTTAAACAATGCTATAAAGACGGCTTGTTTGGCGCAACTGCAGAAAATGATGCGAGAAACCAATTCAACCAAGATATTTGCGGTAATCGAACCGCATTTCGTTACATTGCCCATTATTTGCCGCTTGCGAGAAAGGCAAGACATAACCAGACTCACTTTGAACGCGCAGTCCAAGTTGGAGCAGTAGGTCTTGCTGCGCTTATCGGTATGTATGCTCTGGACACAAAAATAGACACTGAGTGGCTTGTTAAGAACGTGGGCGGAGCAGCATTGATTGTTGCAGGCCTTGGTGTTGCAGCATACGGTTTAACCAGAAGGAGCTGAAATGCCCCTTGATACAACTGTCAAATTTCTAGCAGCAGCCTGCCCAACAATAATCGGCGGAATATGGCTTTATGACAGGCTTCCGGATGTTGGAAAGCCAACAGCATTAGCCGCAACAGCAGCAGCAATCATCATAGAAGCATACTATCTTGGCGGACTAAAGAAGAAAGGCGACACCTTAGTAGACCCACCGAGCAACAAAGATTCCTGGTCGCCATTAAAAAGTTTATACGACTCTCTATTCAAGTAATAGATAATTGACGAAATAATGAGAAATTTGCGTCAATTACCTAATAAGCAAGTTGAGTGAATCCTTATTAAAATAAGTATAATATTGACTCAACTTGCTATAACCGATGTCTTTTTAAATCACATATTTCTCTGTCGAATGTATGCCAGCACAATATAATCCAAAAGTAATCGAGCCAGCAATACTGGACTTTTGGAAGCACAACAAGACATACGAAAAAGCCTCAAAAAAAGGCAAAAAAAGATTCTACTACTTGGACGGGCCACCATACACAACAGGAAAAATACACATAGGCCACGCCTGGGGAAAAGCACTAAGAGACGCAGTTCTAAGATACAAACGAATGAGCGGATTTCTTGTCTGGGACCAGCCAGGATTTGACATGCACGGGCTTCCAATAGAAGTCAGCGTGGAAAAAGAGCTTGGCATCAAGGACAAAAGAGAAATTATCAACAAATTCGGGCTCAAAAGATTCATAGAAGAATGCCAAAAATATTCACTAAGCCAGCTGTGGCCAATGGTCACAGACTTCAAACGCCTTGGCATATGGATGAACTGGGACAATCCATATATGACAATAAAAAATGAATACATAGAAGGCGCGTGGTTTGCGCTCGCAGAAGCACACAAAAAAGAACTGCTATACCTCGGCAAAAAATCAATGACGTGGTGCCCGAGATGCGCAACAGCACTGGCAAAACACGAACTTGAATACGAAAACAGAAAAGACGACAGCATATTTGTCAAACTGCCAGTTAAAGGAAAAAATAATGAATTCCTAATTGTATGGACAACGACACCCTGGACAATACCATTCAACCTCGCAGTAATGGCGCACCCAGACTTTGACTACGTCAAGGCAAAAGTAGACGACGAAGTCTGGATACTTGCAGAAGCATTAGCGCCAGGAGTAATAGGCGCAGTAGCAGGCAAACAATACAAAGTTCTTGAAAAAATAAAAGGAGAAAAACTTGCAGGGCTAAAATACGAACACCCATTCCTGAAAGAAATAAAATTCCAGGAAGAAGTCAGCAAACAAAAACACGCACACGAAGTCATACTATCGGAAAAATACGTGACAACAGATGCAGGTTCTGGCTTAGTGCACTGCGCGCCAGGATGCGGACCAGAAGACTTTGAAGTCGGAAAAGAACACAAGCTCCCACCATTCAACGAAACAGACGAACATGGATGCTTCAGCAAAGCAATGGGGCCACTGGCAGGAATGATTGCAAAAGCAGACGACGCACAATTCATACAACTGCTGGAAGACAAAGGACTGCTCATCGCAACAACAAAAGTAGAACACGAATACGCACACTGCTGGAGATGCAAAACACCAGTCATATTCAGAGCAACAGACCAATGGTTCCTCGCAGTAGAAAAACTCAAAAAAGAAATGGTGGAGAAAAACAAAAAAGTTTACTGGGTGCCAGACTGGGCAGGAAACAAATGGTTTGACAGCTGGCTTAAATCACTGCAGGACTGGTGCATAAGCAGGCAACGCTTCTGGGGAATACCGCTCCCAATATGGAGATGCATCTGCGGAGAAGTCAAAGTCATAGGAACAAGAATGGAATTAAAGCAGTTATCAGGCAAAGAACTTGAAAACCTGCACAGGCCGTGGATTGACGAAATAGTGCTGAAATGCAAATGCGGAAAAGAAATGACAAGGGTAACAGACGTTCTCGACGTATGGCTGGACAGCGGAGTAGCGCCCTGGGCAACACTCAATTATCCTTCAGACCCGAAAACATTTGTTGAATTTGGATTCCCAGACCTAATACTTGAAGGAAAAGACCAAATCAGAGGATGGTTCAACAGCCTGATGTGCATGAGCATGGTAAGCTTTGGAAAAGTCCCATACAAAGCAGTATACATGCACGGATTCATCAATGACACGCAAGGAAGAAAAATGTCAAAGTCATTGAAAAATATAATTTCCCCATACGAAATAATCGATACTTACGGGGCTGATACGCTAAGATATTACCAGATTGGCGGAGCACAGCCAGGATTAGACCTGAGCTTTAACCACGAAGATGCAAAAATCAAGTCAAAAAATCTCGGAGTATTGTGGAACCTGCACAATTTTGTCATTGAACTGGCAAAAGAACTCAAAACAAACCCAGAACAAATGGACGACGCAGTAATGAAAGCATTATGCGACGTGGAAGAACGCTATATGCTCTCAAAAATGAACAGCTCGATAAAACAAACAACACAATTCTTTGAGGAATACAAGCTAAATGAAATTCCTTCGGTAATTGAAGAACTATTCCTGACACTAAGCAGGACATACATACAAATGGTGCGAGACAAGGCAGCAATAGGCGAAGAAAATGAAAGAAAAGCAGTGCTGTACACGACTTACAAAGCATTGACAGAGTGCCTCAAATTATTCGCGCCAATAGCCCCATTCATAACAGAAGAAATCTGGCAGAACTTCAAGAAAGAATTCAAGCTAACAGAAGAAAGCATACACTTATGCAGCTGGCCAAAACAAAATCCAAAAGATATCAATGAAAAACTGGAAAAAAACATGGCGATAATTGGAAGCGTAATGCAGGGCATACTGGCATCAAGAGAAAAAGCAAAAATCAGCGTAAGATGGCCAATCAAATGCGTGCAAATAGTCACACAAAATGAAGATGTACTCAAAGCATTGGAAGAGCTTGAAGACATAATAAAGAATCAAACAAACTGCAAAGACGTGCACGGGCACAAAAACTTTGTCGAAATCGAGACGACAATAAAGCCAAACGCAGGCCCAATAGGAAAACAATTCGGCGCAAAAAGCCCAAAAATAATGGCAAAATTAGCCACGATGAGCGCAAAAAGCATACTCGCACAATTAGCCAAAGAGAACAAGTTTACAGTTGCCATAGACAAGGAAACAGTGGAATTGAACAAAGACCACATAATAACTGAGAGAGTTGTTCCAAAAAAATACATAGAAGTCGAATTCAAAGACGGGTTTGTCTATCTTGATACAGAACGTACAGCAGAACTTGAAGCAGAAGGCTTTGCAAGAGAAATAATGCGCAGAATACAGCAGCTACGAAAAGAAGCAGGGATGCAAAAAACAGACAAAGCATTTGTGTACGTCCAAACAGAAGAAGTCAAGTCCTTGGAACCGTGGGTGCAGAAAATGGAAGAAAAATGCGCTGCAAAAATAAAGCTTGGAACAATAGACCCTGTTAAAAAACACCAGCATACAGCAGAACAAGCAATAAAGGACAAAACATTCAAACTATTCCTCGACAAACAGTAACCTTTTTATAACTGTTATTATCTTTATTTCATTATGAAAAAAGCAGTGATTTTATTGATATTATTGATTCCCTCAGTTCTTGGACAACTGGACTGGGCAGTAACAGACTTAAGATGCGGAAACAACGTTCTTGACAAGTATGAACTATGCGAAAAAGAGGTTGAAGAATCAAGATGCGACCTTCTTGCAGAAAAATTAGGCATAGACATGGGCTGCTATGACCAGCACTGCACCTGCGTGCCGCGAATAAACCCGGTATACTGCGGAAACAACAGGCGCGACTTTAATGAAATGTGCGATGGAACAGACGCAGATGACAAATGCGGAATTCTCGGAGAAATACTTGGAAACACCTCACTAAAATGCAATCCAAAAACCTGCGGATGCGACTTTGTCGAAACAATAGGCAAAGACTACAATCCTGTTTACATTGAACAATTAACAAACGCATCACAAACCGCATCATCTTGCGGAGACAAGAAAGTTGAAAGAAACGAAGAATGCGACCCGCCAAACACACTGTGCGTCACAAACAAAAACGAACCAGGAGTATGCACGGAAAAATGCGAATGCATAGAACCTGAAATGATAGGCGTGGAAGAGCCAGCGACAACTGAAAATGTTACAATCCAGAATGAAACTGCAAATATTTCAACTGCGAATGTAACTGAAAACGCAACTGTTGAACCAACCGAAACAAAACCCGGCTTTTTCGGAAGAATATGGGCGTGGATTAAAGGACTATTCAGCTAATGAAATCTACTCTGATATTGGTGCTGCTGCTGTTAATAGCGTGCACACAAACTCAAATACCGCAAGAACAACAGCAGACAACGCCACAAGAAGCACCGCAAGCGCCTGAAATAATACAACTCGGCAACGAACTGCCAACAAGAACAGTCAAGCAAACCAGCAGCAAAGGAACAACAGTATACGGCTTGTCTGAAGACAACAGGCTGCTGCGCGTGGAAAAAGATGTGATATGGGAATACGTTTATCAGGATGGGACTCTAAATGAAATCAAAGGGCCAGAAAACATCGAATTTCTAAACGAAAGAAACAAACTAAGCGCAATAGACAGAGGATTCACAAAACTCAGATTCCTGTATGACTCACGAGGCAGAATAGTTGAACTGGCAGGAAGCGAGCCAAACCTGCACTTTGATTATGACAGCCTAGACTTACTGAGAGGCATAAGAAGAGGAGTGGCAGGAAAAACAAGCCTTGATTACGACAAGCAATACAAGATAAAGTATATTACCCGCGGACAGATTACGACAAATGTATTCTACGATGACAAGAACAGAGTGAGGAATTTTGACGCAGATGACGTGAAATTTATTCTGGGTTATTGGCGCGATGACAAACTAATCAGCTTATCAGGAAAAACATTCGGGCAAGGGCTGACTGTAAGCTACGGGCCTGATGATAATCCAAATGAGGCAAAATTTGTGGCAGAATTCGACGACAGCACGTTTACATCTGCGTACAAAGATGCTTTGTATTCGGTTGTGGACAAATATTTGTACTGTAAATATGTGCGCAGACTGCCTGATTTAATATTTGACGGAATTAGTTATACATTTTATGTCAATTATTTCAAGGGAGACATGCCGGGCTACATTGCACAGCAATTCGCCTGCACGCCAATACAATGAAAGACAAGCCATTAGCGGAATTAACGCTTCGAAAATATGAGAAGCCCTTTAGATTGTCAGGCAGAGAGCTGGTCAGAAAATTATGCCTAAGTCTTGGTTTA
>DATDPK010000033.1:0-11790 GCA_035292785.1 Candidatus Nanoarchaeia archaeon
AGAAAGCTCAATAAAATTCTTCTTGGACATATTCACAACAAGCGGCTTATCTGCAAAACGCCTGTCACACTCCTCATAACAACGCCCCAACGCAAACAGGACAAACGCCTGCTGCTTAGACAACCCCATAAAAGAAAATAGCGAAATTCAGCTTATAAATCTTGCGAGCCAAATGCTGGCAAATCCAACAAGAATTCCAAGAACAAGTCCGGCAACAACATCGTTCATATGATGCCTTTTCTGCAAAACCCGCGCAGAAGCAACAAAAATTGCGAGAGCAAAAAACAACACTGCCAAAACAAGATTGTCAAAAAATGCAGTAAAAACAGTTGCAAGAACAGCAGCACGCATAGAATGCAGACTGGGAAAGCTTGACGCATCAATCTTCTGCTGCCAAGTCTTAAATGACTGCCTTACAGGGCGCTGTTTGAAATAAAAAATGCGAATTAAAGCAGTCAAGCCAAAAGCCAAAATCAATCCAATGAATAGCTGGGCAGAAAGCCCAAATTCTCCCAAAATAAATGAAGCAAGAATCAGCGCACAATACAGAGGAAAACCGCCCAAAGTCTTAAAGTCTTGAAGCAATTCAACAGTCCACATTTTACGCAGCTTCTCTTGCTCCTGATGCAAAAAGCAGTTTTGTTGCCTGATCAGACATTGTCAAAACCCTGCTGAGACCTTCCTGCACGATTTTCAATGAAGCAGACGTAAGGAAAAGTTTGAGATACTGTGCATCAGATTCACCAATGAGTGAATTAATCTTTGCATTGAAAGGCCCTAATTCGCGAAGAGCAGAGCTTATTTTATTCTTTTCAATCAATGAAATAATCACCTTAAGCTGGTCAAAAGCAAGCTTTGATTTCAAAAAAAATGACAAAAAGTCCCTTGCTTCACGTCTTCCAACATTATCAACTGGCTTGAAACTCTTGGCAATCACGTCAACAGAGCCGGACTTTTCAATAACACTTAAAACTTTCCTAAATTCACCCAACTGCTTGGAAAGCTTTATTGTATAAGCAATCAGAAGATTATTGAACACAGGATCCATAAAACTCCTGCACTGCTCAAGCCTGGATTGAGCAATCATAATAAAATCAACTCTCTGAGACTTTGTCGGCATAACAATAGAATTATTTCGGGGTTTTAAAAAGTTATCTATGATGAATTCTTCTTTTCAACATCATAATCTCCTTCTTCTCCTTGAATACAAAGAAAACAAGAAAACCAACAATAAAAATGAGAAGAGCCCCGAACAAAGAAACGATAAAGCCCGTCGGAACACCAGCCTCGGCCCTTGCAAGCTCTGTCCTGCTCTTCTGGACATATTCAGGAACAAAAGGATGGCCGGGATAAAGCTCCTGAACAATACGGAAATCATCAATCGCGTGCAAATAACGCTGATTCCAATAACTTGTCAGTGCGCGCTCATAAATGTCATCAACAACACCGCGTTCAGGAACAACATTGCCCTCAAGCAAGAATTCCTTGGCAACTTCTGCAGGAATAAACCAATTGAAACCCTGAGTTTCAGGAGAGCCAAGAGTAGCAACACCGACGACGTTGCCGCTCTTGTCAAAAACAGCACTTCCGCTGCTTCCAGGAGCAATGGCAACATCGAACTGCAAAACCTTCCAACCAGTAGGGGCATTTTTCACAGCGCTGACAATACCTGATGTGACTGTAGGCTCAAACTCTCCAGGGGTCAATTCAGCAGTGCCTGGAAATCCTATAACAGTAACATCAGAACCAATCTTCAAATGATCAGTAGAGCCAAACTTGACAGTGGGCAGATTTTCAGCAGGAATCTTCAATACGGCAATATCCTTGCCAGGATAAGGCGCGCCTTCCTTTTTTACTTCTGCGACATAAATCCTTGGAACAACATCATTAGTTATCGGGTTAAAAGCAGGAAGCATAACTTCGATCTTTGAGGTTGTTATGTCAATCAATTTCGCTTTATCACGAATAATCTTCTCAATCTCGCTTCTCTTCGGATTCATCTCATAAGGCCTTAGCAATTCCCAAATAACCTTATCACGACTATCATCCTCTGAAGGCGTAACAACGTGAGAATTAGTAATCAAATACCCATCAGGACGAATAATAAACCCAGAGCCCAAAGTCCTAACAAAAACCCTTGCCCTAAACGGCGGAAGCTCGCTGCCATCAGGCGCAATGCCAGGCCTCTCAACATTTGCCAAGAACTCAGTCTCGATTCTTGCAACAGCCGGCTTAGCAAACGCTGCAATAGCCTCTGTCTGTGAAACAGGCAAATCAGCGAAAACCATTGGCACTAACAATAAAACAATCAACAACCCTCTTTTTCTCATAAACCCTGCTAACAATATAGTGTTTAAAAAGGTTTTGAAGAATAATATATAGCCCCGGGCGGATTGAACTAACGCCACTTCGTGTCGAAGTTCGAATCCTCAGTGCATAATTTCCTTTTTGACTTCGTCTTAAAATTATATAGCCCCGGGCGGATTCGAACCGCCGTCAATGGGTCCAAAGCCCACTATACTTGGCCGCTATACGACGGGGCTGCAATGCTAACAAGCCAGCCCGTAACTTATAAAGATTTTGCTTGCTTCAACGCTTCTTCTTCAACAAAGTGAAGCTTCCCAGGAACAATCAAAGCATGAGGAGCAGGGCCAAAATCAGCATCAGAAACCTCGGTAACAGTGCCAGAAACAATCTTCTGGTCTTTAGCACCTAATCTTGCAACACCAACACACCAATCCTTAGGCAAAAAGACCTTTTCACTCCTTTTGCGCTCAATTTTCCTCAATAACTCAATAGCTTCATTAACAGACATAAACTTGTTCTCATCAGGGCGCAAGTCCAAAAGAACAAGCGTATGAGCGCCAATTGACTTGTTCTCCTTAATCACATTGTAAAATGTTTCAGGCTCAAATTTCTCGCTTGGAAAAGGAATGCTTGTAGTCTTTCCAAATTTGTAGACCTGGAGTCCTGTGGCGCCAACAGCATTGATGATTGAAGCATTATGAATGACTTCGGTGCTAATTTTCAGCTCTTTAGCCCTTTGCAGGATATCCCAGTGAGTTGTAGCGCACAACGGGTCGCCGATAATCAGAAGAGCAATGTTCTCATTCTTTGCCTCTTTCAACAACTGCCCGGCATTCTCAACAAACTCACGGTTAGCAAGCTCAACTTTCCTGCCATACAACTTCTCCAAATCTTCCTTACCGCAAGAAAGCTTGGAAGTATAGCTTTCCAAGTAGAGCTTTTTGCACTTTTTAACAGCATTCAAGCCCTTGACGGTAATATCTTCAGCGTTCGAAAGGCCTATTCCTATAAGGTATAACATAAAGAAATCGGGCTATTGCCCCTTTATAAAATTGACGATAAATTGAGATAAAAATGTCGCCAACTCGCTTCTCTCGTTGTCGAGCATTTTTAGGTTCGTCGCTAACGCTCCTCACCTAAGATAAAAAAGAACCCCTCCAACGGAGGGGCCAAAGGTTGCCTTCATAACGCTGCGCTTTCGCGCGTGGGGGTGGTTAAATGAAGGCAGAGAAAACACCTTATTCAGGTGTGAGCTTAATGTATGATTTCTATGCCCAACTCGTCATTAATTACTTTATGCGACTGCAAACTTTGACGGTTAGGGGTGCTCTTGCCCAAGATTGCCGGACTGTTAACACCGGTAATAATGGTCATCACCATAAGCTTTCCTTTCATATCATCTGAGACGCGCGCGCCCCAAATAACGTTGGCATCCTCGTCCAAGCCAGAGGTAACGCGCTCGCCCACCTGATTAATCTCTTCAAGAGTCATGTCAGGACCGCCCCAGACGTGAATCAAAGCGCCAGTTGCACCGGTATAATCAATGTCGAGCAAAGGATTTTCCAAAGCACCCTTGACAGCTTCCTCAACCCTGTTGGTTGTGTCAGAACTGCCAACACCGATTGCTGCAACGCCGCCATTAGTCATAATTGCCCTGACGTCTGCAAAGTCCAAATTCACCAATGAAGGTGTTGCAATTGTTTCTACGATGCCCTTAATCATTGTGGCAACAAGCTCGTTTGCAACAGCAAAAGCCTGCTGAATAGGCAGGTTTCCTGCAATCTGCACAAGCCTGTTGTTATCGATTACAATAACGGTATCTGCTGCTTTTCTGAGCCTCTCAAGGCCAAACTCTGCCTTTTCAATTCGTGCACGCTCAATATTGAACGGCATTGTAACAGTGCCAATAACAATAGCGCCCATATCCTTGCAAAGCTGTGCGACAACAGGAGCGCTTCCTGTACCAGTGCCTCCTCCCATACCTGCACAGACAAAAACCATATCCGAGCTCTTCAGAACATTTTTCAAATCATTAATAGATTCCTGTGCTGCCTCGGCACCCTTTTGCGGAAATCCTCCGCAACCAAGACCGCGGGTAATTTCCTTTCCAATAATGAATTTCTTGTCAGCTTCGGCAATTTTTAGATGCTGCTGGTCAGTATTAACAGCAATAATTTCAGCACCCTTTATGCCTCTCTTGTAAAGCCAGGTGACCATATTATTGCCGGCACCACCGCAGCCAATAACTTTAATATTTGCCTGCCCTATAGCAAGCCCGTCAAAAGTTGTTTCATCTGTATTGTTTTTTGCATTTTCAACCAAAAATTCCATGTGTCAATACACCCCCTGTTTTTTATTCCTCCCCAGTAACTGAAAAAAATTAAATACTAGGAGCTTCTTTTACTTTTCCAGAAGTCGTGTGATGTTGTCGCGCCAACGATGATATTGCCTAATCAAGAAGACTTCGAACGAAACGAACTTATGGTTCAATTGTTCGCCAAAACTTTTGAACCCCGAAACACTTACAGCACAACTTTCCGCCAAGAAAGTTTGTGTATAACTTTTCTTTGATTTTAATTGATTTTATAAACATTTTCATACATTAAAATACATATTACAGACATACACCTATTCTTCTACTGGAGTTATCGACGATAAAGTGATTTAAATGGCGTTGTTGCTACTCAAGTGTAAAAACGTTGTTTTTCGTCACCATAATCCAAGAAAACTCACTGCTGCAACTTTCTTGCAAACTCTTTGATGAGCTCTTTTCCCTTTTGAACAGCTTTCTGCACGTGCTCGCCATACCATTCCATATATGCTGCCAAATCCTTAATCCTGTTGTTCCAGCTCTCGATAAATGTACAATGCTCAAGAGTAAATCTCTGAGGAGGAGGAACTTTCTCGCCAGCATAACCAAAAGGCAAAACGCCCTGAATAATTATGTCGTCAGGAATCTCAAGCAATCTTCTAACCATCTCGACTTCAAAAGCGCCGACCCAACAGCTTGCCAAACCCTGGGCGTGGGCTGCAAGAAGCATATTCTGAATAACAGCAGCGCCATTCTGAATGCTGTATTTTTCCCCAAGACCGCCGTAAAACCGCTTTGACTTGGCAGGCTCTGAACAAACAACAACAATAATCGGCGCCTGGCCCACCCAAAACTGCTCGAAGCAAGCCTTGGTAAGCTCCTGTATCATTTTGACGTCTGTAACAAGAACAAACTTCCAATCCTGCAAGTTACCGGCACTTGGCGCATACCTTCCGGCATCCAAAATATTTCCAATCTTTTCAAATTCAACAGGTATGTCAAGAAACTTGCGAATGCTTCTTCTCGTTGCAATACACTCAAGCGCGTCCATAAAACCTCTTTTTATTATTACTTTATTAAATTTTTACTTCCGGCCCTTCAACATTTCTCCCAAATCCTGGAATTGGACATCGGCTGGCGGAACAAACATATCATCGCCGACATCAAACTGCCCGCATTCTGCATTAGCACTCTGCGCCTTTGCAATAATTTCCTGCTGATTTGGAGGATTATAAACCTTGCCGGCATCTTCTGTAAGCTTCTTCAAATCAGACATTTTCATAACAGTACCCTGGGTTCCAATCCAGGAATAAAATGCATCTGCAGTATAAATTCCGTGTGCATTAACAGGCATTGTGTCAATTCTCATCATACTGCCCTTCATATAAATTGTAGAGGTCTGGTCATCCTGCTCAGAAACACACCGTATGGGCTTGCCAAGCTGAACAGCAGTGGAAATATCCATCATTTTCTCTTCAAAACCAGCCGGCTTTGCACAAGCAACCAGCAATAACAAGAAAGCAATCATCCAAAATTTCATTTCAAATCACCTCTATTGCGCTGAGTATCAGCCAACTCTCTAACGTCATCAACAGTATTAATATCTTCCGCTGAACGGTCGCTTCTCAACTTGACCAATCTTGGAAAGCGCAAAGCAAAACCAGAAGAATATGTTGGAGACTTCTGAATCTCCTCATAATCAACCTCGATTACAACCTCAGGACGAACTCTAACCTCTTTGCCCTTTTCCTCTATGATTAAAGGCTGGAGCAATTGAGTTAACTGCTCAAAACTAACACCCCCTTCAACTTTTTCCTTAATGCCTGTACCAACCCTGCCAATCTCAACAAAACCATTTGTTTCAGGGTCGCGAACAGCGATAATGAATGAAGAAAGCCATTTACCCCTCTTGCCTTCACCCCACTCGGCGCCTACAATAACTGTTTCAAGAGTGTCCATTGTAGGCTTGACCTTCACGCCAAAGCCAACACGCGAACCAGGCTTGTAAATACCCTGCAAATTCTTAGCCATGACACCCTCATTTCCTGCCTCCAAAGATGCTTTGTAGAAATCTTCAGCAGCAGAAACATCGTCTGTAATCAATTCCTCTGCAAGCTTAACCTCAAAAGGAACATTTGCAACCATCCCCTCCAAAAGCTTTCTTCTGTCAATAAAAGGCAGTTTCAATAAACTTTTTCCATCGCAGAACAAAATATCAAACACGTTGACTTCAACAGGAAACTTTCTCGACATCTCATCAATGTCATATTTTCTTTTGATGCGCTGGCTGATATTCTGAAAAGGAAGATACTTCCTTGTTTTCAGGTCAATACCAACAACTTCTGCATCGATGATAAATTCATTTCCCTTTACATTTTTGGCAATTCTTGAAACAACATCAGGAAACTGTTCGGTCACATTTTCCAAACGGCGGGTAAACAAAGTTATTTTACCATTGTGCTTGTGGATTTGCATCCTGAAACCATCATACTTGTACTCAAACGCAGCAGGCTTGCCAACAATTGAAAATGCGTCAGCGACGTCCTTTGCCTTCTGAAACAGCATAACCTTAACAGGCTTGCCAGATGTCAGGGAAATGTTTTGCAATGCACTTTCACCGCTCCTTGCAAGCCTGGCAACTATAGAAAAATCATTCGCAACATCATACGCTTCCTGAACCAAGCTTGAATAGTCAGAATATTTTTCCTTGTCATACTCAATTTCATTTGTGGCAGAATCATATTTGATACCGCACTTATCTGCAAAAAACGCCCAAACAATAGCATCTCTTACTGTTCCTTCCCCCAAGCCAACACGCAACTCGCCCAAAATAGCACGCAAAACATACTTTGCCTCCTTTGGCTTTGCACTTGTCAGCAACTCAGCAACAAGCTGAACCTTCCTGTCAACAGTACCAGCACCTTCAAGCCCAGCAAGCTTCTGCAAATTATCAAAAACCTTCTTGACAGTCAGAGATTTAGAAAACAAAGTAGCCTGAGACTTGCTTTTTGTAAGCTCAAAAGCAACAGTTCCCAAATCGCCGGACTCTTTCCAAGAAGATTCAATCTTTTCAACAGAAGCTCCTGTTGCCAAGTTCAAAGACTTCAACAAAAGCCGGGCAGCCATACCAATAACTCTCTGGTCCCAATCAGGAAAAACCTTGCCCTGCACCAACAATAAGACCTGCTCCAACTCTTCAGCAGGCACGTTCTTCAAGAATTCTGACAATATAAACGTCTTTTCCAAGCGCTTTGTGGTAGCTTCAAGACGCTCGTACACCCCGACCAGCTCTGAATACTGCATACATGGCAAAAAGAGAAAAAGAGTATATATGGCTTGCGAAGCCCAATAAGCTTTATAAACCGAGGTTATCGACTAAAATATATGCCCCAGTAGGCTAACGGATAGACTGAGCGGTTGCGGTCCGCTATATCTGGGTTCAATTCCCAGCTGGGGCGTATATACTTTCGTACAATATAGTGGCAAGCTACAAATACTGATTTTCCCTGTAATTCTATATATGAAAACAACCGAAAGGGTGGAAGCAGTACAAACATCCAGATTGGAACAGGAACTAAAAGATTACGGACAGTTCAAACTAATAGGACAAGGAGGAGAAGCAGATGTTTACAGGGCTCACCGCAAAGATACTGGTGAACCGGCTGCGGTAAAAATCTATATTAATCCCGAAGAAGGCAAAAGAATATTCGACCGCTTTCTTGAAACACCTGATGAAGTTCTTAATCATCCAGGATTGGTTCAACGATACAGCGCCGGTGTGCTTCGCGATTTAGCTTACGTTATAATGCAATACATCGGTGCTCCATCACTTTACCAAGCAGCCAGATTTGAGAACGACCAACGAAACCTACTCAACTGGCAACGCATACGACAAACATTCTCTCTCGCATTCCTTGCCCTTGATCATTTACACAGACACGGCTACGCACACCGCGACATCAAAGCTGCAAACATAATGCTCGGAGGAAAAGTAATAGACCTTGATTCGTTGGGCCGAGAAACAAGCGAAAGGCAGCAAACAATCAGCAGCACAATAAACTATCTTGCTCCAGAAGAATTAGAAGGCGTACAAGAACACAGAACAGATGTCTACCATTTGACTGCAGTTTTATATGAAGCACTAACCGGAAAAACACCTCTCGAATTCGCAGCACCTCAACTACACAGCATGAATGACGAAGAGCAACTTGACATGGCCGTTTACGTTCATCAGGATGGACTAGAGCTCGCTCTCCCGCAAGTCGTGCCTATCAAAGAGCGCGAGCACTGGAATATGTTCTTTGAAGCAGGCATGAATCCTGTGCGGGACCAACGCCCGCCTGCGCGCATAATGCTTCGCTGTGTACAACAACTAATAGATACGGAAATCCAAACAGGAACGCCTCTATACGGTGTTGCACGAAGCAGAGCGGCATAGACTTCAAGTCCAGATTACTTCTTCATAATGTATTAATAAATGGTCAGCTAAGTAATATTTAACACTGAATAAGGAGGTGATTGCCAAAAAATAAAAAAGCCTTGCTGCCGGTCGGGGACAAAACCCCGCCGGAACATTTTTTTATTCAATGTCAACCTGCTTCTTGACAGACCTAGCAACAGAAGCGCCAAGCACATCAGCCAACTTCTCAAGCGGCGCTTTTCTAATATCACCTAAATCCTTAATACCAGCACGGAAAAGCTTTCTCGCACGAACACGACCAATACCCTCCAAACGGATAAGCGTCAAAAGCTCCTCCTTAATGCCATATTTCAACCTTAAACGCAACTTAGTAATCTCATTTAACAAAGGCTTATACTGCATCAAACGAGCAAGCTCGTGGCAGGCATACAACAGCCAATCAGCATTGTCAATCTTAGCCCTTGTCTCGCCAGGCCTGCTGTCATAACTTTCCAAAATCCACTCCTCATCCTTCTCATCAATCCAATCTTCCAACATCAAAGCAGTCTTAAAACTGTTAAGCCAATCCTCATACTCAGGCTCAAACATACTCGGCTCCCGCTCCAACAAGTAAGACTCCTGCAAAGCATACTTCTGCTGGACCTCCTCAAACTCCTTCTGCTTAACCCTGAGCAAAGGCCGCATTTCAAGAGTGTTGCTGACAGCGTGCAAAAAAGAAATCGGCTTAAGCTTGATATGCGTTGCGCGCTCCAAACGATTCAAAAAATTGAACGCAGTCAAAGGGTCCAAATACAATTCGGCAACACGCTTTCCAATTGAAGTTGAACGGAAACCCTCAGCAACTTCCTGCAAAAAACCCCAGTCAACCAGCAATTTCAAAACCTTGTCAATATTTTTCTCCATCCTGTCCAAATCCTTATACTGATGCGCCCAGAAAGTCCTGCTGAAAAAATCCAGAATAGAATCGTGCGAGTGTACAATCCTTGCAGTAATCAAAGAAAGCAAGTACATACGCAAAACAGGCTCGACTGCAAGCTTGCTATAAATGTCCTCGGGCGAGCCATTTAGATAATGCTCAACGATATACTCCTTTTCAGAATCAGTTTGCGTGATAACAATTGCTTCGCCGAAAGTATCATACTTAGGCCTGCCAGCCCTTCCAGCCATCTGCAAAAACTCCAAAACAGGAATATGAGCCATACCATGAGGCCCAAAACGCTTCACATCACGAATAATGGCACGAAAAGCAGGCAAATCAACACCAGCTGCCAAAGTTGGAGTACAACAAATAATCTTTATCAGACCAGAACGAAAAGAATCCTCAACAAGCTCCTTTTGCTTAGAGTGCAAGCCGGCGTGATGAAATGCAATGCCGTGCTTTACGCATAATGATAGTCTTTCACACTGCCTTGTAGGCTTGGAAAGAACCGTGCGCAAACTTTCAGACAAATCATCAAGCTCTTTGCTTTTTAACGGAGCCTTTTTACTGATATCTTCAGCAACCTTCTCAGCAGAACGCTTGGCGTTAACAAAAACCAAAGCCTGCTTTTTAATTTCAATAGTATCAAGGGCAACATTGATTACAGAGTCAGAGGTTTTTTCGGCGATTTTCATAATATTGTCGATAAAATTCGTACTTCTTATTATGTTTTGGGTTATTTGGCTTAATCATTTGAAACCAATTAAGTAGCATTTGATGACCTCTCACGCTAATGACGTAGAGCGGAAGCCATTTATCATTTCCTCTTCCATCGATGTACATAGTTACTCTGAAACCAAGGTTCAGCAATTCTTGGTAAAGCTGGTCTGAAAGCAATTTGGATGTTTGTTTTATTTCAATGCGTGGATACAGACTATCTCTCTTTTTCTCAAGAAAAAGCATCCCATCTGTGTCAAAAATTCCACGGATGACCGAAATAATAAACTTCTTTTTATTAAGAATTTCTTGTGGAATGAAACATTCTCCTTTTGGACCAAGTGGCAAACCTAAACTTTGCTTGAACCTAACTAATTCATCTGACCAAAGTTGAAAACCATATACCCCTGTACTCTTCATTTCTCTTAAGTTTACTTTAATATCGAACAATTTCTCAAACGCGGATTTAATCACCATTTCGTAATGTGCTCTGTCGTCCTTTAAATGGCCTCTCAATTGATACAATCCTTTACCGTTGTACCAATTCATACTCCCGTCACCTAAGTGCCATCCTATTTCTTCGGCGAGGAGTTCGGACATTGAGTTTGGCTTTTTCATTAGTGCTGATAAGAAAATTCTTTTTAAATAACCTATGCGTGCATATGTCCAGTGGTTAACCTTTTTCCAATAACTTTTTAAATCCTATATAGGAGCCTATCTTCAATGAGCCCGTAGCTTAGCTGGTGGAGCACTCGATTCGTTTGGTTAGCTCCAACGGAAGTGAAACTGATATCCTGCCAAGCAGGCTAGACATCGAGCGGTCCCGTGTTCAAAAGTTCCCAAAAGGAACATGAAAGTCACGGCGGGCTCATTTTCTTTTTTATGTCAAAACACTTTTAAAGGCTTATTTTCTAGAACATGGCGAGATGACGCTTGAAAGAAAGCTAATATTGGTTGACGCACATGGCGGGGATAACCTGAATGAAGTACCTGTTCCAGCACGCATGGTGCCGGCAGTTCTCGCGGTAGCGCCGAAGCATCCACAGTATCAATTCATGCTTGTTGGAAATCCGGCTGAGATTGAGAAATATAAAAACGCAAATATGCCGAATGTTT
>DATDPK010000034.1:0-22673 GCA_035292785.1 Candidatus Nanoarchaeia archaeon
CTTGTTTAATGTTTTAATTGCTACAAGTGTTGCCGAGGAGGGTTTGGATATTCCTAGTGTGGATATTGTTTTGTTTTACGAGCCGATTCCAAGCGCTATTCGTTCTATTCAGCGTCGTGGCCGTACTGGAAGAAATGAAAAAGGCAGGGTTGTTATTTTCTTGGCAAAAGGAACAAGGGATGAAGGATATGCTTGGAGCGCCCGTGCCAAGGAGAACAGGATGGTGTCTGTTCTTGAAAAGCTGAGGACTGATTTGAATACAAAGCTTGTTGTCAGGACACAGTCTACTTTGCAGAGTTTTGATTCTGGTGTCAAGATTTTTGCTGATTATCGTGAAAAGACAACCGGCACTGTTAAGGAATTGGTTGAGCTTGGTGTTAACATTAAGCTTGAAATGCTTCAGAGTGCTGATTATGTTTTGAGCTCCCGTGTTGGTGTTGAGTTGAAGACTGTTGAGGATTTTGTTAATAGTATTATTGACGGCAGGTTACTGGAGCAGTTGAAAAGTTTGAAAAGAAATTATGAGCGCCCGATTATTATTCTTCAGGGCGCTCAGGATATTTTTGGAGTGAGGAGCATTCATCCGAATGCTATCCGCGGTATGCTCGCAACAATAGCAGTGAGTTATGGCATTCCTGTTTTGAGCTGCAAGGATGAGAAGGATTCTGCTGCCTTGTTATTGTCTATTGCCAAGCGTGAGCAGGATGATGATAAGAAGGATTTCTCTCCTCACGCTGATAGGAAACCGTTGTCATTGAAAGAACAGCAGGAGTATTTGGTTAGTGCTTTGCCTAATGTTGGCTTGAATTTGGCTAAGGAGTTGTTGAAAAAGTTTGGCAGCGTAAGTGCTGTTTTTTCTGCTTCCGAGGAGAAGTTGAAAGAGGTTGATGGTGTTGGTGAAAAGATTGCAGGGCTTATTCGTGATGTTGCAGGAAAGCCATATGTTTAGAATTTCATTTTTGATAATCGTTCTATTCTATCTTTAGTCGAAGGATGTGTTGAGAATAACGCAACTAATCCTCGTGCTGTAAACGGATTTACGATAAACAATGAGCTTGTTGTTGGGTTTCCCATATGCAGTGGTTTTGCTTTGCAGCCGTTTTCTAATTTGCTGAGTGCGTTTGCAAGGCTGTGTGAGTCTTTTATTGTCTTGGCGCCTGTTTCATCTGCGAGGTATTCTCGTGAGCGCGAAATTGCTAATTGTATCAGCAATGCTGCTATTGGCGTTACGATGATTAGGAATATGAACGCTATTGGGTGTATTCCTCTGTCTCTGTCCCCGCTGACTCCTGTCCATAATGCTATTCTTGCTACTGTTGAAATTACTGCTGCAAGTGTTGCCGCTATTGTTGTTACCAGCATGTCCCTGTTTTTTACGTGGGAGAGTTCGTGCGCCAGTACGCCTTTGAGTTCATTGTCGTTTAGCAGTTTCAGTATTCCTTCTGTGCACGCGACTACTGCTTTTTTTGGTGATGGTCCTGTTGCGAATGCGTTTGGCGTTTCTGTTGGCACAATGTATAATGTTGGTTTTGGTATTCCTATTTTGTGCGCGATGTCCTCGACCATTTTGTGGAGGTGCGGGTATTCTTTTTTTGTTGCCGGCTTTGCGCGGTACATTGCCAGTACTAGTTTGTGTGACCAGAAGTACATTCCAAAGTTCATTATTATTGCAAGGATTAATGCAATTACTATTCCGTTGTTGCCGCCTATCATGTAGCCTATGGATAATACTAATCCTGATAAGAGTCCAAGCAATATTATTGTTTTAATTTGGTTCCACATCCCGTTGTTTTTGTTCTATTTTATGTTTATAAATGTTGTGAATTCGCAAATTTTAAAAGAGGATGCTGTATTTTGCTTTTTATGAAGAGATTTTTGTTGCTTTTGTTGTTATTGGCTGCTTGCCAACCGGTTCAGAAAGAAAATAGTAATAGTATTACTCTTTTAACTGTTCTTGATGAGTTTTCAAATCTTGATAAGGAATTGAATACTTCTTGGCGAGAGGAGCAGATTCCTGATAATATGATTGAAATGAGTGCTGTTGAGCCTTGGACTGCCAAGGTTTTGTTTTTGAAGGACCGCATTGCCGGCAGGAACGATACTCTTCTTTTGAATTTGGTTGATGCGCGTATTGAAATGCTGCGCTCCCAGGTTGCGTATCATTTGATGTTGCAGGTTGGAGAGAATGGTGTTGTTAATACCGCTATCAGAAATGATACTGGTGTTGTTTTGGAGGAAATTAATTGTGATTATGCGACTGAGATTGCTGAGTTTAACCGTTTCTATTATTTGTCTTATACTTATTACGTTAATTTCATTAAATTTATGGACGCTCTTCTTCAGGATTCTTTGGAAGCAAGGCAGAAATTGGCTGACAGCAGTCGCCCTGCATTTTATGACTCCGAATTGGGAAATGCAGATAAAAGGGTTGCTGCAATTGGTGATGCGCTTGTTGAAAAATGCAGTGTTACTCAAGGTTAGATAGGTATGTTGCCAGTCCTTCTATGTGTTTCAGTCCTGTTGTGAACAGGAATTCCCTTAGCTTGTTGTTTATTTTTACTTTGTGTGCTTGCAAGTCTTTTGCCAATCGGTGATATAGCTTCTTGCCTTCTGCGTCAAGGTCTGTTAGTAATACAACTTCTTTTGTTTTTGACTCAATTTCTTCAACAACTGCATAAAGCGGTTTTTTGATTGTGAGAATGTTTTTGATTCCTAATTTTTCTAATGCGTTTTTGTCCTTGATGCCTTCTACAAGGACAAGCAGTTTTTTCTGTTTTATTTCATTTAGAAGTTCTTGCAGTTCTTCCATCACTGGACAGATGATGGCAAGTTATATAAATTCTCAGATCTGTAAAAGCTTGGGGATGGCAGACTATAAGAAGATTCATTTGAGCACGTTGTTGAAGTATTACAAGCGTGCTGAAATTCAGGATGCTTTAGTGGGAGCTGCGGAAAAAAAGGAGATTGCTGTGAGTTATGGGGGCACTGGTTACGGAAAGCGTCCTGATGTTTTGCAGTATCCTAAGGATGTTTTGGAGGCTGTTAAGCAGGGTGCTACAAGTTTTCACTGCAGTGAGGAATTGTGGTTTAATCCTTTGCAGGTTGTTACTGGTATGAAGCCTGAGGAGTTGAATTCTTTGCGTGTTGGTTGGGATTTGATTTTGGATATTGATTGTCCTGAGTTGGAGTATTCCAAGATTGCCGGTGATTTGTTGGTGCAGGCATTGAGGCATCACGGTGTTCAGCATTTGTCTGTGAAATTTTCCGGAAATCATGGTTTTCATATTGGTGTTGCGTTTGAGGCTTTTCCTGAGACTGTGAATGGTACGCCGATTAAGGACCAGTTTCCTGATGGGCCGAGGAAGATTGCTGCTTATTTGCAGAGGATGATTAAGGAGCCTTTGGCAGAAAAGCTTTTGCAGAAGGACGACATTGCAAAGATTGCGAAATCTGTTAAGAAAAGTGTTTCTGAGCTTGTGAAGAACGGCCGGCTTGACCCTTTTGCTGTTTTGTCTATTGATACTATTTTGATTGCAACAAGGCATTTGTATAGGATGCCTTATTCTTTGAATGAGAAATCTGGCTTGGCGAGTGTCGTCATTAAGCCTGATGAAATTTTGTCTTTTGACAAAAAGGATGCCTCTCCTGAAAAGGTTGTTCCTAAGCTTGTTTTTCTTGACAGGTCAAGTGTTATTCCAGGTGAAGCTAAGAAATTAATCGTGCAGGCTTTTGACGAGAAGGCAATTCAGGAAGTTCCTCAGGGGCTTAAGGTTTTGACAGAGAGGAAGTTTGAGCCGATTACCGACGCTGTTCCTGAGCAGTATTTTCCTCCGTGCATACAATTAATTTCGCAGGGTTTGAAGGATGGCAAGAAGCGTGCTTTGTTTGTGCTAGTGAATTTCCTGACTTCTTGCGGTTGGAGTTATGATAGGGTTGAGAATTATTTGAATGAGTGGAATAAGAAGAATTCTGAGCCTTTGCGCGATGTTTTGATTCAGGGACAATTGAGATATCATAAGATGATGAAGAAAAGAATTATGCCGCCTAACTGCGATAACAAGGCTTACATGGTCGATATTGGCGTCTGCAAGCCTGATGGTTTTTGCCCAAAGATTAAGAATCCTGCCAATTATGCCATTGCAAAGCAGAGAATGATGGCGAGGATGTCTGAAAAGAGGAAAAAGTCTTCTGAGTCATAATATAGTGTTGATTATTGACGGTATTCAAAGGTCGCCCCTCGAACAGATAGCTTTATAAATAACCCCGGTTCTCGTCTAAATAACTGACGAGCCTGAGAAGGAATCCCAGTACAGTCAGTGCAGAGTGCACTACCTGTTTCTTACTGGGATGTCCGCAAAAGGTTCTGTTGGGCTGATACGGTATTTCATATCGTGTTAAACAAAAACGATTAGATTGAGGAGTCTATGCCAAGAATAAGAACACCGCGACAGGGAAGTATGGCTTTCTGGCCCAGGAAGAGGGCTTCTGACATAGTTGCACGTGTAAGGACTTGGCCTGTTGCAAAGGATGCAAAACTTTTGGGTTTTGCCGGCTATAAGGTCGGTATGACTCACGTCACTGTTCTTGACAACATTCCTACTTCTATATCAAAAGGTGAAGAAGTTCAGCTGCCTGTTACCGTCATTGAATGTCCTCCTTTGAAGGTTGCTGCCATAAGATTATACAAGAAGGATGCTTATGGCTTGCATTGTGCTGGCCAGATTATTGCCGAAAAGCTTGACAAGGAATTGTCTCGTTCTCTCGTTCTTCCCAAAAAAGTTTCTTCTTCTCCAAAAACAGATGGTTTGTTTGATGTTCGCGTTCTTGCTTTCACTCAGCCAAAGCTCACTTCTATTGGCAAGAAAAAGCCTGAATTGTTCGAGCTTGGTGTTGGCGGATTAAAAGTAGAGGATAAGCTTGCTTATGCTCAGTCTGTTTTGGGCAAGGAGATAAAGATTTCAGATATTTTCAGCGACGGTCAGTTTGTCGACAGCATTTCTATCAGCAAGGGAAAGGGTTATCAGGGTCCTGTTAAGAGGTTTGGTGTTGCATTGCGTGCTCACAAGAGCGAGAAAACCAAGAGAGGTCCTGGTAGCTTGGGTCCTTGGCACGGCTTTAGGGGTTTTAGGACGCCTCACGCAGGTCAAATGGGTTTCCAGCAGAGATTGGAATACAATAAGCGTTTGTTGAAGATTGGCGACGATGTTGCAAAAATCAATCCTAAGGGTGGTTTTGTTCGTTATGGCAATGTAAAGAACCAATATGTTTTGGTTCACGGTAGCGTGGTTGGTGCATCTAAGCGTTTGATTACTCTTACAGTGCCTAGAAGGCCTTTATTGAGAAAATTGGAGGCTCCGGCTGTTACGTATGTCAGCTTGGTGTCAAAGCAGTAAAATGGAAGTCAAAATAATTTCGCCGGAAAACAAGGAAGTTGGCAAGAAGAAGTTGCCAGGCCAGTTTTCAGAAATTGTCAGGCCTGATTTGATTAAGAGGGCTGTTCTTGCTATTTTGGCCAATGATAGGCAGCAGTATGGTGCTGACCCGCGGGCTGGTAAGAAAGCAGCAGCAAGGCTTTCAAGACGTCGTCGTGATTACAAGGGTTCTTACGGTAAGGGTCTTTCAAGAGTGCCGAGAAAAACTATGACGAGGAGAGGTATGCAGATGATTTGGGTTGGTGCTTTTGCTCCTGGCACCGTCGGTGGAAGGCGTGCTTTCCCTGCAAGGGCAGCTCATATTTATGCGCAAAGTATTAATGACAAGGAAAGGAAAAAGGCAATAAGAAGTGCTTTGTCTGCAGTTATGGATAAAAAAATGGTCGAATCAAGAGGCCACAAGGTTCCTGCTGCTTATCCTTTTGTTGTTTCAAATGATATTGAAAAAATAAGCAAGACTGGCGATTTGATTTCGGTTTTGGAAAAGTTTGGATTGAATGATGAGCTTTCGCGTTCAGACAGGAAAATTAACTCTGGAAAGGGCAAGTTGCGTGGCAGGCGTTACAAGCAGGCAAAGGGTCCTTTGCTCGTCGTGAGCGAAAAATGCAGCGCTGTCAAGGCTGCTGAGAATATTCCTGGTTTTGATGTTGTTGATGTTTTGCACATTAATGCAAAATTGCTTGCTCCTGGCGCAGTGCCTGGAAGATTGACGCTGTTCACGCAGGGAGCTATTGAAAAATTGGAAAAGGAGAGGTTGTTCCTGTAAAATGGATGCTTACAAAATCATAAAATTTCCATTGGCGACTGAAAAAGCGATTCGCTTGATGGAAGCTGAGAATAAATTGCTGTTTGTGGTAGACAGGCACGCAAAAAAATCAGATATTAAGAAGGCAGCAGAGGAATTGTTTAAGGCAAAGGTTGTTGGAGTGAATACTTTGGTTAGCATGACTGGCGAGAAGCGTGCTTATGTGAAGTTTGCTCCGGAAAATCCGGCGATTGACATCGCGACAACTCTTGGGTTGATGTAAAATGGGAAAATCTTTGATTCAGCAGGCGCGTGGAAAGGGCGGCCCGTCTTATCGTGCTCGTAGCCACGCTTATTTGGGAGTAGCCAAATTGAGGCCTTTGTCTGACAAGCTTTTGAAAGGTAAAATTACTGATATTGTTAAGTGTCCTGGTCATATGGCGCCTTTGATAGAGGTTGATTTTGAGGACGGTGTTTCGTGTTTGATGCAGGCTCCTGAGTTTATCAAAGTTGGCGATATACTGCAGGCCGGCCCTGGAAGCGAGGTTAATCCTGGAAACATTTTGCCTTTGCGCGAGATTCCTGAGGGCACTCCTATTTTCAATATTGAGAGCCAGCCGGGTGATGGCGGCAAGTTTTGCCGCACGTCTGGAACTGTTGCCCGTATTGTTTCAAAGACTGAGAGTTATGCTGTTGTTATGTTGCCTTCCAAGAAGGAGCGAACGTTCAATTCCAAGTGCCGTGCTTGTGTTGGGATTATAGCAGGAAGCGGCAGGAAGGATAAGCCTTACCTGAAAGCAGGTGTCCGTCATTTTGCAAAACGCGCAAAAAACAAGAGATATCCTATGATCTCTGCAGCAGCACAGAACGCAGTCGACCATCCTTTTGGAAACAAGAGAACTTCGAGAAAGGCAAAGCAGAAGGCAGTGGGTCATTTTGCTCCGCCTGGAAGAAAGGTTGGAAAGTTGTGGCCAAGGCGCACTGGCCGGAAGAAGTGATAAAATATGGCTAAGGAATTTTTGTACAGGGGAAAATCATTGGAGCAGCTCAGGAAGATGAGTTTGTCTGAGTTCACGTTATTGTTAAATTCAAGGGAGAAGAGAAAGCTCAAGCGCGGTTTTACCGAGGTTGAGAAGAAATTGTTGGAGACTTTAAGGGAGACTAAGAAGGATATCAGGACTCATTGCCGTGATATGATCATAATTCCTGAAATGGTTGGAAGAATAATCAAGATTCACAATGGCAAGGACTGGGTTCCTATCAATATTATGACTGAAATGCTCGGCCATCGTTTGGGCGAGTATTCAATGACTGCCAAGCCTGTCAGGCACAGTGCTCCAGGTATTGGTGCAACAAAGAGCAGCGCATCATTGTCGGTGAGGTAAATGAGCTACAAGTATTCAACAGAAATTACGGAAAATTGTGCGAAGGCAGTAGGTGTGAGTCTGCCTATTTCCACAAAGCAGGGTGTTATGATTTGCAAGACTTTGCGCCGTATGCCTGTTCCTAAGGCAAAGAAGTTGCTTGAGGAGGTTATTGCCAAGAAAAAGGCGATTGCTTTCACGCGTTACAATATGAATACTGGTCACAAGGCAGGTATGGCAGCTGGAAGTTATCCTGTTAAGGCTTGCACTGAGATTTTGAAATTGTTGAAGAGTGCTGAGGCTAACGCCCAGTTTAAGGGCTTGAGTACCGGCAATTTGAAGATTAAGCATGCCGGTGCTCAGCGCGGTCCTACAACTTACCATTTTGGCAGGCAGCGTACCCGCGCCAAGCGAACTCACATTGAGCTTGTGTTGGAAGAAATAAAAGAAAAACAAGAGGCAAAAAAATGATTGAAAGAAAGTTTGTTGCGGAAAAATTGAAGGAGTATATGGTGCAGGAGTTTATCGCAACTACTTTGCAGAATGTCGGTCATAGTCATACCAAGTTGATGCGTACTCCTTTGGGCGAGAAGGTTGTTGTTTATGCTTCCCGTCCTGGTCTTGTTGTCGGCAGGAAAGGAGAGAATATCAAGAAATTAACAAATACTTTAAAGAAGAAGTTTAATTTGGAAAATCCTCAGATCGAGATTTCAGAAGTTGAAAGTCCTAATTTGGATGCGCAGATTGTTGCAGAGCGTATCGCTTCTACAATCGAGCGTTTTGGAATTAACAAGTTCAAGGCTATTGGCCACAAGACTATGATGGATGTTATGAATTCAGGTGCGTTGGGCATTGAAATCATTATTTCAGGAAAGGTTCCAAGTCAGCGTGCAAAGAGCTGGAGATTTTATTCAGGTTATTTGAAAAAGTGCGGCAATATTGCTGTTGAGGGCGTCAAGCGCGCTCACGCTGCTGCGCAGACAAAGACCGGCTCTATTGGAGTCAGGGTTGCAATTATGCCTCCTGATGTCCGCCTGCCTGACGACATTGAAGTCGGCAAGAAGGAAGTCGTTGAAGAGGTTAAGAAATGAAAATCAAGGAATTGCGCGGGATGGGTGACGTAGAGCTGAAGCAGAAGATTCAGGAGCTTCACAAGGAGCTTATGAAGGACAATGCTCAGGTCGCCACCGGCACGATTCCGAAAAATCCTGGCAAATTAAAACTTGCCAAGAAGACAATCGCCCGCATCAGGACGATTCTGGCGCAGAAGGAGGCAGTGAAAAAAGCATGACGGTATGTGTTACGTGCGGCTTGCCAAAGGAGCTGTGCGTTTGCGAAAGCATTGCCAAAGAAAGCCAGAAAATAATCGTTCGGATTGAGCGCAAGAAGTTCAACAAGAACTACACTGTGATCGAGGGGATCGATGAGAAGGAAATCGATCTCGACCAGCTTGCCAAAACATTGAAGGCAAAGCTGGCCTGCGGTGGCACGATTAAGGAAAACCGCATAGAATTGCAGGGCGAGCACAAACTCAAAGTCAAGAAGATACTGATCGAGGCCGGTTTTGCGCCGGAAACGATCATTGTCAAGTAGCATGGGCACGACAGCTGCCCATGTGGAATTGATTGGCGCACACGCGCGGGTCACCGATGCAGCTAACAAGAGCCTGATTGGCTTGGGTGGGCTGGTCGTTGATGAAACAAGGCACTTCCTTATGCTGATGACAGCTAAGGGGGAGAAGCGGGTTCCGAAGCGCGCAAGTGTGTTTGAAATCACGATTGCAAACAAGTCATATGCGGTATCAGGAGATGATATCCTGGTATCGCCTGAAGAAAAATTCAAACGGTGAATGTATGAAACAAAGCATTAGAACGCATGGAAGGACGTTTACAGGGATTGTGGTAGAGGCAAGAATGCAGTCTACTGCAACAGTTGAATGGCCTCGTCGTAAATACTTGCAGAAGTTCGAGCGTTATCAGACGAGTAAGACTAGTGTGAAAGCGCACAATCCAAAGGAAATTGACGCTAAGAAGGGCGACTTGGTTCGCATTGTTGAATGCAGGCCAATCAGCAAGACTAAGCATTTCATTATTATTGAAAAGCTCGGCAAGGAAGTCTTGTTCGCAGCTAAGGAAGAATTGATGGAAGAGAGCAAGGTTAAGCAGAAGAAGGTGGAGGAAGATGAAAGGAGTTAAAGCTAATGTTACCAGGGGTTTGCCCCACACTGCCAACGTGTTGGCGTGCGATAATAGCGGTGCGCGTATTTTGAGAATCATCAGCGTACGTGGAGGCGGTTCTAAGACCGTCAAAGGCAGGAAGCCTTCAGCAGGTGTTGGAGACTACGTTAAGTGCTCTGTTGTCGAGGGCAAGCCTGATATGAGAAAGCAGGTTGTTTCTGCTGTTATCGTAAGGCAGAGAATGCCGTACAAGAGGCGTGACGGCACGCGTATCCGTTTTGAGGATAACGCTGCTGTTGTCATCAAGGACGATCTTGGTAATCCTAAGGGCACGATGATTAAGGGGCCTGTGGCTAAGGAGGCTTGCGAGCGCTGGCCATTGGTTGCAAAAATAGCGAGTATAATTGTATGAAATGGAGTTCAAGTTGGAAGGCTAGTAAGAAGCCGTCAAAGCAGAGGAATTATGTACGCAACGCGCCGTTGCACGTGAGAAGCAAGTTGCTTGGCAGCCACGTTTCAAAGGATTTGAGGGGCAAGTTGAAGACGCGCTCATTGCGCGTGCGCCGTGGAGACAAGGTTAAGGTTATGCGGGGCCAGTACAGGGGAAAAACTGGCACTGTTGACAGGGTTGACACAAAGCGCGGGAAGATTTTCATCACTGGCGTTGATTTTGTCAAGAAGGATGGAAGCAAGGCTTTGTATCCTGTACACGCATCGAAAATTATGATTCAGGATTTGGAAGGTTCGGATAAGAGAAGATTGGGTGAACAGAAATGAAAAGGCATTTGAAATCATTGGCAGCGCCGAAAAGCTGGACTTTGTTGAGGAAGGAGAACAAGTATGTTGCGAAGCCGGTTAGTTCGCATCCTCAGGCGCGCGCTCTTCCTATTTCCTTGTTGTTGAAGCAGATGGGTTTTGCTGATACTGTGCGCGAGGTTAAGAAGATTTTGAATGAGAAGGATGTGCTTGTTGACGGCAAGGCTGTCCTGGATCGCCATTTTGGCGTTGGCTTTATGGACGTAATTCAGATTAAGAAGGCAAAGAAGAGCTTGCGTGTTTCAATTGACAGCAAGGGGCGTTTGACTTTCATTGATATTCCTGATGCTGAAACCGGCAAGAAAGTGTGCAAGATTGCTGGAAAGCGCGTCGTGCGTGGCAACAAGATTCAGCTGAATTTGTCTGACGGCAGGAATATTTTGATGGACAAGGGAGATTATTCAGTCGGTGATAGCGTTGTTGTTCAGGTTCCTGAGCAGAAGATTTTGGAGCATTTCAAGTTGGCAAAGGGCGCCTCGATTTATTTGATGTCTGGCAGGCATACTGCTGTTTTGGGTGTTGTTGATGATATTCAGGGCAATCGTTTGTGGTTTAAGGCAGATGGTGAAAAGTTGGAAACTTTGAAGCGGTTTGCATTTGTCGTTGGAAAGGAGAAGCCGGTTGTGAAGATAAGATGAATCCTATGCAAGTTCCTCGGATAGAGAAAATTACTTTGAATGTTGGCGCTGGTAAAGACCAGGCCAGGTTGGAGAAGGGTGTTGCCCTGCTCAAGATGATTACCGGCATTGACCCTGTTAAGACAGTGACCGCCAAGCGTATTCCGGGCTGGGGTTTGCGTCCTGGATTGCCTATCGGCTGCAAGTTGACTTTGCGAAAGCAGAAAGCAGGGGAAATATTGAAGCGTTTGCTTGAGGCGAAGAACAAGAAGCTTTTGTCTTCGCAGTTTGACAATTCAGGCAATATCAGTTTTGGCATTCACGAATATATTGACATTCCTGGCGTTAATTATGATCCCAAAATTGGTGTTTTGGGCTTGCAGGTTTGTGTTACTTTGGAAAAGCCGGGTTATAGGATTAAGCGTCGTAAGGTTGAGGTCAGGAAAATACCGAAAAAGCACACTATCACAAAGGAAGAGGCTATGTCATTTATGCACGATCAATTTGGAGTTCAGATAGGTGATAAGTCATGACAACTAAGGATTGGAAGAAAGCATTCAAGCAGTTAAGAGCCAAGCCTGTTAAGATGAAGAAATACATCAAGCATAATGCTCCGAGGGTGAGGCCTACTGGCCAGTCTTTGAAGCGCTGTGGAAGGTGCGGCCGTTTTGGGGCGCACATCGGCAAGTATGGTCTTGGATTGTGCCGCTGCTGTTTCAGGGAAGTTGCGACTAAGATAGGGTTTAAGAAGTATAGTTAGGAGGAAAAAATGTTAAGCGATCCGATTGCAAATGTTTTGTCTGCATTGATGACGCACGAGCGTTATGGAAAGCGTGAGCTCTCCATTCATCCTGTTAGCAAGATTATTCGCCGTGTGCTTGCAATTATGCAGGAGCACGGTTATGTTGGCGAGCTCGAGGAATTGAGCGAGGGCAGGGGCGGATTTGCAAAGCTTAACTTGCTTGGCAACGTCAACAAGTGCGGTGTTATCAAGCCTCGTTTCAGTGTTGACAAGGGTTCATTTTTGAAGTTTGAAAAGCGTTATCTGCCTGCAAGCGGTGTTGGTATGTTGATTTTGAGCACCCCGCAGGGATTGATGACTCACGTTCAGGCCCGTGAAAAGGGCATTGGAGGCAGGCTTATTGCCTATTGTTACTGATGAAACTAAAAATCGATGAGAGCGTTGAAATGCCGAGTGGAGTAACGGTTTCATATGCGGATGGATTGCTTACTGTCAAGGGTCCGAAGGGAGAATGTGTTCGAGTGATTAGGGAGCCTTCAATAAAGATATCTGTTGAGGATAATAAGCTGAAGCTTGCCTGCAAGTCTGCGTCAAAGCGCGAGAAGAGGATAATCAACACGTGCATAGCTCACGCCAAGAATATGATTAAGGGTTCGCAGGAGCTTTACCAGTATCATTTGAAGATATGCTCAGGCCATTTCCCAATGAACGTTTCTATTAGCGGCGACCAGTTCATCATAAAGAACTTTTTGGGGGAGAAGAACCCGAGAACTATGACGCTCAAGAAGGGCGCTGTTGTCAAGATTGATGAAGACAAGATTTTGGTTGAGGGCGCTGACAAGGAATTGGCTGGTCAGATTGCAAGTGATATTGAATTGCTGACTGCAAAGAGAAATCGTGACTTGCGTGTTTTCCAGGATGGAATTTATTTGACTGAAAAGGCTGGTAAGAAGGTGTTTGAACAATGAACGTTAAACAATTGTTGGCTTTGAAAGAGAAAATGAAGGCTAAGCTTCCTGAATTCAAGCACTATGACTCTCATAAGAGAAAGGAAGTTGACCCTAGCTGGAGAAAGCCTCGCGGTCTTCACAACAAGATGCGCAAGGGAATTCACGGAAGGCCTGTTTCGGTAAATGTAGGATACAGGACTCCTGTTGCAGTCCGTTATATGACTAAGGATGGCTTGTTGCCTTCGTTGGTATACTCAATTGTTGACCTTGGAAAGCTCGACCCGAAAGTGCATGGTGTGTTGTTGGGCGGGGTTGGCAAAAGAAAGAAAACAATTTTGCTTCAGGCCTGCAAGGATAAGAAGTTCATTGTGCTTAATGTCAAGGATGTTGATTCAGCAATCCAGTCTATTGCAGAACAGTTTGCCTCAAGAAAGAAAATAAAGGCAGAATCTGCCAAGCAAAAGGCTGAGAAGGTAAAGCAGAAGGTTGCAAAGAAGGAAGAGAAGAAGGAAATGCCTGTTGAAGAAAAGAAAGAGCAGGCCAAGAAGGAAATGGATAAAGTGCTGATGAGGAAGGAGTAAAATGGAATTGCAGAAAAGGCTTGCTTCGCAGATTTTGAATTGTTCGCCGCAAAGGGTTCACTTTGACCCTGAGCAGCTGACAAAGATTCGCGAGGCTATTACAAAATTTGATGTCAGGAGCTTGATAAACAGGGGAATAATTTCAAAAGTGCAGGCTCAGGGAGTCAGCCGTTCGCGTGCAAAAAAAATCCAGATTCAGAAGAGAAAGGGAAGAAAGACAGGCCACGGTTCGCGAAAGGCTGTTGCAAGCGCTCGTTTGAATCCTAAGCTTGTATGGATTGCAAGGGTTCGCGCACAGCGAAGGCTTGCAAAGGTTTTGCGTACTAACAAGTTGATTTCAAATGCTGATTTCCACAGCTTATATGCAAAGATTAAGGGTGGATTTTTCAGAAGTACTAATCACATCAAGATTTACATCGCAGAGCAGGATATGGTGAAGAAGGCAAAATGATAAATCAAGTATACACGGTTCAGCATAGGAGAAAGCGCATTGGCAAGACTGATTACAGAAAGCGCCTTAAGTTGTTGCTTGGGCACAAGCCGCGCTTGGTTGTAAGAAAGAGCTTGAAGCATATTAGTTTGCAGATTGTTGAGTTTGAGCCTAAGGGCGACAAGGTTTTGCTGAGCGCTCATTCAAGTGAGCTTCGCAAGCACGGCTGGAAGGCGAGCACTGGTAATTTGAGTGCTGCTTATTTGACTGGTTTGTTGCTTGCAAAAAAGGCAGGAAAGAAACTTTTATGCGTGACTGATTTGGGCCAGCAGACAAGTGTCAAGGGTTGTGTTTTGTATGCTGCAGTTCAGGGCGCGATTGATGGCGGTCTTGATATTCCTTGTTCCAAGGAAATTGTTCCTTCAAAGGAAAGGATTCGTGGAGACCACGTTGCTGCGTTTGCAAAATCATTGAAGGCAAATAAGGAAAGGTATGCAAGGCAGTTTGGCAGTTATTTGAAGGCAAATCTTGATCCTGAGAAGCTTCCTTCGCATTTTGATGAAGTGAAGGCTAAGATAGGTGGAAAATGAAAGTGAAAGAACAACCAGTGGAAGAGAAAGAACAGCCGGTTGAAGAGGAAGAGAAGCTTGAAGTAGAGAAGGACGTAATTAATCCTACTGAGATTCCCGAAATTGAAAAGGAAACCAAGCCTGAAATTAAGATTAACGTGGAAGCTTGGACTCCTAAGACCAACCTTGGCAGGAAAGTGAAGGCCGGCGAGATTACTGATATTGACAATATTTTGGATTCTGGCTTGCCTATTTTGGAGGAGCAGATTGTTGATATGTTGATGCCTAACTTGCAGAGCGAGCTTTTGATGATTGGTCAGAGCAAGGGTAAGTTTGGCGGTGGTTCAAGGCGTATTTTCAAGCAGACTCAGAAGAAGACTCCTGAGGGTAACAAGCCAAGCTTTGCTTGTATGGCTGTTGTTGGAAATTCTGATGGCTATGTTGGAATTGGTTATGGAAAGAGCAAGGACACTGTTCCTGCCCGTGAAAAGGCAATTCGTAATGCGAAATTGGCTGTTTTCAAGATTAGAAGGGGAGCTGGCAGTTGGGAAGACACCTCTGCTGAGCCTCATAGCATTCCTTTTGCTGTTCAGGGCAAGTGCGGCTCGATAAGAATGAATTTGCTGCCTGCGCCTAAGGGCAAGGGTTTGATTGTTGAGCAGGAATGTGCTAAGATTTTGCGATTGGCCGGTATTGAAAGCATCTATAGCAAGACATTTGGTCAGACTCGTTCAAAGGTTAATGTTATTTCAGCTTGCATTGATGCTTTGAAGAAACTTAATGAGTTTAAGCCTCGCCCAGAGGGTATCAAGGCAGTTGCTATGATTGAGGGGAGGAAGCACAAATGAAGATTGCTGTTGTCAGGGTGCGCGGCCAGGTTCACGTCAGGCACGATATCAAGGCTGCTTTGAAAACTTTTGGCTTGGATAAGAAGAATCATTGTGTCGTTGTTGAGGATTCGCCAAGCACTCAGGGAATGTTGGCTAAGGTTAAGTATTATACTACTTGGGGTCCTGTTAATGAGCAGGTTCTTGCTGCTTTGGAAAAGCGTGGTTGCAAGAAAGCTTTCAGGCTTAATCCTCCGAGAAAGGGTTTTGGAAGAAAAGGCATCAAGATTTCGTTTAAGATGGCAGGCGCTTTGGGCGACAGGGGAGAAAAGATTAATGATTTGATTTTGAGGATGGTGTAATATGGTCGTAAATCATCGTAAAAAACATTCAAGGCAGCGCGGTTCTAACACGCACGGATGGGGCAAGAACAAACACAGAAATTCAGGAATGCGTGGTGGAGCTGGCAATGCCGGTAGTGGTAAGAAATCTGATTCAAAGAAGCCTTCTAATTGGGGCACTAAGATGGATTATTTTGGAAGGAGTGGTTTTGATTCCAAGCAGAGAATTTTGGTTAATGCTATTAACTTGCGCGATGTTGAAGACAAATTGCCTTCTTGGGTTGCTTTAAAGGAAGTTTCTCAGGAAGCTGGTGCTTTTGTTGTTGATTTGCCTAAGCTGGGTTACGATAAGCTTTTGAGTTCTGGAAAGGTTGTTCACAAGCTTAAGATTATTGTTCCTGCTGCTGCAGAAGGTGCTGCTGAGAAAGTAAAGTCTGCTGGCGGCGAATTAATATTGAAAGGTTAGACATGGCATTTTTTGATGCGATTATCAAGAATCTTCCGGAAGTTGCTCATCCTACTCAGAAGAAGCTTTCTTTTAAGGAAAAATTGAAGTGGACAGGCATTATGCTTGTTCTTTTCTTTATTTTGGGGCTTGTTCCGTTGTTTGGTCTTGGCCAGAATGCTTTGCAGAGGTTTGAGCTTCTTTCAGTTATTCTTGGTGCGAGTTTTGGAAGTATTTTGTCTTTAGGTATTGGTCCTATTGTTACTGCAAGTATTGTCTTGCAGTTGTTGAATGGTTCAGGTTTGGTTAAGTTTGACCTTACAACTAAGGAGGGTAAGCAGCGTTTTCAGGGTATTCAGAAAGTGTTGTCTGTTTTCTTTGTTATTTTTGAGGCGTGCATTTATGTTTTTATGGGCGGTCTTGCTCCGCCTGAGGCGTTGGCAGGCACTGGGCTGTTTTTCCAGTTGGAGTTGGTGTTGATTTTCCAGTTGATTTTGGGTGGTATTTTGATCATGTTTATGGATGAGGTTGTGAGCAAGTGGGGTTTTGGTTCTGGTATTAGCTTGTTTATCGCTGCTGGTGTTTCGCAGTCTTTGTTTATCAGGTTGTTGTCGCCTTTGCCTTCTCCTACAAATCCTGGTGTTGCGACTGGCGCAATTCCTGCTTTGTTTCAGAGTTTGGCTGCAGGCGACCCTCAGACAGCTTTATTGATGCTTGCCGGCATTGTGTCAACTGTTGTTGTTTTCGCTATTGCTGTTTATGCGCAGTCTATGAAGGTTGAGATTCCTTTGTCTTTTGGCAGGGTTAGGGGCCATGGTATCAGATGGCCTTTGAATTTTGTTTACACTTCGAATATTCCTGTTATCTTGATTGGTGCTTTGATTGCTAATATTCAGTTGTGGGCTCGTTTATTGCAGAATTGGGGTTTTCCGATTCTTGGAACTTTTGCAGGCAACAGTCCTGCTTCTGGTTTGGTTTCTTGGGTTACTCCTCCTGATTTGGTTGGAGGCGCTATTCGTGGTGGCTTGACTCTTGCTACTATGTTACAGGGTGTTACTTATATGGTGTTTTTGATGGTTGGCGCTGTTGTTTTTGCCTGGTTTTGGGTTCAAACTTCTGGTATGGATGCCCGCTCTCAGGCTAAGCAGATTGTTTCTACTGGCTTGCAGATTCCTGGTTTTAGGAAGGATGAGCGTGTTTTGGAGCGTTTGTTGCAGAGGTACATTACTCCTTTGACTATTATGGGCGGACTTTCTATTGGTTTTCTGGCCGCTATTGCTGATGTCAGTGGCACTTTGACTAATGGTACAAGTTTGTTGTTGACTGTTATGATTGTTTACCGTCTATACGAGGATATTGCTCGCCAGCATATGATGGATATGAATCCTATGCTGCGCAAGTTTATGGGTGGCTGATGGTTTTTGATGCTGCATTAAATGTTGTTTTTGGTCCTTTGCTGAAACTTTCTCCATTTGTAGCAATTTCCATTTTGTCTTTCTTGGTTTCTTTGTTTATCGTCCTGATTTACAAGTGGATGAGCGACCAGAAGGAAATGAAGCGGTTGAAGGACGAGCTTAAGGATTATCAAACTAAGTTGAAAAGTTTGAAGGATAATCCTGAGAAGATGATGGGAGTTCAGAAGCAGATGATGCAGGTGAATATGCAGTATATGGGCAAGAGTATGAAGCCTACTTTGATTACTTTTATTCCTGTGTTGTTGATTTTTGGCTGGATGAGCGCTCATTTGGCTTTTGAGCCTTTGATGGTTGGCGAGGAGTTTTCAGTTTCTGTTCTTGCTGAAAAGGGAATTATTGGAAATGTGAGCATGAAAGTTCCTGATTCTTTGCAGGTTGTTGGTGATGTTGAAAAAGAGTTTGTCAGCCAGTCTGCAGAGTTTGTTTTGAAGGGCGAAAAGGAAGGGGATTATTTGGTTACTTTTGTTTCCGGCGGGCAGGAGATTGACAAGAGTGTTATTATTAGTTCTGAAAGAGTTTATGCTCCTGTTACTGAGACTTACAAGAGCGATGTTTTCAAGTCTGTGACTATTAACAATAAGCCTTTGAAGGCTTTGTGGAAGTTGAATTGGTTTTGGACTTATTTTGTTGTTGTGGTTGTGTTTAGTGTTCTTCTTAGGAAGTTGTTTAAGGTCCATTAAGAGATATACTTTCCATATAGAAAATAAGTATTAATTTGTCGTCGATTCCTTTAAAAATACAAAAGTATTTAAACCACCTTCGCTATTTATAAAGGAACGAGTTAAATATTTGGGGGGAATTTATATGCCAAAAAAGCAGAAGGAAAAGGCGTCTCCGCGCGAGATTAAGGTTGTTAACATTGTTGTCAGCGCTTCATTGGGCCACGATATCCCATTGGAAAAAATGGCAGCTACTTTGTCTAACACTGAATATAATCCTGAACAGTTTCCAGGTCTTGTTATCAGAATAAAAGAGCCTAAGACAAGCGCTTTGATTTTCAGCAGCGGAAAGATTGTCTGCACTGGCGCAAGGACTATGGCTAACGTTCACGAAAGCATTCGCAAGATAATGAAGAGTCTTGAGAAGATTAACATCAAGATTAAGCAGGAGCCAGAAGTAAAGATTCAGAACATTGTCGCATCCGGCAGTGTTGGTATGGACTTGAACCTGAACGTTTTGGCTATGAAGTTGGAAAACACTGAATACGAGCCTGAACAGTTTCCAGGTCTTGTTTACAAGCTTCCAGAGCAGAAGGCAACTTTCTTGTTGTTCAGCAATGGAAAAGTTGTCTGCACAGGCACAAAGAGCGAGGAAGCAGTCAACAACGCTTTGGACAAGCTCATTGAGAACTTGAAAAAGGTTAAGCAGAAGTAGTTTTTTCTATGAACCAGTTGTTTGCAGCTTTGGACCGGGAAAAAAGTATTGGAAAAAGGCAAAGAATAATTAGAGCATTTTTGGATTCTGGAGAACTTGCTGATTTATTGCCAAAGGGCGCACGCATAATCCCAGAAATAGCAGTGCGCGCCCATTGGAGCAACGACATCTTTATAGTGGGAGAAGAATATTGTAATGATACAGCAGCATATGGTCACGGAAGAGAGCGACACGAACATCGTCCATTATATATCTTAAGCGTTGTTAAGCTCCCAGATACAGATAAGCATTGGTTGTTAATCATTGAACCAAATTCCAAAAATCCTTCAGTTGAAGACGTGGCTTATCTGGATCATAATAATGCGCGTGTTACAATGGAATACGTTCCACCGTTACAATAAATGCGTTCTCGTCTATAATTTCCACAGGAAACCTTAGGGTACACTACTCTATCACCACAAACCTTTTTAATATACGTTATTCTTTCCTATTCGGGGGTTATTGAAAGGGATGATTGACTCTGTTACATTAATCAACAAATTGCAGGAGTTTTTGGAAAAGAACTACAATGAGCAGTTGTTAGAGCGTATTAGGAAGGGTGAGCGCAGTCTTGTTGTTGATTTTGCCAAGCTTGCTGAGTTCGACCCTGATATTGCTGATATGCTTCTTGAACAGCCTGAGGAAGTGCTTAAGGCTGGCGAGCTTGCTGTTGAGCAGATGAATTTGTCAAAAGAGGTCAAGGGTTTTACTCTTCGTTTTAACAACTTGCCTCCAAGTGCAAAGTTGCTTGTCAGGGAAATCAGGAGCAAGCATTTGAACAAGCTTTTGGCTTTTGATGGTGTTGTTAGGAATAAGAGCGAGGTTAGGCCTCAGGTTGCCAGCGCTCGTTTTGAATGTCCGAGTTGCGGCAATACTCTTGTGATTTTGCAGCTTGATAGTAAATTTCAGGAGCCTACAAAGTGCAGTTGCGGAAGAAAAGGCAAGTTTAGATTGATGACCAAGGAGCTTGTGGACGCTCAAATGATGGTTTTGGAGGAGGTTCCTGAGCAGTTGGAGGGCGGAGAACAGCCTAAGCGTATGAATGTTTTGTTAAAGAATGATTTGGTTTCTCCTTTGACTGAGAAGCGCACTAATCCTGGCGCTCGTGTTATTGTTATTGGCGCAGTCAAGGAAGTCCCGATTTTTCTGAGAACCGGAGGCCAGAGCACGAAGTTTGATTTGTTTATCGAGGCTGATTTTCTTGAGCCTGTCGATGCGGATTATACTGACATCAATATCAACCCTGAGGAATTGAAGGAGATTAGGGATTTGGGAAAAGATCCTGCGATATTGAAGAAAATTGTTCAAAGTATGGCGCCGAGTATTTATGGCCACGATAAGATTAAGGAGGCTTTGGCATTGCAGTTGGTAGGCGGTGTTCGCAAGAGGCGTGATGATGGCGTTATTACTCGTGGTGACATTCATATTTTGCTTGTTGGTGACCCTGGTGCTGCGAAATCTCAGATGCTTAAGCGTATGCAGTTTGTTGCGCCAAAGGCCCGTTATGTGACTGGTAAGGGCGCGAGTGGTGCTGGTTTGAGCGCTGCTGTTGTCAAGGATGAGTTTTTGCAGGGCTGGAGTTTGGAGGCAGGAGCGCTTGTTCTTGCCAATCGCGGCTTGTGTTGCATTGACGAGCTTGATAAGATGTCTAAGGAGGACGGCTGGGCTATGCACGAGGCATTGGAACAGCAGACTGTTACTATCAGCAAGGCTAACATCCAGGCTTCTTTGCGTTGTGAGACCACTGTTCTTGCTGCCGCGAATCCTAAGTTTGGCCGTTTTGACCCTTATGATACTGTTGCTAACCAGATTAATCTTGCTCCCACTCTCATCAACAGGTTTGACCTTATTTTTCCAATCAAGGACTTGCCTGATCCAACCAAGGATGAGAATATGGCTAAATTTATTCTTGAATTGCACCAGAACAATGTGGAAAATCCTGAATTATCCACTAAGTTGTTGAGAAAGTATTTTGCGTATTCGAGGCAGACTGTTTTTCCTAAGCTCACTGATGCGGCTGTTGAGGAATTGAAGGAGTATTATCTTAAGATGCGTGCTTCTGCTACCGGCGATAAGGGCATTAAGTCTATTCCTATTTCAGCGCGTCAATTGGAGGGTCTTGTTCGTCTTTCTGAGGCAAGTGCTCGTTTGCATTTGAGAGACAAAGTGTTAAAAAAAGACGCAAGAAAAGCAATTGAGTTGCTGGATTATTGTCTGCGACAGGTTGCTTTTGACGAGGAGACTGGATTGATTGATATTGACAGGATTGCTACTGATACTCCTGCGAGCAGTCGAAACAGGTTGATTTTGATGAAGGAGCTTATTGGCGAACTAGAAGCAAAGGTTGGCAAGGTTATTCCTATGGAAGATTTGTTGAGGGCTGCTGATGAGAAGGGTATTGGTGATACTGAAGCAGAGGAGATTATTCAGAAATTGAAGCGTGCTGGCGATATTTTTGAGCCAAGGCGTGGTTTTATCAGCAAAATTTAGCTTTCTGTTTGGTATTGCCCGAGTCCTGCCAGTGTGTTGCAAGAGCTTTTCAAATAGGGGTTTGTTATTTTGGGGCAGACGCTGAAATCATTGTTGTAAGAAAAATGTATGTAGCAGGAGTCTCTTATTTCAGTGTCCACTATTCCATCGCATATTGTCTGGTCGTTTTTTGTTTCTGCTACTCTGCTCAGGCACGAATCAATGTAAGTGCGCTGGCCTAGTGTGTTGCACAATGATATCGCATCTTGCGTATTCTCTCCTTCTGCTTGTTTTGTTATTTCTTCCGGGTTTACTGCCTTGCCGCAGTCAATAGGACAGCTGCTTTCATCTTCTCCTGGCTCGCACACGTTGTTTCCGCAGCATGGTGTTATTGTTGTGTGCTGGCAGGTGCCTTGTGCGCAGGTGTCTGTTGTGCAGAAGTTTAAGTCATCGCACCCTCCTGGACAGGCTTGTTGTATTTCTCTTGCTTCTTCCTCGACTTCTTTTTTGAGGACTTCTGGTGCTTTTGTTGGTTCAGTAGTTACCTCGATATTCAGGCGTTGTGTTGCTGTTTTGTCTTGGTATGATAAAACTGCAGTCAGTGTATAGCTTCCTGGCTGCGCGTCTTTTGGTATTGGTATGTTGCTCGGCACATTTGTTTTTGTAGTCACGGTTATGCTTTCTGTCGGTGCTGTTATTCTGCCTCCTGGTCCTGCAAGTGTGTAATCAAGAAGCGCGTTTGTCTTTCTTCCGCTTGGATTTTGTATTTCTGCTGTCAGGATTAGGTTTTCTCCTGGCGCTGTTTGTGTGCTGAGAGCAGTTATTTTTAAGCTTAGCACAACTGGTGGCGCTTGTAAGATTTTGATGAGCATTATTACTCCAAGGCTGAAAACAAGCAGTATTACAAATGCTATCATTAGCATTTTTGTTGGTATTGCCCTGCTTGGTTTGGCCGCAATTCGTATTGCAGTATCAACTTCATAAGGAGCATATCCTGCCTGCAGCAGGGTGCTGCGTATTGCTTCTATGTCATACCCCTGCTTTAGAAGTTTCTGGATGTATTCTATTAAGCTTTGTTGCGCCATCTTTTTGTTTTTAAAGTTCAGTAGTTGGTATTTAAACTTTCCCACCAGTCCATCACAATAAAGAATATATACGCTCTAATTGTTATCCGCTTCGGGGTGGAGCAGAAGCGTTTGACAGCGGTGAAGGTTTGGGTTGCAGATTTTGATAATTGTACCTTTGTCCAGAAGGAGGACGCTCCAAGTGTTGCTGTCTTG
>DATDPK010000035.1:0-6994 GCA_035292785.1 Candidatus Nanoarchaeia archaeon
TTGCTTCCAAGTTGAAGATGGATGTTAATGAATTAAAAGAGAAAATGCTGCCTCTTGCCGCTCAGTATGCTGTTGCCGAGCATTCTCGTGCTTTATTGTTCGCAATTCACGATGGTGCTTTGCCGAGTAATGTTGGCGGAATGTATAATCTGCGTGTTATTTTGAGGCGTGCTTTGGGCTTTATTGACAAGTTTGGCTGGAAGCTTTCCCTTCCAGAGATTTGCAAGTGGCACGCTGATTATCTTAAGCCCCTTTTCCCGGAAGTTTCCGAGCATTTGGACGAGGTTTCTGAGATTTTGGAAGTTGAGCGTAAGAAATACGTTGCAACTATGGAAAAGACGCGAAGTATGCTTCCTCGTTTGATGGAGAAAAAGCTTTCTACTGATGACCTTGTTCAGCTTTATGACAGCCAGGGTATTGCTCCTGAGCTTATTCGTGATGAGGCTGCTAAGTTAGGCAGGGAAATTGTTGTGCCCGACAACTTTTATGCTTTAGTTGCTGCCCGTCACGAGCAGAAGGAGCAGGAGACTAAGACTGAGCGTGTTGAGAGGCTTCCTTTGGATTCTTTGCCTCCAACTAAAGCATTATACTTCGAAGATTACACAAAGTCTTCTTTTGATGCTAATTGTTTGGCTGTGATTGACAATATGGTTGTGCTTAATCAGACTGTGTTTTATCCTGTTTCTGGCGGGCAGTTGGCTGACCACGGTACTTTGAATGGTGAGAAGGTTGTTGATGTGTTCAAGCAGGGTCCTTTTATTGTTCACGTTATGGCTTCTAAGCCTAAGTTCCACGCTGGCGACAAGGTTCACGGCGAGATTGATTTTGAGAGGCGTGTTCAGCTTGCCCAGCATCATACTGCCACTCATATTGTGAATGCTGCTGCAAGGAAAGTTCTTGGCAGGCACGCTAACCAGGCTTCTGCTAAAAAGGATGTTGACAAGGCTCATTTGGACGTTACTCATTATGAGGCTCTCACCGACGAGCAATTGGCTAAGATTGAATCAGAGGCTAACAAGATTGTGCAAAGCGCTATCAAGACAAAATTATCTTTTATGCCTCGTGAGAGTGCTGAGCGTGAGTTTGGTATGGAGATTTATCAGGGTGGTGTTGCTCCTGGCAAATTGTTGCGCATAGTTAACATTCCTGGCATTGATGTTGAGGCTTGCGGTGGCACTCATTTGAAGAGTACTTTGGAAGCTGGCAAAATCAAGATAATAAAAGCTTCAAAAGTTAAGGATGGTATTGTCAGGATTACTTTTGCTGCTGGCAGGGCTGCTGAGAATCTTATGAAGCAGGAGCACGATGTTTTGAACAAGGCTGCTGCTTTGTTGAAGTGTAATGTTCACCAGGTTCCTGCCCGTGCTGCTGAATTGTTTGAATTGTGGAAAAAGGCACGAAAAGCATCACAGAAAAAGCAGGAATTGCCTGACTTTACATTAAAGTCTACAGAAGAATTCAAGGGTGACATTCTTTCAAGGACTGCTGAGGTCTTGCAGACTCAACCGGAGTTTGTTGTCAAGACAATCGAGCGCTTCTTGGCTGATTTGGAGAAATTCAAGTCATGAAATACTTCAAGCAATCCAAGGACTGGACTTGCGGTCCTGCTTGTATGCGTATGGTTTTGGCTTCTTTTGGCATTAAGAAATCAGAGAAATCTTTAGCCAAATTAATGCATTCCAATAAGCGCATCGGCACTAAAAATTATGAGTTTCCGGCTTTGTGCGAGAAGCTTAAGCTAAGTTATATCGTAAGAAGAAACGGCTCTATTGGTGAAATCAAGGAATTTCTGCCTTGGTGCAAAATCATTGTTTGCTACTGGCTTCCCGACGAGAAAACAGGCCATTACGCTGTTGTTAGGAAAATAGGCAAAAGAATTCATCTTATTGACCCTTGGCTTGGCAGCAATCATTCTTTTTCCATTGCTTATTTTAGTAAACATTGGTATGGAAAAGAAGACAAGCGCTGGTTTATTGCTATCAGGCGTTCCTGAACAACTTATCCAGCACGTCTATTGTGTACAGCATTATTGCCTGCGCTTGATTTTGTGTTGGCCTGAACGTTTCTTGTTTTGTATGCACGCTGTAAACTCTCACCTGATTAACAAGATGAATTTGGTTCATCAATCCTGGCTCGAGCTTTATCCCTTTCTCTGCCAGTTTTGCTATTAAATTGCCAAGTCCTGTTCCTGGCGCTTTCTCAAGCAAGTCATTTCCTGTTTTTTCAAAGTATTTTCTGTGCAGAGCTGTTTCCAATATTCTTCCGCATAATATTAATGTGCTTCGATAGCAGGCATTTTCAAAGCATCTTTGCGCTTCTGCAAGGTCTGCCTGCACTTCTTCTCTTACTTCACTTGGCAGTATTCTTGAATTGAAAGCGTTTTTTTGTTTTTCTTCAGGCGTAATCTTGTCTGCCAATTTGTCAAGAATTTTTTTCATTTCACCAACATTTTGAGTATTATTTAGCTGTTGCACTAATTTAGACAATTCTGTTTCTTTTGTTGCGAGTGTTAATCTTTGCAGTATTCCTGTTAACTTTAGCCTTGTTCCTTCTTTTTTTCTTTTCTGGAAGTCTGCAAAGCTTCCTGTTTCGTTCTCAGTTAAGTCTACTTTTTCCTTTTCTGCTGCTCTTAGTGCTTGTTGCAGTTCTACCAGAATTTCGTGTGTGCTCATCTATTTTGTCGAGAGTAAAAAGGTTTATATAGTTATTGGTGATTTGTTTGTTTATGAAAAAATATCTGTTATTATTGCTGTTATTGGTGGCTTGTGTGCCTCCGCAGACTCCTCAATTGGAAGGAGCTCCAAAGCCAGCTGCTGAAGATGGCAATGTTGCTACTTTTGTAGTGACTCCTCCTGCTGGCCAACCGCCTGCTGTTCCGCCTTCTGATACTGAAGTTTCTGAAGAGCCTTATACTCCTTTGGAGCCTACTGGAAGCAAGATTGAGCCTTATTCCAAGCTCGGTTGTTCTCAATTGTTGACCAACACTGATTTTGCAAATGTTTGTGGCAAATCTAATGTTAAGATCACTTCTCAGATTGGTACAAAAAATTGTTATGTTAACTTGAAGGATTATGACAATGAGCGGTTGACTGCTGGTGTTAGCTTGATCGGTTTCAAGAATGCAGAAGATGCTATGACTGAGTTTGAGCGTCGTTTGAAAGTTTTCAACGTCGGCGCTGACAAGAGTGTTGGTGAAAAGGCTTATACTTTTGCAAAGCTTGACCGTGAAACTTTGGTCTTTGTGCGTTCTGAGTATCTTGTCGAGGTTGGTTCTGACACGAGATTGTGCACAGAGGTTCAGGTAAAGCAGCTTGCTTTGATCGTCGACAGCAGGCTTAGATAAATTCGTTTAATTTTTTCTGTTTTAGCAAATTGCTTTTTTGCAGTATTTGTTTTATGTCTATTCCAAACTTTTTCTTGGCTATTTGTTGTGCGTAATTGAGCATTAGTTCTTTGCTTGCAAATGTTATCGGCTTCTCAAGCGCTTTTCTTGTTGCCTCGCGTGTAACCCATACGCCGAGCGGAAGCACGTATTCGTCTGTTATGAATCTTATTGCCAGCACGCTTGATTGTCTTTTCTTGTTGCGCAAATGTTCTGCTATTGCCAGTCTTACCGTATAATATCCTCCTGCGCAGTTTTCTGCGTATTCTTTTCTGCCTTCAAAACTTTCGTAATCTGTGCTGTATTCCATCACAGGCCCTGGTTTTGCATATAGTTCAAAAAGTTCATAGCTCCAGGGTTGCGGGAAAAACAAAAGTAAATAGTAATTTCCCATATAACTGCCAAAATATGCTCTGTATTCCCATAATTGTTGTTCTTTTACTTCTGCCAGCAGGTTTTTAGCTAAAGTATCATCTGTTGCTGTTATGCTCCATCTTGTTGGCACTAGTTTTCTTTGTTTTCCAAATACTCCTACGCTGAGCATTCTGCTCAAAGAATTTTCATCCACTCCTTTGGAATATAGCACAGTGAGTGCCTCGCTTGCCAACGCATCTTTATCGTCATAGAACTTTTGCACTTTTGTTGGTATGTGCGGGTTGCTTGTAATGCTTAGCTGTTTCAGCTTTGCCTGTGGTCCCATTGGCGCGACCCATTGGTCTGTTGTCAGTTTCAGGTTTGGTTTTTTTGTCAGGGCAACGTCGATGTCTATTGTTTTGTCTGACATTGCCACGTCTTGCGCTATTCCTACGAGTTTGTCTGGCTGTTTTACATTGCTTACAAATCTGCTGTTTATCATTGAAGTTCTGTATTGCACAACGTCTTGTATTGTCAGATTTTGCCCTGCCCAGTATCTTGGCGCGTCATATCGCCACGCATTTTCTTCGTGTTGTGTTGCTGAGAGTATTCCAACATTGACATTTGGATACCCGTATCTGCCTACGAATGGCGCTGGCGCGCTTCCTGTGAATTCTTCTTTTTCCACCAGTGGTTTTGCTCTTGCGAGTGCGTATGATAGAATTCTTTCTTTTTCCTTGTACTTTACCCCCTTTAATATCATGGTTTTTCTTCTGTTTTTCGCCTTTATAATTTTTGCGAGTTAACTTTTTAATAGGCTGCCATTCTTCTCTATTTATGAAGGTAATTTCGTTGTTGAGCGGTGGCTTGGACAGTCCTGTTGCTGTTTATATGATGCTTAAGCAGGGTTGTGATGTTGTTGCTGTTCATTTTCACCAGCAGACGTCTACTAATGGCGCTCAGAATAAGGTTGTCAAGTTAGTAAAGTACTTGAAGAAGTTTGGCAATTTGAAGCTTTATCTTGTTCCTTTTAAGGATATTCAGCTTGAGCTTATCAAGCACGTTCCTGCCAAGGTCAGGATGCTGGTTTATAGGCGTTTTATGTTCCGTATTGCTGAGCTTATCTTAAAAAAAGAATCCGCTAATGCGTTAGTGACTGGCGATAGTCTTGGCCAGGTTGCTTCGCAGACTGTTGAGAATCTTGTTGCTGTTTACAGCTCTGTTAAGAGCAAAATTTTCACTCCTTTGCTTGGCGAGAACAAGAAGGATATTGTGAAAACTGCTCGTGAGATTGGAACTTATGACTTGAGTATTTTGCCTTATGAGGATTGCTGCAGTTTTTTGGTTTCCCCTCATCCTAATCTGAAATCTTCTGCAAGTGTTCTTGAAAATTGTGAGCAGGCGCTTGACGTAGAAAGTCTTGTTAGAAAGGGTTTTGAGGGTTCAAGGCTGGCTGATTTGGATTAGTTCGCTTGAGAATTGCGGTTCATCCTCTGGCGCTTTCTTGAATTGTGAGCAGGTCTTCTTGTCTTCCCAGTAAAACCAGCATTTTTTTCCGAATATTTTGTAGCTGTGGCAGTTTTCGCATACGCTCATAAGGTATTTTTCATCTTTTTCATTTATATAACTTTCGCGGAACGTTTTTAAATCACCCTATTCAATTGCGTTTTATGCTTACTGATAAGGAAGTCGCTATTGTCAAGGAGGAGTTGTTGAATTGCCAGCGCCCTCTTTTCCTGTTTCACGACGACCCTGATGGCCTTGCGAGCTTTTTGTTGTGTTACCGTTTTGTTAAGGAGGGCAAGGGCCTTCCAGTTAAGGCTTATCCGAGGATTACTGTTGATTTGTTTGCAAGGAAGGTTGAGGAGTTTGGCGCTGACAAGGTTTTTGTTCTTGATGTTGCGATGGTTGACCAGGAGTTTATTGACGCTGTGAAAGTTCCTGTTATCTGGATTGACCATCATACTCTTCTTGAGCGCGACCGTGTTAAGTATTTTAATCCTCAGAAGAGGGGTGTTAACATTCCTACTCCTGCTTTGATTTGGCAGGTTACTAATGATGAGCGGCCTGAAGACTTGTGGATTGCTGTTACTGGCGCTATTGGCGACTGGTATTTTCCTCCTTTTGCTGCTCCTTTTCAGGATGCTTATCCTGAATTGTTGCCTAAGACAGTTTCAACTGTTGAGGAAGCTTTGTTCAACACCCAAATTGGCACTCTTGTAAAGGTTTTTTCGTTTAATTTGAAGGGTTCAATGTCTGATGTTTCTACTGCTGTGAAAATCTTGACAAGAATTGAGGACCCGTATGAAATCCTTAAGCAGACTTCTCCAAAAGGGAAATTGTTGTGGAAGAAGTATTTGGAAGTTAACAAGGTGTATGAAGCCTTGCTTTCCAAGGCTCTTAAGCAGTCTTCTGATGACCGTCTTTACGTCTTCACATACGAAGAGGACAAGTTGAGTCTAACCAAAGACTTGGCTAATGAATTGTTGTACAAGTTCCAGAACAAAGTCATTGTTCTTGGCAGGGAAAAGTCCGGTGAAGTGCGCTGTTCTTTGCGTTCTCCTGCTAATATCAATCTTCTGAAAGCAATTGAGAAAGCTTTGGTCGGCATCGAGGGCTATGGTGGCGGCCACGAGCACGCCTGCGGTGCTGCCATCAAGAAGGATGACTTCAAGCGTTTTCTGGACAATTTGAGAAAAGAATTGAAGTTGTAAGTGCGTCGCTGCTTATCAATTATTAAAAAAGAATTTTAAGTTAGAACTCTAATCAAACTTTATGGTGTTGATTGAATCAAAGGTTGCTCTTCAGATTCTGCAACCGGCAATGGACGGGCTATCTTCTCATTAGGCAGTCCAGAAGAAGGCAGTGCTATTGGTGGTGCACGACGTGGGAAACTCATTGGCGCAGCATCTGTAATACCTCTCTTTTTACTTGCTGCAAGTAAATCTTTGACATCATATCTGGCCCGGTTGCCCCTAACATCTTCTTCAACTTCTTCTAGCGTCATTCCATTGCTGAACCGATGAGGGTTCTCTCTTTGTCTTTTTTCAAACGCCGCTAACTTTTTCAATGCACTAACAACTGGCCTGTGGTAATAATCCGAAACGTTTCCTTTGAAAACTTGATCAAACGCATGGCTGACAACACGTGGGTGTGTGTAGAAACGCATCAATATGTAATCGTGATAAAACATCAGGTCTTCCCTGGATAAACCTCCGCCCGTTGTCATGCCGGTGGTTTCTATAACTGCATTTCCCC
>DATDPK010000036.1:0-3985 GCA_035292785.1 Candidatus Nanoarchaeia archaeon
GGCCTCGCAAGAGCAAAAGTAGTAGAACTAAAAAACAAAACACGCGAAATAGAAGAAGCAAGACAAAAAGCAGAAACACTTGCAAGAGAAATACAAGTCAACAAAGCACATCTTTATTCACGAGTACAACAGCACGCACAATTACTGAACGACATAAACCACCTGAATGGACAACTACAGCAGGAGATATTGCCGGTAAACATAGACGAGATAACACGAAAAACAGCAGATTACAATCAATCAATCACCAAAAAAGAGAAAGAAATCAGGGAACATACAAGCAAAATAGCAGAGTATAATGCGCTAAAAAGGCAGGCAGCGGAATTAAGCCTGAAAATAAGATCGCTTGACAACTGCCCAACCTGCCTGCAGACAGTCACTTCCGACCACAAAACACACATTCTCACAACGCAACAACAGAAAATTGTTGAATTTGACAGCCAACTGCAAACAGTGAACTTGCAGGCAAAACAATTCGAAAATGAACTTGCAAAATTAAAAGAAGAAATTGAAGAACTAAGAAAACAGGAAAGAGAAGCAATGGTACTGAGAGTAAAATACGCACATTATCAGGAAAACCTGAAAAGAAAAGCAGCGCTTGAAGCACAAGCGAACTTATTGAAAACTGAGACTGATAATTACGCCAAAAAGACCGCCGAACTGGAAATACAGATTAAACCGCTTGCAGAAACAGCCAAACTTTATGATGCTTTGCGCAAAGAACTGGAGACTGCAGCAGAACAGGAAAGAACAACAGCAATACAACACGCAACGCTGAAACAAAAAGAACAATATTTGACGCAAACGATTACATTACTGGAAAATGAGCTGGATAAAAAGACAAAAGCAAGAAAACAATTAGAAAACATACAGAAAACGCATCAAATGCTGACAGACTTCTTTGAGCCGCTAATGGACGTGATAGAAAAACACGTAATGGCAAAAATACACCACGAATTTGACGCACTATTCCAGCAATGGTTCGGAATGCTTGTCGACGACACAATAATGACAGCAAGACTGGACGAGACATTCACGCCAATTGTGCAGCAGAACGGCTATGAGATTGAAGTGGAGCATTTAAGCGGAGGAGAAAGAACAGCCTGCGCACTGGCATACAGACTGGCATTGAACAAGACAATAAATTCATTGATTAACAACATCAAGACAAAGGATTTATTGATATTAGATGAGCCAACAGATGGATTCTCAACAGAACAATTGGACAGGATGAGAGATGTGCTGGAACAATTGAACTTGAAACAAATAATAATCGTAAGCCACGAACAAAAAATAGAAAGCTTTGCTGATAGAGTAATAAGAGTGCAGAAAGCAGAACATATGAGCCAGATAACATGAGAGCAACATTAGACAGCTATCTCCAGATGAGAGTAGAATTAACCCCTGAAGATGTTAAACTGCTTGAAGAAAGAGGACACGTTGAAGGAGAAACTTGGAGACCGCTAACTGGGCAAAACGAGCCTTTAAGATTATATTACATACCCGAAAGAATTATGCTTCCTGAAAAACTTCCAAAAGGATTCAAAGGGCATGAAATTTACATAGGACCAAGTCAATTAAGACTGATTAAGGAAAGAGAAATAACAGGAGAAGGCTTTGAACGACCTCCAGGCAAATGGCTGAGATCAGTCGAGATAAGTCTTGAAAACGCACTTGAATAAATCATTCCGGCAAATTCAATGTGCCGGCATTATTCTCTATGCGCGTGCGCCATTCGAATAATTTAGCGCGCTGGTCATCAGCGGGATAAGGACGATGAATACACTTGACTACTGTGTTTGCATAAGCCTTGAAACCCTTGGCTCTTGCATCAACATAAAAAGCAATGTCTTCCCCACCAGTTGCAGAATTTGACATAGTCCTTATATCAACAGCTTCCAAAACCTTTCTCTTAATTCTAGTACAGCCAAAGCCAGCAGCGCCAATTGCGACAATTTGAGGAATGTAAATACCCTCATAAGTAAACAATTGGCAGTTGCCATCGCCCAAATCCTTGAACACAACAGGAGCAATGACAGTTTTGCCATTCATATCAAAAGCATTCAGGTAAACACCGTTGATGACATCACCATTTGTTGCCAAAAGCCACTCGACAGCGTGGTCAGGCAGCATAACATCGCTGTCAACAAAGATTAATTCATCATAATTGTTCTTCAAAGCATATTCGCGCAGATATTTCCTGCCGTTCACAATCTTCTCAATCCTTGTAGAAGCCGGCTTCGGGTCTTCAACTGCGTTTAAATTCCTTGATTTCAACAAGGTTGCATACGCAGACTCGCCATTATTGACAACAAACAATGCATCTGCCTTAACTGTCTGCGCTTCAAGAGCTTTTTGGAACTCGTCAAGGCAATAACGCTGCTTGCCATACGTTACAACGCCGATTAAGACTTTAGCCATAATGCTGTGTGGTGGGACTGCTTTTATAAAATTACTTGTTTTCTATATAGAAAATTAATATCTTTTCGTCAAAACATTTAAATAGTTAGCACCGCAAGAAAAACAAGGGTAAAAAGGGGTTTAGTGGATGGCACACATAAGCAAAGTAAGGAAACGCGATGGAAGCATAGAACAGTTCCAGCCTGAAAAAATTGAGATAGCAATCGGCAAAGCAATCACTTCTGTAAACAGGAAAGACGGTAAGCTTTCAAAAAAACTAATGCAACAAGTTGTCAAAGAACTTGAAAAACACTTCACACCAAAAATAATCCCTTCTGTAGAAGACGTACAAGACATAGTGGAAGAAATATTAATCAAAAACAAATTGGCAGACGTTGCAAAATCATTCATACTCTACAGACAAAAACACAAAGAAGTAAGAGAATTCAAAACATTTTTGGGAGTAAGAGACGAATTAAAGCTAACGCCAAACGCAATAAAAGTATTAGTATCAAGATACTTGCTTCGCGATGAAAAAGGAAGCGTAACAGAAACACCAGCAAGACTGTTCAGAAGAGTCGCAAAAGCAGTTGCGCAGGCAGACGCATTATACAAAAAAGGAGCGCTGAAAAAAACAGAAGAAGAATTCTACGAAATGCTCTCAAACCTCGACTTCATGCCCAACACCCCAACACTAATGAACGCAGGAGCACCATTAGGACAATTATCCGCCTGCTTTGTCCTGCCAGTTGGAGATTCTTTGCGAGAAATATTCGACGCAGTAAAGTACACAGCAATAATACACCAATCAGGCGGAGGAACAGGATTCTCATTCTCACGATTAAGGCCGACAGGCGACATAGTACAAACCACAAAAGGAGTAGCATCAGGACCAGTAAGCTTCATGCGAGTATTTGACATGACAACAGAAATTTTGAAACAAGGAGGCAAACGCAGAGGAGCAAACATGGGAATACTGCACTGCGACCATCCAGACATACTTGATTTCATCACGGCAAAAAGCAAAGAAGGAATGCTCCAAAACTTCAATGTCTCGGTAGCAGCAACAGACTCATTCATGGAAGCAGCATTGAAAGGAAAAGAATACGACATAATCAATCCAAGAACAAAACACAAAATAAAAACACTCAATGCAAAAGAAGTATTTGACCTGATTGTTGCAAACGCCTGGCAGACAGGAGACCCAGGAATGATATTTATCGACGAGATAAACAGGAAAAACCCCACTGCTCAAACAGGATTAATCGAAAGCACAAACCCCTGCGGAGAACAGCCATTACATCCGTTTGAAAGCTGCAACCTTGGAAGCATCAATCTTACAAACATGCTGAAACCCGAGAAAAGCAAAGCTTTTCTGGGCGCAAAAAATCCAAAGGATTTTTTTGCGAACGATAAATTAGACTGGGACAAGCTCAAAAAGACAATACACAAAGCAATACACTTTTTGGATAATGTCATAGATGTGAACAAATATCCCTTGCCAGAAATAGAACAAGTCACAAAAGCAAACAGAAGAATTGGATTAGGCGTAATGGGCTTTGCAGAACTATTGATTAACACAGGA
>DATDPK010000037.1:0-20367 GCA_035292785.1 Candidatus Nanoarchaeia archaeon
TTGTTGTTCAGAAAAAGGAAGCATTGACCTCTGACAATAGTTTAAATCTATTTGTCAAAACAGAAGATGAAGTAAGAGATTCCGCGAAAGTAGAAATTACTGAGGGTGGGGAGACTAGAATTTTGTATCTTCCCAAAGTTGGCATTGTGCAAATGGACAAGCTTTTCTGGAAGCATGTTGCTGGTCGGTGTGGTCTTAGGTTGACTGAAATTGATCCACAATATAAGGGCAAAGAGCCTTTAACCCCGTGGTACACTGCCATGCATAAAGAATCAGGCGTTGTTTTAACGCTTGGTACACGAAATAGCGTTTATGCTGTAAAGGCAGAATTTCCAGAAGCAAAAGGCGCAGCGCAATTGCGTGAACTTGTTGACGGATTGCATGTTAATCCACAAACCGTTGATGGCCAATGGATTGGCCCTAAAATGCCAAGTGGAAGACAATTCGAAACCCATATTGATCTAGGGCTAGGCAATGAAGTTGTTGCGTATATCGATCGACTTTTAGGAAATACAGATTTAGCACCCGCTCTCTCTAAATAGAGTGATCTAATTCTTTCCCAATTAAGAAATAATTGTGCGCTTCTGTTATTTTAACACTTAACACTGTTCCCAGCGGCAAATCCTGTCTTATCACGATAAGCTTGTATGCGTAATTTCTTCCGGATACTCCGTCTTTTACTTTTTCATCAATTATGATTTCTCCTTCCCAGTTTAGCCATTTTTGGTTTCTTTCAAGCGCGGTTTTTCTTAGTAATTCTGTTAGCTTTCTGCTTCTTTCTTTTTTGATGTTGCCGTGTATTTGTCCTTGCATTGTTGCTGCTGTTGTTCCTGGTCTTGGCGCAAATCTTGCAATGTTGATTACATCTGGCTTTGTTTCTTCTACTAATTTCAGTGTGTCTTCAAATTGTTTTTGTGTTTCTGTTGGATATCCAACGATGATATCTGTGCTGATTGTCATTTCTGGTATTTCTTTTCTCATCGCATTCACGATATCAACAAATGTCTCGACTGTGTGCCCTCTTCTCATCGCTTTTAGTACTTCATTGTTGCCTGCCTGCACTGGTATATGCAAAAACTTGAATATTTTTGGATTCTTCATAACTTCTACAAGTTCATTGAGATATTTCGGCACGTGTCTTGGGTTTCCCATGCCGACTCTTATCTTGAAGTCGCCTGTAATTTCTACCAATTGTTGCAACAATTTTGCTAAATTAGTTCCTCTGTCAAAACCGTAACAGCAGGTGTCTTGTCCTGTTATCCATATTTCTTTGCACCCGTCCTGCACGCATTTTTCCACTTCCCTTACAATCATCTCTGGCGGGAAGCTGAATAGTGCTCCTTTTACCAGTCTTGTGCTGCAGAATGCGCACGCATCCAAACAGCCGGATGATATCGGCACTATTCCCACAACCGGATTTGTTCTTACTCTTGGCTGCAATAATTTGATTGGCTTTGCGTGCTGTAATGCATCTGTTTTTGTATTAACTAAGTTAGAAAAGTTGAGTATGTTGTGCGTGTTTATCAACCGTGCTTCAGAGTCTATTTTCTTTATCAGCCCTACTATGCTTGGTGTTATGCATCCTGCTATTGCTATTTTCTTGTTTGGATAGTTTTTTTTTACTGCTTTAATCTCATCAAGGGCATTTTTGTCTCCTTTTACTGTGCAGATGTTCAGGACTATTGTGTCAGCATCTTTTTCTTCTGCCAGCTCGAATTGTCCTTTTATTATCTCTCCTTCTGCTACATTCGCGCTGCAGCCGTAGTTTTTGACGTGGACTTTCATACGAGAAAAAAATCTCGTCATTGATTTATAAAGCTTCTGTGTGGAAAAGTATTTAAATGAAATGAATATAGAATTAGATATGGCTGAATTGATTGAAAAGAAGATTCTTGCAGAGTTGAAGTCCGTGAAAGCAAAAGTTGCTGAAATGGATAAGGAGCTTCATCTCCTTCGCGAGGATTTTTCAGATACTCATTTGTCTGAAGAAGAACGAAAGATGGTTGCAGAGGCGCTTGAAGAAGTTCGTCAAGGTAAAACCGTTCCTCTTGAAGTTGTAAAAAAGCGTTTAGGCTTGTAGATGCTTCGCATTGAATTCTCCAGAAAAGCGGATAAGTTTCTTGACAAGTGTGAAAAGGATTTATGCAAAAGGCTTGTTGGTGCTATTCAGGAACTTCAAGAAAGCCCTTTTCCAAAAGATGCAAAGCGAGTTGAGAATCAATGGTTTGAAGGTGAAAAGATATTCAGGATCAGAATAGGTGATTATAGAGTTCTATACTGTGTCGATCACCAAAAGAGCAGAATAATGATCGTAAACATTGATAAGAGAGAACGCGTGTATTAACTCTTCAAGTGGACTTTTTGCATATTGTAAAAGTGTTATTGAGGGGTTTTTAAGTGTTCCTGAGAATTATACGTGCGTGACTTCGCCCAAATATTGCCTGTAAGCCTCTTCAAAATTTCTGTGATCCTCGCTTAAGAACGCCAGAAATCTTGCTAATATCTCTCTGTTTGCTGGTGCTATTTGTGATCTTAATAAAGACGCATCGTGGAAAATTCTTCCATCCTCTGTTATCAGTGTTCTTGGTCTTGGGATTCCATCGTGTAAACGTTCCAGATTAATTGCTCTTTCGCCTTCTGGATGTGTGCTTGGAAACTCAAAGCTTGCGCCTCTTACTTTTGCTACCAGGTCAAGTGTGTATGGGCCTGTCTCAATAGTTGTAATATTTGGCGTTATCTCAAAAATTCCTGTACCTATGATATATCCTAACCAATGGTCTTGCGCGCCGCCTTCCACTATTGCACGCGAATGTCCTTTTCCATCAAAGAATCCAGCTTCAAATCCTGGAAGGTCTAAGCTCATTTTGCTTTTGCTCTTATTTCCTCAATTTTTTTGTCAATTGAGTCTACAGCTTGCTGCGATTGTGATGATGCCTGCTCTTTCCATTCTTTTTCAACGTCTCCTAATCTTCTGTATGTCCCGTCTTCTTGTGCTAAAAGGATGTGTATGCCTCCTACATTATTTCTTATCATCAAATCTGGTCTTCCATCGTTGTTTAAGTCTCTTTGTTGTATTGTTGTGGGTGTAGCAAGATAAGCTCCCAAAAACAGTGGAGGCACCACACATAATACATATGAAGAAATTTTCAAAATTTTATCTTGAGTTGACGTCATATCATTTTCTCGCCAGTTTCCTATCTTTTGCCTGTTCGAGGGAGACAACGCGCCTGCAGTCAACGCACCACTTGCGCATAGGACTATAGGACCTTACGGCTGTGCCGCATTTTTGGCATTTGATCATTTATCTCCCCATATGTGCCGAAACAGCGCTTATTTAAAAGTTTTTCGTATTTGAAGCTACTAAATAGTAATAACGTATACTCCTCTATATAGGACAATATTTAAAAAGCTGGTTGCATTGTATGGATTATATGGGCGTCGCAGTGAGGCTCGGCGGCAACATCGAGCTTTTTGGCATAGAGAACTTTGATGGCGCAACACTTGTCGTGCTGAAAAAAATCATTGGCAATTATGCGAGAAAGTTTTCTGAAAAAGGTTTGGAGCGTTTGAGTGTTTCTTTTGAGCCGGGCGTTGTCAAGGCAGAAGCAATTTCACAAGGGAGTGCTTTTGCCGGCTCTGCAGAGCACAGTAATATCTTCTTTTCTGTTGATAATGCGCTGAAAGAAGTTGAAAAACAGCTACTTCTCCCACAATAAGTACAATCGCGCTATAATCATTGCCAATATCGCCATTGTTGTTATCCACCATAACGGCAGAAAGTTTCCGGTTAACAGCAGTATCAACGCAGAAGCCAATGCGCTCATCACGTACAATTCTGTTCTTTTATATTTCTTAATCTCTGTGTAAACTCTCAGCCAGATGAAGTAAAGTATTACTGCATTTGCCGCAACTTTGATTAGCGGCATCAGGAATACAAAGCTCATTATCATTGCAAAGATGATGAAAACAATTATTGCAAATATTGACATCCACATAATCAAATTTCAGATTTAGCTTATTATTAAACTTGTCGTTGGCAAAACTTTATAAATGCTTTTCCAGACTTTTATTCTATGTTTGAAGCCGATATCATTAATGCCTTGAAAAAGAGTGTCAAGGGAGATATTGTTCTTGAAATTCCGCCTGATTCAAAGCTTGGCGATTTTTCCTTTCCCTGTTTTTCCTTGGCTAAGGAATTGAAAAAGAGCCCTGTTAAGATTGCAGAGGATTTGGTTAAATCAATACATAAGCCAAGGATTGTTGAGAATATTGTTGCTTATGGCCCTTATGTTAATTTTTTCCTGAACAACGCTGTTGTTGGCAATAAGATTATTGAAGAAGTTTTGAAGCAGAAAGATAAATTCGGCTCATCGGATATTGGCAAGGGCAAGCTTGCTGCTATTGAATTCTCCAGTCCTAATATTGGCAAGCCGTTTCATTTTGGCCATTTGCGTAGCACTGTTATCGGCCAGTCCTTGTGTTTATTGCACCAGTCTCAGGGCTACAAGATTGTCCGCCTGAACTATCTTGGGGACTGGGGCACTCAATTCGGCGCGATGATTTATGCTTATTTGACTTGGGGTGACAGGAAGAAGTTTGATGCCTGCCCTATCAAGACTTTGGTTGAGTTGTATGTGCGGTTTAACAAGGAAGCTGAAAGTAATCCTGAATTGCAGGAAAAGGCGCGCGAGTGGTTTAAGCGTCTGGAAAACAAGGATGATGAAGCTTTGAGCTTGTGGAGCAAGTTTAAGCATCATAGCTTGGATGAATTTAGGAAAATTTATGAAATTCTTGGTATTGAGTTTGACAGTTATAACGGTGAATCTTTTTACGCGCCTAAGGTAGAAGGCGCTATTGAGGTAATTCAGAAGAAAAAGCTTGCAGTTTTGCACGAGGGCGCCTTGATTGTCAGACTTTCTGGCTATGAGATGCCTATGATGCTGCGCAAGAGCGATAGTTCTACTACTTATGCAAGCCGTGATGTTGCTGCCTTGCTTGACAGGATTGAGAGCATTGGTTTTGATAAGATAATTTACGAGACAGGCCACGAGCAGGCTTTGCATTTTGAGCAGTTGTTTGCTTTGATGCGTTTGCTTGGCCATAATAAGGATTTTGTTCACGTTACTCACGGGTTATATCTCTCTCAGGAAGGCGGTAAGATGTCTACGCGTGAAGGCAGGGCTGTGTTTATGGAAGATGTGTTGAAGGACACTATTGCTTTGGCTCTGAAAACTATTCACGAGAAGAATCCTGATTTGAAGAATAAGGATGCTGTTGCGCGCCAGGTTGCTGTTGGTGCTATTTTCTTTGGCGATTTGCTGAATGATCGTGTTAAGGATGTTGTGTTTGACTTGCAGCGCATTCTTTCGTTTGAAGGCGATACTGGTCCTTATTTGCAGTATACTCACGCTCGTGCTGCGAGCATTGTCAGGAAAGGCAAAGGCCTAAAGCCAAAGGTTGATGCTTTCTTGTTGTCTGATGAGACTGAAATCAAGCTTATGAAATTGTTGTCAAGGTTTTCAAAGAAGATTCTGGAGTCCTTGGCTCAGTACAAGCCTCATATTCTCGCCCAATATTTGATTGAGGTTGGCAGGGCTTTTAACGAATTCTACCACAAATGTCCTTGCCTGCAGGAGAAGAATGAGGATTTGAAGCTGGCTCGTTTGGCTTTGATTGAGGCTTCCCGCCAGGTTCTTGAGAATGGTTTGGGCTTGTTGGGCATTGGCGCGCCTAAAGAAATGTAGAACCCAAACCTTTTTAAACCAAATTCACTTTTTAGTAGTTATGGGAAGAATAAAGACTAAGTTGATAAAGCGTCTTACTTTTGACGTGATTAAGTTGACCAAGGAAAGGTTGACTACTAATTTTGATGAGAATAAGAAGGTTGTAATAGAGTATTTGGCTGATGCTAGTAAGAAGACAAGAAACAGCGTTGCTGGTTATGTAACGCGTTTGATGAAACACAAAGAAGAATATTAGTGTCTATGACAGAGGACAACAGTATCTTTATCGGCAACAAGCCGTTTATGAATTATGTTACCGGTGTCGTGATGCAGTTCACGACTAAGGGTGCTTCTGAAGTTACGATTAAGGCAAGGGGAAAATTTATCGCCCGCGCTGTTGATGTTGCTGAGGTTGCTTCCAAGCGTTTTCTCGACAGCAGCATTAGGGTTGAAGGTATTGGCATTAATTCTGAACAGTTTACAAATAAAGAAGGCAGACAAGTCAGGGTAAGCACGATTGAAATAGTTCTGAAGAAGGTTTGATATGGATTATCAGCAAGAGCTTGAAAAACTTAAAAGGGATAATGTTGCGCTTCAAGTTCAGCGCAATGAGTTTAGACCTAGTGGTGTACGCAAAAAGGGCGAAACAACTTATGAAATGCATGATATCAGAAAATCCCAAATTTTGGCAGAAGCGATTTCTCCTGATATGAAGTTATATAATAAATGGGCAATTAGAACGCTTTCTGATGAAACTTATCATATAATTGCGCGTGTTTACATTCTTCCTTATTCAGATCGTTTTGTTGTTTCTTATCAAGCGCTTCTCGAAGAAGCCATTAATATTTCACAATTGCCGCCTGTGAAAAGAGGATTATTTAGTTGGTTTACTGATTTGTTTTCTGATACTCTGCAAAAGAGATTGAGAAAGATTGATTCCGATCTTGAAGCTTTGAGAAATGATGCTCAACAAAGAATTAATGAATCAATTTCAGAGTTCAGCAAATCTATTGTGCCCATTTAAGGGTAGAATCCCAAATAAGCGTCTAAGCTGTATGCTCCTCCTCCGAGGAATATGACTGCAATTGCAACTAATGCTAAGAAGAAGGGGTATTCCCAGCTTTGTCCTTGCAAGTTGTAGAATTTGTGTTTCCAGACGAATATGTGGTAGTATAATGCTCCGAGCATTCCAAATAAGATAAGTATTGCTGCTGTTTGCGTGTAAAGTCCGAGTAAAATTGCGAGTCCTCCAAAGAATTCTGCTATCATTGAATAGATGCTCGCAATTTTCGGCACTCCTATATGTGTTCCCCACAATGGATTTTTTACCTTTGGCCATCCGTGTCTTATGAATATTATTCCGAGTGCTATTCTTAGAATCAGTAATGCGATGTCTTGATTCGGCTGAATTAACATGTGATTATTTTTTATTTGGTATTATAAAAATCTATCGTAAGACAAAGCTTTTTAATGCTTTATTGGTTTAATATGTATACTTGGGCCCGTAGTCTAACGGATAGGATTCGGGGCTTCGGACAGCACACGCGATGATATGAGCAATGTGCTGGCTAAGACACCCCGCGGTTCGGGTTCGAATCCCGACGGGCTCGTAACCTTCCTAAAAGGCAGGGCTTTTGAGATGGTTTCATTGTTTAAACTGGAAAGAAAGAGTGTTATATTCTTCTGTATCATAAACACAAATCCCTTGTTCATGCCACAAAACAAATTCTTTAATTCCCACATCTAAAGCCATCTTGCTGCAAATTGTACAATACGGATTTCCCGCTTTTGAAGGATTTCCCTCTTTATCAAGACGGATAAAATACAATCGAGAACCAAGCAATTTATTCTTGTTATTCCTCAATGCATTCATGATAGCTCTTTGTTCAGCATGAACGCAACACGTTTTGTCTGTGACTTTTTTATGATAAGAATCCTTCGCGTCAGAACATCTTTTTTGATTGTTGTTTCTTGGAGGGCTATTAAAGCCACTTCCGATTATTTCATCATTATTCACAATAACAGAACCACATTGAGAACGTTCACAAGTTGCATCTAAAGCTATTTTAGCAGCTTTCTTGATATATTCAAGAGCATTCAGTTCTTCATCAGAAGACAAGTACCGCATACCAAGAGAAAAACAACAACCGGTATTAAAATATTGTGAGAAACCCCTCACCTTCTTATGCAATCTTTTCGGATAGTTATTTAAATACGTATTCCAACATTGATTTTTATGAATCGTGATGATTTAGGATTGTTATTCCTCCGCCTCGGTCTTGGCGGTGTTTTTGTCTGGTTTGGCATTGACAAGTTTTTCCATCCGAAGTTTTGGAGCGTTTTTATGCCTGGTTGGTTTTCTTCGTTTTTGCCTGTAGAATTGTTTACTTTCATTTACTTGTTGGGTGTATTTGAAATTATCGTTGGCGGTTTAGTTTTAATTGGTCTGTATACAAAGATTTCCGCAATTATTTGCGCCGTATTTTTGCTCGGCATCATTGCGTCTCTTGGCTTTAATGATGTGATGATTCGTGATGCTGGCCTTTTGTTCCTTGCGTTAGGCATTGCCGCTCTTGGTGCTGGTGAGAAAAGTTTGGACAATAAATTCCGTAAGGTTTAAAATACGCTATATATTAGCTGATATAGGTGATGTTTATGAAAAAGATTGTGATGTTAATGTTTTTATTGTTGGTTGCTTGTGCTCAGCCTCAGGTTGTGCCTCAGCCTGAGCCGTTGCCGGTTGTAGAGGCCGCTCCAGTTGTTGAGAGTTCTGGATTAACAACGAATGTGCAGATTAGGGATTTCCATTTCCAGCCGCAAAGCGTCAATATTAAAGTTGGCGACACTGTTGTCTGGACTCAGCAGGACAGCGTTCAGCACACTGTTACGATTGTCTCCGGCCCTGAAAGTTTTGACTCTGGTCTTTTGAGCCAAGGTCAGACGTTTAGGTATACGTTTACAAAGCCTGGAACTTATTCGTACAAGTGTACGCCTCATCCCGGTATGACTGGCCGTATCTTTGTTGAATGAAAAGATTTCATATTTCAAGGTGGAAGTACTGGTATGGTTATTCTTTTATTGTTTTTTTAGTTTATACTAGCATTTGGTCTTATGATAGCGGTATGGACTATCTTGGGATTCTTGCTGGGCTGCTTGCTGTTGTTCTTTTTGTCTGGTTGGAGTTTCTGGTTCGTAAGAAAAAGCTTCTTTTGGGTGACAAGGAGTTGTTGCTGAATGGCAGCACTATTCCTTACAATAAAATTTCCAATATTTCAATTACCCAGTCTTCTTTTCAGCGCATTTTTGGCTTTGGCGATGTCAAGTTGAATGACATTATGTTGAAGGATTTCCAGTGGCCTTTCAGGCTTGAAAGGCTGGTTTCAAAAAGGAGGGTAAAATGAGAATACATGATTTTGGCAAGTACATTTTTGATTTGGTCTTGACTGTGTTTTGGATTTGGATTCCAATGTTTTATTTTGGCCTGAACGAAGCTCCCAATGCATTAATTATCTGGATTGTTGACATTCTTACTCTGGCAACAATTATCTACCTGTTGCACAGGAAAGCTGCTGACCATAGAATTTAAATACCCTCTTCTTGTTTTTTGGTTGGATCGGGGTTATGATCTAACATCTATTTCTGGATGTTTCTCACACGAGAAATCTTTTCGTGTCAACGTTTTTTACGTCGATAAAGTTAGAAAGGTGCACAAGTTAGTCGCAAAAATTTAGCAAAGTTAAAAAACCCTCTTATCATATGCGATATTAATGAAACGTATCGCGCTATATATCATTTTGGCAGCAGCTCTTGTTACGTCTGCTCATGCGCTCTCTTTTGTGAATGATGACGTTGGTGTTTTAAGCGCTCAGGAAACGTCTGAACTTACCGGAATTTTGCAGTCGATGTACGATAGCGGCTCTGCACAATATGCTGTTGTTATCGTCAAAAGTTTGGAAGGGCGTGATATCGAGGGGTATGCATTTGAGCTTGCCGAGAACACGCTCGGTTCTAAGGAAAAAAATAACGGGCTGGTATTGCTTGTGGCAATTGATGACAGGGCATATCGTTTTGAAGTTGGTCGTGGATTGGAGCCGGTGTTGCCTGATATTTTGGCAGGAAGAATTGGCAGAGACTATCTTATGCCATATTTGAAAGAAGGCAAATACGGACAGGGCATTATTGAGGCGTCCAAGGCTGTCCGGGCAACCATTATGGGCGATAGTGCATCTGAGTATTATGTGGTGCCCAATGCCCGAAGTAATGCATTAAGTCCTTTTGTTTCCCTGCTTGCCTTGTTATTTTTCTTTATGGTCATCGGCTTTGTTTTTTCTCGCGGAAGAAGGCACCGTTCGGATGACAGTTACTTTTTGGCTGGAATGATGCTTGGTGGAATGATGAGGCGCGGGCCAGGGGGTTTCGGCGGCAGGCCTGGCTTTGGTGGCGGGAGTTTTGGAGGCGGCGGAGCTTCTGGAGGCTGGTAAACATGTTGTTTAAGAAAAAAAATGTTGCAGAGAGCGATTTGAATTGTCCTCGTTGCCACGTGGTTATGAGAAAGATTAAAAAAGAGGATGTTATGATTGATGTCTGTGATAAGTGCAATGGTATGTGGCTTGATGATGGCGAGATTCATAAACTCGGGGAGATGATGGAGAAAAATGGCAAAAAACCGTAAAGTTTCAAAGTGGCTCTGGATTGGGGTTCCGATAGCTGTTGTCTTATTGTTTGTTTTTTGGATTGGGGGGACGTACAATTCTCTCATCAGGCTTGACGAGGCTGTTGGCAACGCGTGGGGTAATGTGCAGACTGCATACCAGCGTCGTGCTGATTTGATTCCAAGCTTGGTTGAAACAGTGAAAGCGTATACCGATTACGAGGGTCCTTTGCTTAAGGAAATTACTGATGCTCGTGCAAGCGTTGGTCGCGCAGGAACACCTGAGCAGCTTTCACAGGCTGGCGCGGAAATGAACTCTGCGGTTTCAAGACTTCTGGTTACTGTTGAGAATTATCCGGATTTGAAGGCGAATGAAAACTTCCTTGATTTGCAAGTGCAGTTGGAAGGTACTGAAAATCGAATCAAGGTTGAACGGGATAATTATAACAAGGCAGTCCAGTACCTTAATGTTAAGGTTCGAAGGTTTCCAAGCAACATCATTGCCGGCTGGTTTGGTTTTGGGCAAAAAACATATTTCGAAGCTGATGATGGTGCTGAGAAACGTGTGGACGTTGGAAGTTTATTCAAATAATTCTTTTTTTTAATCTTGAGATTCTTGTACTATGCATATCTTTGATACAGTTTAAACTTGGCGTTGCAAGTTGGCATGTCAGCAAAAGCCTTTTAAACCATCCTTCGTATTTCTTAAAAAACAACTTCGGGGTTATGATCTAACTTGGCTATGATGCGTGGTTTGGGACCACGTCGTCCCGGTTCAAATCCGGGTAGCCCCACTTAAAACCGTAAAATATCCGGATATCGCTGCTTTAAACCCGCAATTTTTTTATATTTGAAGAGTGTATGGCTATCAAATGGCAGTTGAGAAAACCTTAGAGGAAGTTCTTAAGGAGAATGATTTGACAGAGGCTAATTTGAGTCCTCTTGTCAGCAGGGAATATACTCCTTCTTCAAAGGTTAATTATGTTCCTCCTGGCCCTCGTAATCAGAAGACTCCTGAGCAAAGAGTAAATGAAGCCTCTCCTTTTGAAAAAGAAATTCTGGCTTATCTGAAAGAGCGTGGAATTAATCACGAGTTTGAGCGCCCGCTTGTTGTTAAAGAGGGGGAGGAGATTCACGTCAGGCTTCCTGACTTTTACTTGCCTGATCGCAATTTGTTCATAGAACTTAATGGTATGGAAGGAGATCCTGAACAGGATAAAAGGTACGAGGAGAAAAACAGGAATTATGATAAAAATGGAATAAAATACGTTGTTATCCATAAAGATGAAATGAAGTCAGGCAAATGGAAGGAAAAGCTTGAAGGAATTCTTGGTAAGTCTGAACCAAAGGCATCACCTAGTGGAAGCAGTGTTCCTGTTTATGCTGGTATTGCTACTTGTTTGTTGACATTATTGTATCTTCTTTAGGGACGTATATTTTTATACTCTATATAGTGTTTTATCTATATGAAACTCCGCCAAAAACCAGATGATTTCATCGTTGAAGAGATTCCTTCTAAGGAATGGAAAAAGTCTGGTAAATATGCAGTTTACAGCGTGTCAAAAGTTGGTATGACTACTTTTGCTGCTGAGAAAGTCTTGGCTACTCATTGTAATGTTTCTTTCAGAAAGATTGGTTTTGCTGGGTTGAAGGATGCCCACGCAAGAACTGCTCAATATTTTTCAATAGAAACGGATAAGCCTGATTGTGGTAATTTCAAGGAGCAGCATGTTAATTCTGAGCTTGTTGGTTTTCTTGACGAGCAGTTGCGTACTGGTGATTTGAAGGGCAATAAGTTCATAATAACTGTCAGGGATTTGAAGAAGTTCAAGCTTGACAAAGAGCAGGTTGAGCAGGGTGTTCCGAATTATTTTGACAGTCAAAGATTTGGCAGTCTGAAGGGCGTTAAAGGTTTTATCGCAAAGGATGTCCTTAAAGGCGATTATGAATCTGCTGTCAAAAAAATAATTACTGCTACTACTCGCCATCAGAAGGCAAAGATTCGCGCAACAAGAAGATTTATTTCTTCAAATTGGGGCAACTGGCCTGCTTGCCTTGACCAGGTTGAAAAAGCAGGATTGCAGCGCACTGTTGAAGGCAATGTTGTTAGCCATTTGTCTGAGTTTCCGACTGATTTCAAGAGTGCTTTTAAGAAAACTTTCAAGGGAATAAGGGAAATCTTTTTCTCAGCTTACCAATCATACATTTGGAATGAATGCATTAAGCGTGTTGTCAGGCAGAATAGCAAGGAAGTTTTCAGCGTAGAATACGAAGCCGGCAAGCTGGTATTTCCAAGAAAGTGGAATCCTGATTCAAAATTAGCAGCTTTTCCTTCAATTTCTCCTGAAATAAAAACTTCTGAGGAGAATATGAAGATTATTAATGAGGTTTTGAAGCAGGAAGGTATGCAGTTGTCTGATTTTTCAACAGATGAGCATATTTTTGTTCAAAGGGAAAGGGAAGTTTTGTTAAAGTCTGAAAGTCTTGTTGTTTCTGAGCCAGAAGCTGATGATTTGAACGAGCATAAAAAGAAAGTAACTGTCTCATTTTCTCTGCCCAAGGGCAGTTATGCCACTATTATCCTAAAGGTGTTGTTTGAAGAATAAGTTTTATAAACAGTCTATTGTCTTATTCTAATATGTCAAGAACCACAATGTGAAATATAGTTATAATGGTTCTTGATCATGCTCGGAAACTCTTTAATATACTGTTTCCGAGTGGAGTTTCCGATATGCCAAAAAAGGATGAGTCCACTCAGGGTATCACTGTAAAGAAGAGCGATGATGTTAGTGAATGGTATACTCAGGTTATTCAGAAGGCTGAGCTGGCTGATTATAGTCCTGTTTCTGGCTGTATGATTTACAGGCCGAGGGTTTATTCTATTTGGGAGAAATTGCAGGCTTTTTTTGATGCCGGAATTAAGAAGTTGGGTGTTAAAAACTGTTATTTCCCCTTATTGATTCCTGAATCTTTGTTAAAGCGTGAAGCTGAGCACGTTGAGGGTTTTGCTCCTGAGGTTGCTTGGGTGACTCACGGCGGCCATTCTGAATTGGCAGAAAGATTAGCTATTCGTCCGACTTCTGAAACCATTATGTATGATTCTTATTCAAAGTGGATTAGGAGTTATCGTGACTTGCCTCTTAAATTGAACCAATGGAACAGTGTTGTGCGTTGGGAGTTCAAGCATCCTGTTCCTTTTCTAAGAGGAAGAGAATTCCTCTGGCAGGAAGGCCATACTGTTTTTGCAAATAAGGAAGATGCTGAAAAGGAAGTTTTGGATATTCTTGAATTATATAGGATGGTTTTCGAGGAAATGCTTGCTGTTCCAGTCATTAAAGGTAGAAAGAGTGATAATGAGAAGTTTGCCGGTGCTGATTATTCCACAAGTGTTGAAACTTTGTCGCCGAGCGGCAAAGCTGTCCAGGCAGCCACGAGCCATCATCTCGGCCAACGCTTCGCAAAGAGTTTTGAGATTTCTTTTTTGAATGAAAAGGGCGAGAAGTCTTTGCCGTATCAGAACAGCTGGGGTTTTTCCACCCGTTCGATTGGCGCGATGATTTTGTTTCACGGCGATGATAAGGGTGTTGTAATTCCTCCGAAAGTTGCTCCGTTGCAGGTCATCATTGTTCCTATTATGTTTGATGATACAAAGGAAAAAGTCATCGCTAAGGCAAGAGAGGTCGCAAAGCAGTTGGAAAAGGAAAATATTCTTGTTGAGGTTGATGAGCGTGATAGTTATACTCCGGGGTGGAAGTTTAACGAGTGGGAATTGAAAGGCGTTTGTTTGAGGGTTGAGATTGGGCCAAAGGATTTGGAGAACAGGCAGGCAGTTGTTGTAAGGCGTGATACTGGCAAGAAGGAAATTGTGAAACTGCCAGACCTGCCTTTTTATGTTTCGAATCAATTGCAGGTAATGCAGTCTGATTTGTTCAATAAAGCTAAAAAATTCTTGGATGATAATACTGTTCACGCTAAGTCTTGGGCTGATTTTGAGAAGGGCGTTAAGAACAGGTCTGTTATCTATGCTCCTTGGTGTTGCACTGCTGAGTGTGCAGAGCATATTAAGACTTTGACTGAGGGTGTGAAGTGTTTGAATCTGCCTTTCAACCCTCCGAAGCCTTCTGGCAAGTGTATTAAGTGCGAAAAGCTGGCAACTCACGTTGCTATTTTCGCCAAGACTTATTGAGCTGCTGCCTTTATTTCTTCCCAGTATGCTTCTCTTAGTTTTGGGTCTATTTCTCTTGCCAATACGTCGTATTTTGCTCTTTGTTCTTCTTCGCTAAGTCCTCTTAATTCTTGCACTATCTCTCTGGCTAATGACCTTGTGTTTGGTTTTCCAACTGTTGTAACCATTCCTTCTCTTGCTGCTTTTGTTCTTGGGAACAATACTTGCGCTCTTTCAACTATTGCGTCAATTGTCGCATCATCGTGCATTGGGTCGTGGTGGAACAAGTGCAGTTCTCTTACTCCTGCCATTTTTGCTATTTTTGCTCCTTCTTCGTATGTGCTGTGTCCCCATTTGACTTTTTGCGGGTATTCTTCTGGTGTGTATTGTCCGTCGTAAATCAATACATCTGCTCCTGCTGCAAGTTTTGCCAGTTTCCAGTCAGGAACTGCGTAGTGTTCTGTGTCTGTTGCGTAGACTATTGTTCCTTCGGGGTTTTCTATTCTGTATGCTGTGACTCCGCTTGAATGGTTGAGTCTTGCGCACGTGATTTTTACTTTGTCGCTTAGTTCTAGTGTTTCCCATTCTTTTAGCGTGTGGAAGTTCATTTTTGCCTGGAATCTTGCGTCTTCAGGGAAGTTTGGCGGTGCTTGTTGTCTTTCAACAATTTCTTCTATTGTCCTGCCGAGTCTTTCTTCTCCGTGCAGATTCAATTGGTTTCCAGGTATGTATGCTGGCACGAAGAACGGCAGTCCTTGTATGTGGTCCCAGTGGTAGTGGCTTAGGAACAGGTGCGCTTTTCCTTTGCCTTTTCCGAATTCTCTTCTCATCAGTTCGTTGCCGAGTTTTCTTATTCCTGTTCCTGCATCTAATATGATGATGTTGTTTCCTGCTTCTACCAGCGCGCAGCTTGTGTTGCCTCCGTATCTTAGCGTTTCTTCTCCTGGTGTTGGTATTGAACCCCTTACTCCGTAGTATGTTAGTTTCATTTTGTTTTCCTCCTTGCAGCGTAGAGCACTGCAAAATATGCTGGATAGGTTAGCCAGTCGAGGTCTAAGGCAAAGGCCAGGCCTCCAAGTACTGGATGGCCCAGCCAGCCTATGGCGAGCGGGATGAGTACATCGTCGAGCAGGTCCATTGCTATTGCATAGACTACAAATCCCGGCGCGTATCCGACCAATGTTTTGGCTAATCCCATCATAACTGATTATTAGTCATCCAGACACAAGAAACCTGTTGCCTGATTTTGCTGTAAACCCGTAAAAAGCGCTGTTTTTCTTCGGGAAGTACGCACTTCAAGAAGGAAAATATGATGTTTGTTCTGTTTTTTAGAAAGTATTTATAAATGAACGCGTATTTCACGTAAAATTGAACAGTTTGTTTTATATATTCCTATATCATTACACTTGTTATGAGATTCGTCCAAACAGTGCAGGCAGCAAAGAAGGTTCAGCTTGACTTGTATGACCGCAAGATATTATTCTCTTTGTCCCAGAACTGCCGTACTTCTGCAACCCAGATTGGCAAGCGTGTCGGCTTGAGCCGTGATGCTGTTCGTTACAGGATTGCAAGATTGGAAAAATCAGGTGTCATTCAGGGTTACAGGACCATTGTTGATATTAACAAGTTCGGTTATGTGATTGTTCATTTGTTGTTGCAGTTGAACCAGCCCACTTCCGATGCTGAGAAGCAGCTTGTTGAAAAGTTCAAGGGTTATTCTTTTTGCCGTGCTGTTATCAAGTTTAGCGGGAAGTATGATTTTGACCTTGCTCTTGTTGCAAGGGATATGGTTGAGCTCGACGGTGTTATTACGAAGATTATTGCTGATTGTGGCAATTACTTGCAGCATTATGAATTGTTGTTTATCACAAAGCCGTTTGCAGGCAAGACTTTTCCGAATAATTTTGTGAAGATGCCTGTTGAAAAGTCAGATAAGAAGTCTGAAAAGTATGTTCCTGATGATTTTGACATTAAATTGTTGGACATTATTGCAGATAAGGCAGATTTGCCGTTGTATCATATCGGCCAAAAACTCGGACTAAGCGCCGATGCTGCAAAGTATCGCATTAGAAAATTGTTGAATGCTGGCATAATTATTGGTTTTGTTCCTGTGATTAATTATGATGTTATTGGTTACAATGTTTATGCTATTTTGTTGAACATTTCCGGTTTGACGCCTAAGCGCGAATCTACTCTTGCCCAGTTTTTGAGCACAAATAATGATGTTTTGTGGGCAGTTAAGACTATTGGCAAGTACAATTTGCTGTTGTACATCTGCACCACGGACCCTGATGATTTGATGAAGACAACGGCTGCTTTGAGGAGTTATTTCACTGAGTCTGTTCGTGACTTTGAGACTTTGATTAATTATGAGGAGTATAAGTATACGTATTGGGTGAATTTAAGTTATTTAGAGAATAAGTAAGGCCCGAAGACTTGCTATAGGGTGTTTATCTCTTGCAGGTTTACGTTTTCTTTTGATAGTTTTTCTCTTGCCTTTCTGGCGAGTTTCACGCTGTTTTCTTTGTACTTCATTGTTCCAGCTTGGCTGTGCCAGAAGAAGTGCCTTACTGCTTCTCTTATTGCATCTGACCTGCTTGAGTAAATGCCTTGTTTAACCAGTTTGTCGATTTGTTCAACCAATCCTGTTCCAAGACGGATCTGAAGTGTATCCATTACCATTGTAATTGAATGGTAATTGTTTTAATATTTAAAGTTTGTGTTTCAGGTGAATATTCTATAATATGGAAAATAATCAACTCACCGCAATCTTTATATACCTCTCCCTATCTTATTAGGTCAAGAGGTAGTTATTCTCAAGGGGTTTTATTGAATGGAAAGTGAACTTAAACTGCAAAAAGGAACAACCACTGTAGGTATTATGTGTAAGGATGGCGTTATTCTTGCTGCTGATAGGAGAGCTACTGCTGGTTTTATTGTAAATAAGAAAACGCAAAAGATTCACAAGATTACTGACAAGATGGCTGTTACTATGGCTGGCTTGGTCTCGGATGCTCAATTGTTAGTCAAGCTCATTAAAGCAGAAATCAAGTTAAAGGACTTGCAAACCTTGAGATCAAGTACTGTTAAGGAGTCTGCAAACTTGTTGGCTGGTATGTTGTATATGAATTTGAGAAAGATGAGTATGGTTCCTGGAATTGTGAGTTTCTTGTTAGGCGGAAATGACAGCCACGGCAACCATTTGTGGGACTTGGGCATTGACGGCAGTGTTACTGAAGTTGATGATTATGTTTCTGATGGTTCAGGCAGTGTTTTCGCATTAGGTGTTTTGGAAGCAATGTACAAGAAGAACATGTCTGTTGATGAGGGTGCAAAGCTGGCTGTTCGTGCCATTGGTGCTGCTTTGCAGCGTGACGTTAACACAGGTAATGGCATTGATGTCTGGGTAATTGATGATAAGGGCATTAGGCCTGTTGTCGATAAGGACTTGAATATTAAGATTGAAGTATAGCTCTGGTTGGGCTTTCTAGTAAAATGACGGAAATTATTAAGGAAATTTTAAAGTTTGTACCAGCTGATAAAATCAGTGATGCTGCTTTTGAAGCTGCTAATATAGTGCTCTACACGAAGGATAAGGAGTTTTTCTTGAACGATGGCGGAGTCATCAGGCAGATAGTTAATGAGTTCAAGAAGCGCGTAGAATTAAGGCCTGATCCTGGCATTACTTTGGCTCAGGAAAAAGCTGAGAAGGAAATCAAGAAGATTCTTCCTGAGGAAGCTGGTGTTGCCAGTGTTTTGTTTGAGCCGGACAGAAGTGTTGTTACAATTGAGGCTGACAAGCCTGGTTTGGCAATTGGAAAACAAGGTTCATTATTAAGAGAAATTAGGGAAAAGACTTTGTGGGTTCCTATGATTAAGCGAACTCCTGCTTTGAAATCTCAGATTATTGAGAACATCAGGGCTGTTTTGTACGAGCACAGCGATGACAGGAGGAAGTTCCTTGACAAGACCGGTCATCGTATTTATGACGGCTGGTTAAGAGAAAAAAAGAACGAGTGGATAAGAGTTACTCATCTCGGTGCTGCAAGGCAGGTTGGCAGGAGTTGTATTTTCCTTCAAACACCAGAGTCGAGAATTTTGCTTGACTGCGGTATTAACGTTGCTGGCGAGGGAGCAGAAGCATATCCGATTTTGGATGCTCCTGAGTTTAACATTCAGCAGTTGGACGCAATCATTCTGTCTCACTCGCACATTGACCATTCTGGTTTTATTCCTTATTTGTACAAGATGGGTTTTCGCGGTCCTGTTTATTGCACCGAACCAACAAGAGATGTTGCTGCTCTTTTGATGCTTGATATGGTTAAGATTATGAAGAGTGAAAACAAGGACGTTATTTTTGATACTGAGCACGTTAAGGAGTTCGTCAAGCATTGCATTACTTTGAATTGGGAGGAAGTTTCTGACATTACTCCTGACGTTAGATTGACTTTGTACAATGCCGGCCATATTCTTGGAAGTTCTATGGCTCATTTGCACATTGGAAATGGTTTGCATAATTTATTGTACACCGGCGACTTGAAGTTTGGCAGGACTCCTTTGCTTGACCCTGCTCATACAATATTCCCAAGATTAGAAACTGTTATTATTGAGGCTACTTATGGTGGCAGGACTGATATCGGCCAGCCTGCTCAGGAAGCTGATGATATGTTGTGCAATACAATCAAGGAGACTTTGAAGCGCGGCGGCAAGGTTGTTATGCCTGTGCTTGGTTCTGGCCGTGCTCAGGACGTTATGGTCATGATTGATGGTATGGTCAGGCGTGGTGAATTGGAGCCGATTCCGGTTTATATCGATGGTATGGTTTGGGATATTACTGCAATTCATACTGCTTATCCTGAGTTTTTGAATGCTTCCTTGAGAAAACTGATTTTCCACAAGGATGAGAATCCTTTTTTGAATCCTATTTTCAAGCGTATTGCGAGCCAGAAGGAGCGTATTCAGTTGATTGAGGAAACTGGTCCTGCTGTTATTATGGCGACTTCTGGTATGATGGTTGGCGGTCCTTCTGTTGAGTATGTTAAGCATCTGGCTGATAATCCTAAGAATACTTTGATTTTCACGTGTTATCTGCCTGAAGGTACTTTGGGTCGTAGAATTTTTGGCGGTGAAAGAGAGCTTGTCTACAGAGTAGGCAGTCGTCAGGAAGTTGTTCCTATCAAGATGGATGTTTTGAAGATTGCTGTTACCGACCACGCCGACAGGAAGCAGTTGATGAATTTCATTTTCAAGTGCCGTCCAAGGCCGAAGAAGGTTATTGTCCAGCACGGCGAGAGTTCTAAAGTTCTTGATTTGGCTTCTTCAATCCACAAGTTAGGCCGTCTTGAAACAGACGCTCCAAGGAATTTGGAGACAATTAGAATTAAGTAGTACCTCTCAACAGTAGTTAAACTTACAAAGTTTTATAAATCTCGTTTGAAATTCTCGTAATTATGCCAGTCGAAGACACAATTTTGAAGATTCTGGAAGCAAGAGCTCGAGGGCTTGATGATAGAAGTACAGCTAATGAAGTCGGTCTGTCGATTTTTATCACAACAAGATATGAAAAAATTACAAAGAGGACAATAAAGGATGCAATTTCTAACGGCGCTTTAACCTTGGATGAAATAGCAAGAAAAGTCCGTTTGCCGCGTGTAGTAGTTGATAGGTTTATGTCTCATTATGGAATTAGTTTGCCTGTTCCACAGCCAGCTGCGCCTGAAGAAAAGAAAAAGACTGTTAACTGGAGTCTCTATCGCGAAGAGCAAATCAGGAGTGCGATAAGTTCAGGTGCTAAGAATTTGGATGAGATTGCTCAGAGGGCTGGTTTG
>DATDPK010000038.1:0-19133 GCA_035292785.1 Candidatus Nanoarchaeia archaeon
TATGCAACTCTTTTAGCGTCTTCTTCTGTTATCTCGTGTCCGAGTGGAGCGTCTTCATCTGGTGTGCTTGCCTGTCCTGAAAATGCTGGAAGTTCTGTAACAAAAGTCAGCTCAGAGTATGCTGCTGTTTTTGCTTGCGACCTTAGCCGCATTCCTACTTTTATGTGAACTGCATCTCCCTCTCTTTTAATATCATCTAACGCAAAACACACAGCTCCAGAATTTAATGGAATCACTTGTTCATATCTGCTCCTTTGCTCTGCGCACTGCATTCCGGGGATAATTCTTCCAAGTGAACGGCTGGCATAGGCTTGAAGCATTCCTTTAAGCATGAAGCCGTATACTATTTTTTCGTGTATTTTGTTAAAGTCCTGAGTAGCTAATCCATATCCGTGTGCCATTTTAAAAGAGAAATATCTTCGTTTTTCTGGAATGGCTTCTTTTGCAAGTATTGTTTCTATCATTGTCTTCACTCTCGCTATAATGGGTTTGGCGCCCCTTTATAAAGATTTCTCGAGAAACAAAGCTTAAAAAGAGCTGTTTATTCCGAGCTTGTATGATAATCGCTATCTCCGGCACCCCTGGAAGTGGTAAGTCAACCGTGGCTAAAGCTGTTGCTGAAAAGTTGAAGCTGAAGTATTATTCTGCTGGTGGTTTTATGCGTGATATGGCTGAGAAAAGGGGGGTTTCTTTGATGGAGCTTACTTTGCAGGCAGAAACTGATGAGTCTATTGACCGTGATATTGATGAGCAGACTAAGAAGTTGTCTGGTGATAATTTTGTTGTTGATTCCCGGCTTGCATTTCATTTTATTCCAAAATCGATAAAGATTTTTATCAAGGTTGACGTGAAGGTTGCTGCAAAGCGTGTTTTCAGGGACATTCAGGCAAAGAAAAGGTCAACTGAGCAGGAATTTAAGACTGAGAAGGAAGTGTTTAATGCTTTGAAACGCCGTTTGCAGAGCGAGTCTGCAAGGTACAAGAAGTATTATGGCGTTGATTATTTGGATGAGAGCAATTATGATTTTGTTCTTGATACTGCAAATTTGACCATTGAACAATCCATCCAGAAGGTGTTGGATTTTCTGGGAAAGTAAAGATCAGTCAAGTATTTTATCCGTTTTGAAAAGTTCTTTATTGTTTTTTCCAGAAAGAACTTGTTTTATGACAACTACTTTTGCAATCCTGTTTGTATGATTAACAAAAGTGTGTGGAGTTTTTTCTGTTTCGACAAAATCTCCTTTTTTGATAATCTGCTTATTTATTTTCCCGTTTTCTTTCCATTCCACAGTTAGCTCGCCTTCCACCAGGAAAAAAGTTTCCAGTATCTTTTCGTGGTGGTGCCATTTCTGGGAGGAATTAGGAAGCTGCTCGCTATAATGCAGTTCATATTCGTCACGAATATAATACCAGACGTTGATTCCTTCTGGTTTTGAAACATACGAACTTTCTTTCTGTGAAATGATTTTCATAGGATTACAAAGCGGTTCAGGTTATATAAAACTTGTTGGATTTTCTGAGCAAACATTTTTAAAGTCGTCGTAGCCCTCGAGCATTATGCCAATTAAAAAGCACGATTTTGTTGAACTGGAATTTACCGGTCGTTTGAAGGATACTAATGAGATTTTTGATACGACTGATGCTAAAGTTGCAAAGGATGCCCAGATTTTTTCTGAAAAAGGAGATTATTCTCCTATTGTGATTTGCATTGGCGAAGGCCATATTTTGCCTGGCATTGATGAGTTTTTGGAAGGCAAGGATGCGGGCAATTACAAGCTTGACCTGCCTGCGGAAAAAGCTTTTGGAAAGAAGAATGCAAAATTGATTGTTATGATTCCAACCAGCAAGTTTGCCGAACAGGGCATTCAGCCTGTTCCTGGTTTGCGTTTGAATATTGATAATCGTGTTGGAATGGTTAAGACTGTTACAGGAGGCAGGTGTGTTGTTGATTTTAATCATCCTCTTTCCGGCCGTGATGTTATTTACGAATTGAAGGTTAACAAGTTGGTTGCTGATAAGAAAACTCAGGTTGAAGCTGTCCTAAAAGTCTTGCTTGGCATGAGGAGTCCTAAGGTTTCTGTTGCTGAAAAAAAGGCAAAGGTTACTTTGCCTGAGCTTCCAAAGCCTTTGCTGGATGAACTGTCTAAGAAGTTGAAAGAGCTCACTGGTTTGGATATCGAATACTCTTTTGAAAAATAAGTTAGCAAACTATATTCTCTTCACTCATAATACTTAAATAGTTCTTCAGTATGCAAATTTTAGCCAAAGGGGGCAATATGGACTTCATTAAACCTATAATTCAGCAGCAGTCTGCTAATCAGGACCCTAAGCTTTCAAATAAGCCTTCTGCAAATAATCCTGTTGATGCTGAACTTGAAGAATTATTGGCAAAACAGCGCGCCAGCATTAAAGTTGTTGGCTGCGGTGGCGGCGGCAATAACACGATTAACCGCATTTCTGAAGTCGGAGTTCACGGCTGTGAAACAATTGCAGTAAATACTGATGCTCAAGATTTGCTTTATACTTCTGCTGACAAGAAAATTTTGATTGGAAGGGAGATTACTAAAGGTCTTGGCGCTGGTTCTGATCCAAGGATTGGTGAGGAGTCTGCGAGGGAAAATGAGCACGACATAAAGAATGCTTTGCAGGATGCCGATATGGTTTTTATCACCAGCGGTATGGGTGGTGGTACTGGCACTGGCAGTGCTCCTGTTGTCGCAGAGATTGCAAGAAAGATGGGTGCTTTGACTGTTGGCATTGTCACAATGCCTTTCACAATGGAAGGTAATAGAAGATATGAAAATGCTGTTCTTGGTCTTGAGAAATTACAGCAGTTTGTTGATACTTTGATTGTTATCCCTAACGATAAACTTTTGGAGCTTGCTCCTGATTTGCCTTTGCATACTGCCTTCAAGGTCGCTGATGAGATTTTGACCAATGCTGTTAAGGGTATTGCCGAGCTTGTCACCCGCACCGGCCTTGTGAATTTGGACTTTGCTGATATCCGCGCAGTTATGAGCAATGGCGGTGTTGCTTTGATTGGTGTTGGTGAAAGTGATTCTGAAAATAGGGCTGTGGAAGCTGTTGAGAAGGCTATTAACAATCCTTTGCTGGATGTTGACATTACTGGTGCAACTGGTGCTTTGATTAATGTTGCCGGCAACAGGAATTTGACTTTGAACGAGGCGAGAAAGGTTGTTGAGACTATTTCTGAGCGCTTGTCTGAGGATGCAAAAATCATCTGGGGCGCGCAGATTTATGATGATTTGGGCGATGTTTTGCGCACAATGCTTATCGTTACTGGTGTTAAAAGCCCTCAGATTTTCGGCAAGACTAAGAGTTTGTCTGAAGCCACAAGAACTGAGATTCAGAATGAGCTTGGTATTGAGTTTGTTGACTGATTCTAAGAAAGCTTAATAAATCCCATATTGAAAGTTATCTTTATGGACGAGCAAAAGCCTGATGAGGAGTTGCAGGAAGAAGTAACTGAGATTGAGCAGGCAGCAGAACAGCCGGTTGAAGCGCCTGTGGAAAAGCCTGTTGAGGCTGCGCCTGTTAAGCAGGAGTTGCCAAAGAAATTAGTAGAGCAGCCGAAACAAATTGGTGCGCCTGTGCCTGGCAGGATGGAGCGTTTGAAGGCTTTTATCTTGGAGTGCAAGCGTGTTTTAAGAGTTACAAAAAAGCCTGACAGGGCGGAATTTACAACTATTGTCAAGATTTCCGCGATTGGAATGGGCATTATTGGCATTGTTGGTTTCTTGATTCATTTTGCCAAGGAATTGTTGCTTTAGACGAAACCTTTTTAAACCCCCTCTCACTTTTCATATATATTATTCTCGGAGGATTATAACAAATGGGAGACGAGCAGAAGGAAGTTCAAGGGGTTCCGGTAATGCAAGGGGAGCAAAAACCGGAGGTTCCTGCAATTGCAGGAGCGCAGGAAGTAGTTGAGGAAGTTAAGGCTGTTGAAGTAAAGGAAGCTCCGAAAAAAGAAAAGTTTCCTACGCACATTTTTGCAGTCAGGACTACTGCTAACAGGGAAGACCAGGTTATGGATTTCTTGGTTTCAAATATTAAGAAGAAGAAATTGCCAGTATTCTCAGTCATTCGCCCGCACGGTATGAGGGGCTATATTTTTGTTGAAGCAGCAGACAAGCAGTCTGCCGAACAGGCAGCATTTAATGTTCCTTACGCAAGGGGTATTTTGGCCAAGGAAATTGATTATTCTGAGATTGAGCATATGCTTGAGCAGGTCAAGAGAGAAGTTGACATCCGCAAGAATGACGTTGTGGAGATTATTGCAGGGCCGTTCAAGCGCGAGCAGGCAAAAGTCACAAGGATTGACAAGACCAAGGAAGAGGTTGTGGTTGAGTTGTTAGGCGCCGCAGTTCCAATTCCAATTACTGTCAAGATGGATGCTGTCAAGGTTATTCGCCGTGAGAGCGCCGGCGCTTCTGAGACAGAGCAATCAGAAGAAGAGATATAGACGAAAAGCTTATAAATAAAGTATAGGGCGGGTAAATTATGGCAAAACAGACTGTAGAAGCAATGATTGAAGGCGGTAAAGCGACAGCTGCGCCTCCTTTAGGTCCAGCTCTGGGCCCGTTGGGTGTTAACATTGGCCAGGTTATTTCTGAGATTAACAAGAAGACTGCTGATTTCAAGGGTGTTCAGGTTCCGGTTAAGATTATTGTTGACGAGCAAAAAAATATCACAATTACAGTTGGTACTCCTCCTGTCAGCGCATTAATCAAGCAGGAGGCCCATATCGAGAAGGGATCTGGCAATCCTTTGGCTGATTTGGTTGCTGATTTGAAAATAGAGCAGGTTATCAAGGTTGCGAAGATGAAGGGCGATGGCTTGTCTGGCATTGATATGTTTGCTATGGTCAAGGAAGTTGCCGGCACTTGCAACAGTATGGGTGTTATGATTGAGGGCAAGCGTGCTGTTGAAACTATTGCCGATATTAACAACGGTATGTTTGCTGAAGAAATCAAGGCAGAGAAGACTGAATTGTCTGCTGAAGAGCTCAAAGAGCTTGAAGAGAAGAAGAACAAGCTTGCTGCTGAAATTGAGAAGAGGAAGGCTGAGTTTATGGCAACTGCAAAGCAGATTATTGAAAGTATGGCAGGCCAGCCTCGTGGTTCAATCAAGGCAAAACTTATCGAAGCCAAGGTTCCAACTGTTATTATTGAAGAACTGTTGCCAGTCGAGGGCGCAGCCGCTGCTCCTGGTGCAGCTCCAGCGGCTGGTGGAAAGCCTGCTGCAGAAGCAAAGAAGTAATACTAATCATTTAAATAACAGTTATTCTTTACTTGTTGTATGAATTTGCGTGTGCTTGTGAACCCAAAGGAGGCTGAGGGTCATCCGCTCGAGTTGTTCTTTGTTGGTCTTGTGTATGCTGCTTTGAGTGTTTTTCTGAGTTTGTGGCTGTTTCCTGCCCATGCGAGCATTATTCTTATTGGTATGACTGTTGCTGCTTCAGCTCCTATAGTATACCATATTATCAGCTTGGAAGCAAAGAAGGATACTTTTTTGCGCGGTGAAAGAAGTTTATTAATCGAACATAAGAAGGCTATCTTGGTTTTCACCTTTTTGTTTTTGGGCTTTGTTGCTGGTTTTACAATTTCATTTTTGTTTTTGCCTGAAGCAAGTTCTGCAAAGGCGTTCAGTGCTCAGACCGATACGATTGCTACAGTTACATCCCCAACCGGCGGTTTTGCTATGAATGAATTTATTGTTGCTGTTTTGAAAAACAATTTCCGTGTTTTGTTCTTCACCACTATTCTTTCCATTTTATTTGGCACAGGGGGTATTTTGATTCTGGCCTGGAATGCCAGCGTGATGTCTGTCGCGATTGGAAACGTCATTAGTCAAAAAGTGGCTGTTGGCAGCGGTCACGCAGTTGCTGTTGCTTCAAGTTTTTCCAAGTATTTTATTCACGGTGTTCCTGAAATAATTGCTTACCTCATCGGAGGTGTTGCTGGAGGCATTCTTTTCCACGCAATTATCAGAAAGGTTTGGTCAAAACAGCTTTTTCTGGATGTTTTCATTCTTTTGTCTCTTGCTAGCGCTCTTTTGGTTCTTGCTGCCGCAATTGAGGCGTATGTTACTCCTTTTGTTGCTTGACCGAAATGTTTTAATACAGTTTGAAGTTTAATGTCAGCATGACAGTCGCAAGAGGGATTGGCAGTATACTTCTGAGTGTTCTTGGAATTGTTGTCTTCCTCTCTGCTGTTGTTCTTGGGTTCAAGATACTTGGAAGCAATGCCCCAATTAATCCTATTATCTCAGATACTATTGATTTAAGGAATGCAGAGGACCCTGTTAGGAAAGCCCAGCTTATCACAGAGTTGGATGACTTGGTCCAGCAGGCTGAGAACGAGGATGTTTCAGAGCAATGGAACAGGATGACCTCTTGTTTGGCGACCTCTTGCCCTGATGAGGCGTATTTTGATATGATTCTTGTTACTGTTGCCGTATATGAGAATAAAATTCCGCAGAGCGCTTTGCTTATCAATCTTATAGCTACAAACAAGTATTGGGGCGACCCTGAGCAGGTGATTGAGTTTTCAAAGGCTATGAGCACTGCTGATGAGCAGGTTAATGAGCTTGACAGCAGGAATGCTGCAAAGATATGGTCCGAGATTGTTGCCTGCAATGCTGTCTGTCCTGAGAGAAATAATTTGTTTTTTGATTTGATAAATGTTATTGTGCGGCATTAAAATGCGTGATTTGAAGATTAGCGGGATATTGTTGCTTGTTGTTTTGCTGGTATCTTTTGTATTGCTTAATCCTGAGTTTAAGAGCCCTACTGGATACAGCATTAAGCAGGTTGCGGTTTATTCAGAGCCCAATCATTCTTTTATCCTGCCTGGAATACTTTTATTGATAGTGATTATTGGTTCTCATTCATTGTCGCATTGCTGCAGGCACGAAATTTTGAGAAAATATTTGACAGTCTCTCTTGCTGTTTCATTAATATTATTGGTGGGTGTTTTTGGCTTGTCTGTTTTTTCTCCAACAGGCAGGATTTCTATGGCAACGCAGAGAATTTCAAGCATTTTGGCTGCCGTTGGTGTTTTGTTCATTTTCATTGTTGGCGCGTTTGAGTTGTTAATTTCTCAAAAGAACGAAAAAGAGGCCCACAAATGGGATGAGGAATCTGAGGAAAAATGGGACAAAAAAAGGTAAAGCACAAGCACGAAGTGCACCATAAGCACGAAGAACATCATAAAAAGCATGAGCCTTCAAGGTTTTCCTTGTTTACGCACAAGGTGTCTTCTTTTTTCAAGGATATTGTTGCTGCTCCGCCCCAAATCGAAGAGGAAAAGATAGAGGTTCCTGAAGAGAAAGTTGAGGAGAAGGTTGAGAGTTCAGAAAAGTTTTATGAAGAGCGGTCTGAGAAGATTGAGCAGGAAGCTGAAGTTGAGCAGGTTGAAGATCCCATTGAAGAAGAGCTTCCGCAGAATACTGAGCATCACGAGGCGCTTGAAAGTTTGAACAATGCTGTTCAGAGATGGAAGGAGACTGGCGATTTGGGGGTTAAGCTCGAGCCACCTGTGCCTTTGCGCGAGCGTATGAATAATTTCTTGCAGCGGATTGGCAAGAATACTGTTGTTTCTGTTAAGCTTAAGGCGCGTTTTGAGGAAGTGCTTGAGAAAGTCAAGTCAAGAATCAAGAAGGCTGAGAAGTCAGGGGAGAAGGTTAATGCTGATGTTCTTGTCAAGCAGGAGTGGTCTCAGGTCTTGACACGCCTTGAAAAGCTTGGCGGGAATGATGAGCGGGAAGAAATCGAAAAGATTTATAAAGAGCTTGAAAGCAATTGAATTAGCAAATGGAGTCTCAAAGGTTGTTGCTCGGAGTGCTTGTGTTCGGCGTTATGATTGCCGTTCTTGCCTTGGGCAAGCCAACCATTACTGGATTTGTACCTACAGCGGCTTATTCACAGGGTCTTGATATTGAAGTTTCAGAGAGCCAGCGCTATATTCTCAAGAGTTCTACCGGCCAATCTTTGGGCTTGAATTCTTTGTCTTTGAGCGGTTTTGTTTCTGGAAGCGGGCTTGTTAATGTTTATCTGTCTGACGGCAGTGCTCGCTTGCTGGTTTACTCTAATAAGGAGAAGAAGCGTTCTGCTATGGAGCACATTACTGGTTTGGCTGTGCAGAATGTTCTTGTACTGCCTGGCGAGAAGTTGGAAACCATTGAAACAATTTCTGACGATTATCGCACAACAACCGGCGGTTTTCAGAACGAGTGCGTTAATACTTGCTTGTTGAGTGTTGATTTTGGCAGTCAGGCATTTTTGGACATTATCGTTGAGCCTGGCGCTTCTTTGGCCCTTACAGAGCTGCGCTTTACCGTCGCAGAATAAGCTTTATAAAGCGTTGAAAGTGTTTTCTCGGCTATGGAGGGTTTTTATCAGGAAGTTGTGCAGGCAGTGGAAAAGGGCTTGCCTAAAGATGATCTTGCCAGGTTGAAGGTCAGGCTTTCAAAGAAGTACAATCTTCAAAGCATTCCTACTGATGTGGACGTGTTTTTGCGTACTGGCGCCAAGTTGAAGACTAAGCCTGTGCGGACTATGTCTGGTGTTTCTCCGCTTGCCTTGATGACTGCTCCTTTTGCCTGCCCTCACGGAAAATGCGTGTATTGTCCTGGGGGCCCTAATTCTGTTTTTGGCGATGTTCCGCAGAGTTATACAGGCAGAGAGCCGAGTACTATGCGCGGCATCAGGAACTTCTTTGACTCTTATCTGATTGTTTTCAACAGGCTTGAGCAGTTTGTTGCTACTGGTCATTTGCCTGAGAAGACAGAGGTTATTGTGCAGGGAGGCACTTTTCCTGCGTTGCCTGTTGAGTATCAGGAAGGTTTTATCACGTTTGCCTTGAAGGCGATGAATGATTTTGGTGAAAAGTTTTACAAGGAAGGTATTGACCTTGCTGGATTTCTGCAGTTTTTTGAGCTTCCTGGCAAGATTGGCAGTCCTGAGAGGACTAAGCATATTCACGAAAAGGAATTGCAGTTGAAAGGCTCAAGCACTTTGGAAGTTGAGCAGTTGCGCAATGAGAATGCAAAAATCAGGTGTGTTGCTTTGTGTATTGAGACAAAGCCTGATTGGTGTTTTGAAGAACATATCGACCAGATGTTGAAGTTAGGTACAACAAGGGTTGAGATGGGTGTGCAGTGTTTGCGCGATGATGTTATGAAGTTGACTCATCGCGGTCACGATTTGAAAGACGCAGTTAAAGCTACAAAATTAATGCGTAATAGTTTGTTGAAAGTTGGTTATCATATGATGCCGGGCTTGCCTGGTATGACTAAAGAGATGGATTTGGAGGATTACGAGGAATTGTTCTCAAATCCTGATTATATGCCTGATGCTATCAAGATTTATCCGACAACTGTTTTGAAGGGCACTGGCTTGTATGGCTTGTGGAAAGCTGGAAAATATGTTCCTTTGTCTCCTGAGGACGCGGCTGATATTATTGTTGAGGCAAAAAAGTTTGTTCCCAAATGGTGCAGGATTATGCGCGTTCAGCGCGATATTCCTTCTACTGTTATTGATGCTGGCCCTAATTTGACTAATATGCGCCAGTTGGTTGAGAAGAAATTAAAGGAAAAGGGCATCAAATGCAAATGTATTCGCTGCCGTGAGCCCCGTGAAAGGCAGGTTGACTGGTCTGCTGTCAAATTGCTGCGCGAGGATTACGGAGCTTCTGGCGGAAAAGAAATATTTTTGTCATTTGAAGACACGAAGAACGATTTGCTTTTGGGCTTTTGCCGTTTGCGCGTTATTCCCGAAAGTCATCGTTCTGAAGTTCCAAAAAATAGTGCTGGAATTAGGGAGTTGCACGTTTATGGCCAGTCTGTTCCTTTGGGCGAGGATGGTGAAGTACAGCACAAAGGTTTGGGCAAGAAATTAATGGCAGAGGCAGAGCGTATTGCTAAAGAGGAGTTTTCCTGCAGGAAAATGTTGGTCATCAGTGGTGTTGGTGTCAGGGAATATTATTATAAACTGGGCTACAGCAAAGATGGTCCGTACGTGAGTAAGTTGCTATGACATTAAAGCCATTCCCAGACGCAAGTAAGTACGTTTTCAAAGAAAAATTCATAGAAAGATATAGCAAGCTGACCGACTGGGATACTTTCAAGAAATATTCGCTTTCTTTTCTCAGAAAGTCAATTCGCATTAACACTCTGAAAATTGAAGTTGATGATTGCACTAAAAGATTAAAGGATTGGATTTTGGAGCCTGTGCCTTGGTGTAAGGAGGGCTTTTTCATTAGTCACAAGGCAGGCAGGTTGGATGTTGGCAATACTGTTGAGCACGCTTTGGGTTATTATTACGTTCAGGAGGCTGCGAGTATGATTCCTCCTGTTGTTCTTGACCCGAAGCCTGGTGAAATCGTGCTTGATATGGCTGCCTCGCCTGGCAGCAAGTCTTCCCAGATTGCGCAGTATATGGAGAACAATGGCTTGATTGTTGCTAACGATGTTAAGGGAGATAGGTTGGCTGCTTTGGGGATTAATTTGCAGCGTGTTGGAAGTTATAATCATATTACGACTATGATGCAGGGCCAGCAGTTTGCTAATGCTGGAATCGTGTTTGACAAGATTTTGCTTGATGCCCCTTGTTCCGGCACTGGAACTATCAGGAAGTCTCCGAAGACTATTTTGATGTGGAATCCTGATATGGTCAGGCGTCTTTCACGAATTCAGAAAGAATTGATAATGACCGCTTGGAAGATTTTGAAGCCTGGCGGAACTCTTGTTTATAGCACTTGTTCTTTGGAGCCTGAAGAAAACGAAGGCGTTATAAGTCACTTGTTGGAGAATGCAAAGGATGCGAAAATGTGTGATATAGACCTTAAAATTAACAGGACTAAGCCTGTTTTGGAGTTTGATGGCAAGATTTATCATCCTGATGTTAGTTATTGTTTGCGTTTATGGCCTCAGGATAATGATACTGAGGGTTTTTTTGTAGCTAAAGTTATGAAGGAGGAATTAAAATGAAATATTTTGCATTGATTTTGTTGGTTTTGGTTGCCTGCGCTCAGCAGGTGCAGACAGAAACTGAAAAGGATTCTGAAAGTCTTGAAACTGAGATTGTTGAAGTTGGCGAAATGCAGGAGAGCGCAGAAAAGACCGAAGCCGGTATTACTGAGACTGAAGAAGTAGTTGAGGAAGTTGGAAAATTGGAGGGGAATATGAATACTATTGTTGAATTGGAAACTAATATGGGTGTTATGAAGTTGAAATTGTATGATGACAAGGCGCCTAATACTGTTAAGAATTTTAAGGATTTGGTTGAAAAGGGCTTTTATGATGGCACTATTTTCCATCGTGTAATAAAAGATTTCATGATTCAGGGCGGTGATCCTACTGGCACTGGAACAGGCGGTCCTGGTTACAAGATTGCTGATGAGTTTGGTGCTGGCTTGAAGCACGATAAGAAAGGCATTTTGAGTATGGCTAATGCTGGTCCTAACACTGGCGGCAGTCAATTTTTCATAACTCTTGTGCCAACGCCTTGGCTTGATGGAAAGCACGCAATCTTTGGTGAATTGACAGAAGGTATGGAAGTTTTGGACAAGATTGGAAGCACTCCAATTGGTCCTGGTGATAAGCCCAAGACAGAAGTGAAGATTGTTAAGGCAAGAGTAGTGTCTTAAATCATCAGAAAATGTAGAACTTAGTAATCGACCTAAAATTTATTTGCATTTGTGGAGATATAATACCTTCCCTTTTTGAAGTATCTACTAGATACTACATCATGTTTTCTCGAGATAACTTCAATTCTTTTAGCCTCGATTGACCAAAACGGTTTGAAGTTTTTACGTTCTTGTGTGCCTTCTGTTTCCTTGGCTAATGTCCAATGCAGATGTAGTGTCCCGGCCAAGCCTGTTTTTCCCGCTATTCCTATTCTATCTCCTTGTTTCACATTTTGCCCTGTCTTGACAAAAATCTTACTTAGATGCGCATAGAAAGTAACATACCGGTCGTGATATATACGAATTTGGTTGCCAAAACCCAAACCGCACATGCAATTTCCAGTTTTATGCTTGCATGGCTTCCAAACTTTTGTTTTACCTGTAGCGCTTGCCAGGACATAAAATGGTTTATTTTTAGCTGTTTCAAAATCTAGTGCGAATTTTGTATTAGGATATTTGATGTTATGGCTTCCTTTGGATAAATTGCTTTGCGAACATCGTAATTTCCCTGAAAATGGTAATTTGAGTATCTGCTGCATGACGCTTTTCCTTAATTCAAGACGGCTTTATCTTCTATAATAGTTTAATCACATCAACCATCCTGCAGGAATATCCCCACTCATTGTCGTACCATCCTGATACTGAGATGAGTGTTCCACCGAGGACATTTGTGCTTAGTGCATCAAATATGCAGCTGTGCGGGTTGTGAATGATATCCCGACTCACAATCGGCTCTTCAGTATACTCGAGTATTCCTTTCATGTGGTATTGTGCGACTTGCTTGAACAGCCAGTTTACTTTCTCGATGTCTGTTGGCTTTTCTACTTCTACAACGACATTTACTATGCTTCCGTCTGGTGTTGGGACTCTCCACGCAAACCCGTCCATTTTTCCTTTAACATCAGGTATTACATCACCGAGCGCCTTTGCAGCGCCAGTAACAGTAGGAATTATTGACACTGCTGCGCTTCGCGCGCGTCGTAAGTCTTTGTGAGGAGCGTCCACCAATCTTTGGTCTGCGGTGTAAGAGTGTGCTGTTACCATGAATCCTCTTTTGACTGAAAGATTGTCGTTTAATACTTTTACAATTGGCGCTAAACAGTTTGTTGTGCAGCTTGCGTTTGAGATTATGTTGTGTTTTTTCTTGTCGTATTCTTTTTCGTTCACTCCAAGAACTATAGTTATGTCTGAATTTTTTCCTGGCGAGGATATCAATACTTTTTTGGCTCCTGCTTTGATGTGCTGCATTGCTCCGTCTCTTTCAGTAAAGAATCCTGTGCTTTCGACAACAATGTCAATCTTCAGGTCTTTCCACGGGAGTTTTGTCGGGTCTTTTTCTGCGAATACTTTGATTGTTTTGCTGTTTACAATCAGGTTTTTCTCGTCATAATTGATTGAATACGGAGAAACTCCGTGTACAGAATCGTATTTTAGAAGGTGCGCAAGTGTTTTTGTGTCTGTTAAGTCATTTACTGCAATCCATTCTATGTCTGGGTCGTTTATTCCTGCTTGTAGTATTTGTCTTCCTATTCGTCCAAATCCATTAATTGCAACTCTCACCATCTTTTTATTCAGAAGTTCATTCACTGCTATAAAAACTTAACCTGACAGTGCGAGAATTCTTTCGTGTGCTTTTACTATGTCATCTTGTGAGACGTAAATGAGAAATTGTGGCGGGCACACAAGCAGTTCGTGTATGTTTATGTTTGCAACTGCAAGTTCTCCTGCAATTCTTGCAAGTACTCCTTTTGTTGTGACTGCTCTTTCTGAGACTGTTACGCTTATTTCGCTTAAATGATTTCTTACATCTGCATTTTTGAAAAGTTTTGCAATTTTTTCCGCGTTTTTGTTCTCCACCATTACTTTTACTTCATCTGTTCCGGTTGTTACTCTTATTGTTGGAATGGAAATAGTTGCCAATCTTGATAATGTTTCTGAGGGCGGATGTGATATTGTTACGCAGGCTATGTTGTTTTTTGTGCTGATTATTGAGTCCCTGAATATGTTTTGCAGGCTTTTTTCGTTTTCAGTAGAGCGCCCTAATGGAAATCTTCTTATGCTGCTTATTACTGCATCAAGTGAGGCGTTTATTCCGTATGATTGTATCAGGTATTTTGCCAGTGCTCTTGTGTTTATCAGCCTGCGTATCAGGTCTTTTTTGATTGCCGGGTCTGTTTCCAGTGCGTGCCAGACTTTTTGGTTTATGCTTTCCATCAGTCCTTAAAGGTATTTCATATATAAAAATGTACCGAAACTGACACATTTATGTCAAACAAGTGCCAAATTTCGCATTTCAGTCACAAGATATAAAAAGTAAAATTGTCTCTTACACACAAAAAGAGAGTGAAGATGACGCCAATACCTACCATTGTACACGAGACTTTTGTTGACCTTGCTGATTTTATAGGAAAGCATTCTTTGAAGGGCAAGCCTTTTCAGCAGGTTGTTGCTTGTGCAGAACAGCAGTCAAGGTTTTCAAGAATCAGCGATCCTGATCCATCACGCGCATTTTTTGGATGCAGGGATTCTATTGGATATGGAATATGTATAGAGGCAACAGGCAGTGCGCTTGACAGGAGTTCAAGCCCTGCGAAGTTTGAATTGAAATATTATAGAAAACACCAAATCTTCAGAAAGGATGATATTGGTTTTGGTTCTGATTTTCCCCCTAATGATTTGGAAAGAATTTTCACTGTCGCGGGCAATAATGGACTTGATGTAGGTGTTGTTGCTAATGCTTTGAACGGCATAGGGCTTCCGCGCGAGGGTTTGCTTCATATGTTCGCAGGCGGAGTGGTTCTCACTGACGCCAGCAATGGCTCTTCTTACGATGCATTTCTCAGGGTTAATATGAGGCATCTTCCCAGAAACGCCCAGCGTCCCCGTGCAGAACTGGAAATTAACGCTTATGTTTCTCCAACTCTACCATAGCTTTTAAATACTTCTTAGTTGCATTTTTGTTGAAAAAGATGGCGAAGATTGTTTTTTTCGAGTTGGAGCAGTTTGGCCTTGGCGATAGAAAGGACTACATTAAGGAGCATTTGAAAGGCAATGACATTATTTTTACCGATGAACAGCTGACAGAGAAAAATGCTGACAAGGCAAAAGACGCCGATGTCATCGCTTTCTTCATTTATTCTAAGATTAATGATGCTTTGCTGAAAAAGATGCCTAAGCTTAAGCTTGCATTGACTATGAGCACTGGTTTTGAGCATATCGATATCGAGGCGTGCAGAAAAAAGAAGGTAATCGCCTGCAATGTTCCTGCTTATGGTGATAATACTGTTGCCGAGCACGCGATGGCCTTGCTGTTGGCAATTTCAAGAAAGCTCATACCGAGCATTGAGCGGACGAGAAAGGGAAGTTTTGACCTTACCGGCCTGCGCGGTTTTGATTTGAAAGACAAAACTATGGGAATTCTTGGCACAGGAAGGATTGGCAGGAATGTTGCTCATTTTGCAGAGGCTTTTGGTATGCGCGTTATTGCATTTGACAAGTTTCCTAACGAGTCTTTGGCAAAGGAATGTGGTTTTACTTATGTACCATTTGACGATTTATTGGCAAAATCAGACGTAATCAGCGTCCATCTGCCTGAAACTCCTGAAACCCATCACATAATCAACAAGGACAATATTCGTAAAATAAAGAAGGGCTGTGTTCTCATTAACACTGCAAGGGGCGGAATTATCGAGACAGAAGCTTTGCTTATCGGCTTGAAAGAAGGCATCTTGTCTGGCTGCGGTTTGGATGTTCTTGAAGAGGAATGCGCCATCAAGGAAGAGGCAGAATTGTTGCACGAGACTTTCCAAAAGACCTGTGATTTGAAAACATTGCTTGAGGAGCACATGCTTATCGAGCATCCAAGCGTAATCGTTACTCCTCATAACGCTTTTAACAGCACTGAGGCTTTGATGCGCATTCTTGACACAACTATAGACAATATTAATGCTTTCTTGGCAGGCGTTCCTCAGAATAAGGTTACATAGTGTTTATTACAAGGTATAAGCAAAGCACGGTCCATACTAAATTTTCAACAATCTTTTTCCAGGTCAGCGGAATTTTTATGTTTGCGCCGTAGCACCCGCAGTTCTCCATTCTTTTCTTCTTCATAAGTCCTGTAATAGTGAAAATGTCTGCTGTTATCATCAAAAGTAGCGCTCCAAGTGACGCATAAAACATCTGCTTGCCCAATAGCAGCATTATTCCCACAATTAATTCTGCGAATGGTTGCAGATATGCTGCTGGTTTTACGAGTTTGCGCGGCAGTATGCCGTAAGATGCGACAATTATAGAAAATCCTTTCAGGTTTGGTAGTTTTAGTGCAGCTGCTATTGCAAATAGCAGTCCAAGAATTATGCGCACTATTGTTGCCAAAGGCATAGCTTGCAATCATTTTTTTGATTATTTAAGCTTTTGGTGAGAAAAGCTTTTTATACAAATATGCCGCTTTTCTATTTATGCGTAGTTTGAAAGAGGCAGATGTCAAGGGCAGGCGTGTTCTGGTACGTGTTGATTTTAATATCCCGTTAAAGAACGGAAAAGTTGTTGATGACAAGCGCATTCGTGCTGCACTGCCCACTATTGACTTCTTGAGGAAGAAGAAGGCAAAAGTTATCCTGATTTCTCATCTCGGCAGGCCTGACGGTAAAGTTGTTGAAGATTTACGTCTTGAACCTATTGCCCACGCATTGTCAAAAATGCTTAAGTATCCTGTTCATCACGAGCCGGACTGCATTGGCAGCGATGTTGAGGACAGGGTGCGCACTCTTCACGATGGCGATGTTTTGCTTCTGGAGAATTTGCGGTTTTATCCTGAGGAAGAGGCAGACGACGATTTGTTTGCGCAGAAGCTTGCTGCATTTGCAGATGTTTATGTGAATGATGCTTTTGGCACTTGTCATCGTGCTCACGCAAGCGTGCACGCTGTTACAAGATATCTGCCTTCTTATGCGGGATTTTTGCTGGAAAAAGAAGTCAAAGTTCTTTCATCTTTGCTGAAAAATCCCAAGAGGCCTTTTGTTGCTGTTATGGGCGGTGCTAAGGTCAGTGATAAAATTAAGGTTATTGAGAATTTGTTAAAGAGGGTTGACGCAATCCTCATTGGCGGCGCGATGATGTTCACTTTTTACAAAGCACTGGGTTATAATATTGGCAAAAGCAAATTCGAGGCGGACAAGGTTGCATTGGCAAAAGCTTTGCTTAAGAAAGGTAAAAAGAAGCTTGCCTTGCCTATCGACGTTGTTGTTGCGCTCTCTCCTAAAGCAAAAGGAAAAGTTATGTCTTCAAGAAGCATTCCTAAATCCATGATGGGCTTGGATATTGGCCCTGTTACTCAGCAGATTTATGCCAATATTATCCGGGATGCAAAGACTGTCTTTTGGAATGGTCCTATGGGTATGTTTGAGGTTAAGCGTTTTGCAAAGGGGACTTTGTCAATTGCAAAAGCTATGGCTGAGTGCAGGGGCGTTACAGTTGTAGGTGGTGGGGAGACTGTTTCTGCTGTTGAGAAGCTGAGTAAAAAGTTTACTCACGTGAGCACTGGCGGAGGTGCTGCTTTGGAGTTTTTGGAAGGAAAAAGTCTGCCTGGAATAGCTGCTCTTGATGATAATGAGAAAAGTTTAAGCGACAAGCATTTTATGTTTCTTTAACAGCTCGTTTAGTTTCTGCCGTTCTTGTTCATCGCTTGAGAAGGTTATTTTTCCAAGCTCTTTTTCAGCATTCTCAATCTGTCCTGAAAGTTCTTTCAGTTCAGCGTTTGCTTTTTCAAGTTCTTGTATGATTGGGCGTGTTGTTATTTCTCTTTGCAGGCTTGTTTCCTTCTTTTTTGCGTTTGCATAAGCGTGTATAAGCGCTGACAAATGTGTTTTTGTCATAAGCTGTATGCTTTCTTTTGCTTTTTCCTCTTTTTCTAATTTGAATTCTGCGAGTTTTTCTTTGATTTCAGGCGTGTGTTTTAAAATGCGGAGTTCGTAATCATTGACCAGCGCTTGCAATGGGTTTTCCGCGTATGATTCCATTGTTTTGTCGTGTATCAAATGCGCATATTTTTTGAAGGCGGATGTCAGTGGCCTGAACAGGTCTGCTATTGCCTGCTCTGCCTGCTGTCTTTCTTTGCTTGCAGCAACAAGCTCTTCTTTTATTTTTGAGTATTCCTGGCTTGACAGGTGCTGTTCTTTTTGTTTCTGCAGGTTTTCCTGCTTTTGCTTTAATTCTGATATTTGGGAGTTTAATTCTTTTTTCTGTTTCTCCTTTGCGTCATTTTCTTGCACTATATTTTCAATTTTCACAATTTGTGATTGAATTTCAGCAATATCAGTGCCTTGATTGGTGTCGTGTATTCTTTTTTCAATCTCTGCGAGCTCATTTCGTATCGCTTTAACTTCTTGCCCGAAGAATTCAGATAATATTGCTGCACTGCGCACCGTGTTCTGCGCATACTGCTGAAATTGCTGGCTTAATGTTTTGAAATCCTCTTGTGTTTTTGGAATTTTTAAATCATCAATTAATCGTGTTGTAAGCTTGACTGTATGCGCCCTGTTTCCCTTCATGTAGTGTTTTGCCCTTTCAGGTATGTTGGGATTGAGGAGTTCTGCTTGAATAAGGGCATTAACAGCATCGCGCGCTTTCTGAAGCAGTTGTGGAAATTCTTGTTCAAGTGTTTCCACTATCTTTTTCCTTTCTTCATTCTGCTTTCTTTCTTCTTCTGCAGTCCACTCTTTTATTTCTTGAAAAGTCTTCTTTTTGTATAATAAACTTGAAAACCAGCCCATTTCTTTAATGTTCAAGGCAAATGTTTATATAGTTTTCTTGCCTTTAATTGTATGTGAAAAAAAAGGTGCCAAGCGCTGTTGAGCGCATTCACGCATTGCTTGATCAGGCAAACCTTAACCCGGAGCGTTCCAAGCGCTATGTTGCAATCGCAAAGCGTGTTGGGCTTAGAAACAGGGTTAGGATGCCTAAGGAATGGCGCAGGAGAATTTGCAAATCTTGCGATGTGCTTTTGCTTCCTGGAAAGAACTGCCGTGTTCGCCTTCATGAAGGCAAGGTTGTATACCGGTGTCTGGAGTGCGGCGGAGTAATGCGTTATCCGTATCAGGTAAAAAAATGAAGGAATTTTGGATGATGGTGGGAATTTTGCTGGCTTTGGGAGTTCTTACCGGTTTTATGAATATGACTCCGACTTCTGCATTTATCATTAACCTTCCGCCAAAGTGGGATTTTGGAACTTCGGATTTTCTTGTTGACAACCAGCTTTCTTTGAGTCTTGACGAAGCTTTTTTTGACCCTGATGGTGATAATTTGGCTTTTAGTGTTAAGCCCAACTCCGGCGTCCTCGCAGGAGTTTATGGTGATGATTTGATTGTTATCGTTGCTCCTAAGTCTGTAAACGAGATTGAGCTGATTGCAAGCGACGGCAAGCAGT
>DATDPK010000039.1:0-10303 GCA_035292785.1 Candidatus Nanoarchaeia archaeon
ACCGAGCGGACCTACAGCACCAACTGCGCCTGATTCGCCGTGGAAACCGTGCCCGCCAACAGGACCTACTACACCTACAGGACCGTCAGGCCCAACTGGACCAACTACTGGTCCAACAACTCAACCAACAGGACCTGTTACTCCAAGCGGTCCAACAACACCAACAGGTCCGACAGCGCCATCAGGTCCTACTGCTCCAACAACAGATTCACCCTGGAAACCCTGTCCTCCAACAGGACCTACAGCACCTACTGGCCCAACTGCACCGACAGGACCAACAACACAGCCAACCGGCCCAACAGCACCTGCCGGACCAACCACTCCAACAGGACCTACAGCACCAACTGCGCCTACCGCTCCAACAACAGATTCGCCGTGGAAACCATGTCCGCCAACAGGAGCACCAAGCGGTCCGACAGCTCCAACCGGTCCTACCACTCCAACTGGTCCAACAACACAACCAACAGGACCTGTTACTCCAAGCGGTCCAACAACACCATCAGGACCAACAGCACCTGCTGCACCAAGTGGACCGACAGCTCCAACAACAGATTCACCCTGGAAGCCGTGCCCACCGCCAGCGCCGTCTGGACCTACCGCTCCAACTGGCCCAACAGCACCTACTGGACCAACAACACAGCCAACAGGCACTAAACCATCAGGTCCCACCACACCAACAGGACCGACTGCACCAAGCGGACCAACAGCTCCAACCGGTCCTACGCCAACTACAGATCAGCCAACACCTAGTACTCCAAGCGGGCCAACAGGACCTGGCGCTAGAACAACTGGCACGCTTACAGAATTTATCAATACATTAAGCACTGGAATCTCATCAGGCATTTCCGATAGTTTTGGAGGATTTTATGAGCCAGGGCCATACGACATTAGCATTCCATCTGATATAAGCTACCCCGGCGAGGTTGTCGGCGGATATGTCTTGTTGCCGAATGGCGTCTGGATGTATGTAGGTCAAGATGAACCAAGACTTGTTCCAACGTATTATCCTACTACACCTTCAGAACCAACAACTTCAAGCTACCAGCCAGGAATAGGAACATATGGCGCTTCAAAAGTGTACGGCGGTGACGGCAAAGCATACGAAGGCTCTGCAGCAAGCGGGATACCACCTGGTGTCGTAACAGTTTCTTCAGGACAATCTGTTTACTTCCCTCCAGAACCAGCACCAACTGTTGGAGTGCCTAGTGGAATTCCAACGATGGGTGGACAAGTTGGTGGAGGTATTGGTAGCAAAACAGGTTCAACAACCGGTGGCATCGCTTACGGCAGTATTATTTATCCTATTAGTTAAGCCAAGAAAATATTATCTTTTGCTTCTTTCCCTAAATTCTTTCAACTGCTGCAAATAAGCTATCGTTCTTTCTCTATCAAATTTATGGCCTGTTGCGATGTAAGCTTCCAATGTTGTTATTGCTTCATCAACTATGCCTAATTTTGGAAGTAACAGCCCTTTGGCATATAGTCCACGTGGATCACCTTTTTGAACAGCAGCAGCATAATCAGCAAGTGCTTCTTCTGTTCTACCCATTTTTTCGTAGCATTCTCCACGTAGTCTGACATATTTCGGTTCCAATGGATCAAGTTCTATTGCTTTATTGTGATTTGCTAATGCTTCTTCAAGTTTACCTAATTGTTGTCTTGTACAGCCAAGCCAAGAAGTATCATCTGCTTTATTTTGCCCATTCTCAACTGCGTACTCAAATTCTTTTTCTGCAGTCTCATATAGACTTCTAGATTGTTCTGGATTTTTTTGTTTGGATGCAAGATTGAATAATATTACGCCTTTCAATCCTCTGTTTTCAGGATGAAGAGGGCCAAGTTTTGCTTCTGCTTCATCTAAAACACGTAATGCCTCCTCATAATGTCTATTGTTTTGTAATACGGTTGCCTTGATGACATACATTGCAAGATTTGAGACACCCATATTCATCGACTTATCAGCATCTTTCAGAGCCGATTCTAAATCATCAAATAATTGGTCGTGAATTTGTGCTCTATGATAGAAAAATCTCCATCTCCGGTCATTCTTTTCGATTGCTTTGCTGATAAATTCTAATGCTTTCTTAGGATCAGCTCTTTCTCTTAATTCTTTTCTCGTTTCTAATTTCAATCCTTCATTGAAAAAGTTCGATACTATCGGCGCAGAATGATACATCGAGAGTATGTAAAACGCTTCAGAAATCCTGCTGTTATTAGCTGCTTCTTCTGCTAACTTAATCGCTTCATCTATTTCACCAGAATTAAACGCTTTAATGCTTTTAGCCAGCAAAACATAAGCGTCTTTCTTGTCAGGAGCATTTTTGATAATCTCGCCAAAGTATCTGCTTGCGAGTTCTGGCTTGTCTTCCTGGTCTATTGCAGTCATTCCTGCATAGAACAATGAAATAACGTCAATTTTGCCTGTATCTTTCAAGCTCAATTCATTTGCTTTTTCAAATAATGGGAATGCTTTGTCTCGCTGCCTTGCTTCATAGAATACTTCTGCAAGCCAAAAGTATGGCTCATTCCAGGTTGGCGCTGCTTTTACCGCATTTTCCAGCGCAGCTATTCTCTGTTCTATTGTTGCTGCCTGATCTGCTTTAAGTTTTAATTCGCGTGCATCAGTTCTCTTCTCTTTTTCCTGCAGTCTTTCTAATTCTGATTGTTTTCGTTTTGCATTGGCTTCTGCAGTTTTCGCGTTCGCTTCTGCCGCTTTCGCATTTGCGTGTGCAACCAAGCCGTATGTTGCTGGCCCTGCAGTTATTCCTGCCAGTGCCAGTGCGATTGATGCAGCGAGTGTTCGTGGATGCTTTGTTGCATTTCTCCACAGTCTTGTGAATTTAGAATATTTGTGCGCTGAAACAAGTCCTTTGCGCATGTATTCTTGAACGTCTGCCTTTAATTGTCCGACTGTTTGGTATCTGTCTTTTGGATTTTTCTGGAGTGCTTTCTTAAGAATTGAATCAAAGTCTCTCCTGATTTCAGGGTTTGCTTCTCTTGCTGATTTGTAGTCTCCTTCTTGTATTACGTGTGACAATAAGTTCATTGCGTTGCCAAAGCCGCCTCTCAGCTGTAATTCTGTTGCAAACTCGTACAGCATTATTCCGAGAGAATAGATATCTGCTCTTTTGTCGATTGGCTTGTCTGAAACATCTATTCCTAATTGTTCTGGTGCTGCATATTGCGGTGTTCCAAGTGCGTTGTCGCCTGTTAAATTGGGATCTTTTGCCTTGTTTATTTCTGCCTTGATCCGCGCATCTTTTTCTTTTGCGGTTTTTGCCAGTCCTAAGTCCATTACCCAAACTCTTTTAACGTTTTTGCCTTCTAATTTTACCATTATGTTTGCTGGTTTCAAGTCTCTGTGGACATAGCCTTTGCTATGAAGTTCGTTTAGTGTGTTGCATACTGTCAAAAGCAGGTCCAGTCGTCCTTCAAGGCTTAAATCGCCGTTGTCCAGAACGTGGTCAAGGGTTTCTCCTTCAACAAATTCCATTGCAAAGTACGGTCTTCCGTCAGAGAGTACTCCTGCCTTGTATACTTGCGGGATTCCCGGATCTGACAGTTGCGACATTGCAACTGCCTCTCTTTTTAGTCGTTCGACAAACTGCTGATGTTTTGAAAGTGGAATTTTCAGTGCAACTTTTCTTGCTGGATTGTCCTGCATTGCGAGGTAAACAGCACCCATACCTCCTTTCCCGAGAACTGCCAAGATTTTGTAATCGTCAACTTGCGTTCCAATGAGCGGGTCTTTTGGCCCTTTTGCCGGAACTGGTTTTGGTGCAGGCGTTTTTGATTCAATTAGTATTTCGTCAAGGCCTGTTTTTGTTGTAGCTTTTGACCTTATTGTTGGCGGGATTTCGCTTGCCGGTTTGCCTACTTCGCTCGGTTCAACTCCCAAAACTACGCTCTCAGAAACATTTCCACCAGGAACACTCGCAATAGTTTCATCTGTAGGGCCTACTGGCAGGATTGTTCGCTCTGTTTGAATGAACGCATATAGCGCATCGTCAAATGGCAGGTCTTTTTCCCGTTTTATGCGCATTACTGCCATTAAATCATCTTTAGAAACCAGTTTGTGGCTTATGGCTTCATCCCATAAGTTCTGCTCATCCTTGCTCAACCGCACCATAATATAGGCGCTATATTTCAGACCTTTTTAAACTTTGCGCTTTGTAACTACTTATTAATGACTATTTCTCCTTCATACCCGCAGTCCAGGCATATCAGCACCGTATTCCCATCTACCAAATCAACGTGCCCTGACTTGCATTTAGGGCATTTGGGCTTTCCAGGGTGCGCCGTGTGTACCATTTTACTTGACAAACTTGAACTTAAATCCCTTAATCTTAGTAAAATCACTGTCAAGAGTCACAAGTTCTGCATTGTTTGCTTTGCAGATGCCCGCAATCAGTATGTCCGCATCGTTAATTTTAGCACCCATTCTGTATTGTTCTCTTTCAATAGCTGCGCTTAGTCGTGCTGCCTGAGCGTCGTGCTCAAGTACTCGCATTGATGAGAAAATATTTTCCAGTATGAAACGGCTCTTGTCAGACATTGAGCCAGCCAGTACTTCGTGCATGCTAATGCTCGTGGTTACAAGCGGCTCGTCTCCCACAACGCTTAAAACCTTTGATGCGCGGGGCCCATCTTCAAGGAATTCAATTAAAGCGTTTGAGTCTAGAACGTACATCTTCAATCCTCTTTTTCATGCTTTCATCTATGCCTTTGTGCACTTCGCGAACCCTTCTTCTGAACTCCGCAGATTCCTCGGGCGTATGCTTCAGAATTCCCATTATGTCTTTGACTGTTAGCTGTTTTTTGCCAACTCTTAGAAACAAGTCGCTAAAGCTCTCCTCTCCGCGCTTCAGGCTTTTTATCGCCTTGTACGCGTCTTCTGTTATGGTTATTGTCTTTACTACCATAAACATATGTTTATGTTTAAACATATATAAACTTTGCGGTCTTTTACAATATCGTCACTTAATAGTAATAACAAAACGAAAGGCTTATATAGAGGTAATACGTTCTATTTTCCTATTGGCGAAAGCCAAAGGGGTAATAGAATGAAAACAATTAGTAACATTAGAAAACTTGGATTGGCAGGATTACTTGCTCTAGGAAGCGGTTGTGCAGAAAGGGAAAATACAGCACAGCAGCCAAAGCATTGCACAGATAATGTGGTTGCACTAGGCGATTATGCAGATCATCTTGATATTGTTGTCAATGAAAACCAAAAACTTGGTGATGAAAGAGAAACTTTGACAGATTATGCAGATTATGATTTTCCAAGCCTTTTGAAAGGCTCAAAATTCGGCAATACTGACGTTAACCAATGGCTTCATTTTACAGATCAAGCAGCCAATGCAGGACAAGTTATTGCTTCTAATGAAGACTCAAAAACCCGCACTGTTACGTACGGCCAAAATGGCCATTCTTTGTTTTTCAAGAAAGGAGACCCTATTTTCAATCTTGAAGTTGAAATGGAAGGCGGTTTTATGAGTAATGTTGACTCAAATGGAAACCTAACAGACATTATCGGTCAGAATTTGAACGTTCTTGGAGACCAGTATCGCATTTTGAAGGCAAAAACAGACAATGTTGGCCTTGACTTGACTATGGTCACCGGTGCTTTCAAAACGCAGGATTCAAGCAACACAGTAAAACACACTATTGCTGGAAAGGATTACACAGTTGTTGTGCAGTCTGCAAGCCAGTCTACAAATCAGGCTGAATATAAAGTCAATGGGGAAGCAACAGGTACGTTGAACCCTGGCGATATGTTTACCTTAAGCGATGGTACAATAATTACACACGCAAGCGTTAAGGCAAATGGAACTGCAACTGATGTTGAATATGCCTTGCCAGCTCGCGTATTGAACTGGATAGACGGCGCAATGACCGACAATCAGTTTGACACCAGTAAATCTCCGAAACACGATGGCAAGACTATCGAAGATGCTCTTGTAAGAATCAGAGGTCAATGGGTAAACGGCAAATTAGAGATTCAAAAAGTCGATTACCGATTGAATGCTGATGGAAAATCAGGCGACGTTAATGTCGGCCGTGGAGAAACTTTAAGAGAGCTTCTTGACGAGCCTGAAGGTTTGGCAAGTCTTAAGTTTGACTTAAGCTATGCTGGCCAGAGAGAAGACTGCAGGCACGTTGTTCGTGTGATCGAGCAGAAATGAAGAAATTATTTTTTTCACTTTTAATTTTATGTACTAATGTCTTAGCCCAAACTCCAAGCGATATCATAATCATTCCTCCTTATGTTCCAGAACAAGTTACTTGGTTTGGAAGTTCTTTTTTGACTTTGATTCTTGTATTGGCTAATTTTATTGCAATTTATCTTCTTGTAAGAACTTTTAGAAAGCTTTCAAGCGTCTGAATCAGGCACTTCGTCTTTTTCCTTAACGCTTTTCATTTTCTTTGTTATAGGTATTTTTCCTTTGCATTTGTCGCATAGGAAAACTAATGCTTTTGCGCCTTCGAATGTTTTTCTTTTGTATGGTATTTGTGTTTCTCCTTTGTTGGAGCAATGGGGGCAGGTGTAAGCAATGTTTGCAGTTAATGTATCTTCATATTCTCCTTTTTCAACTGTATACTTGCATTCTGGGCAGACGTATTCTTTTGCTCGTATCTTGACGTCTCCTGTTTTTGGGTCTCTTGGCTTGCCCATCATCGCTTTTCCGCATTTTGGGCATTTTTCCTTGAACACCCAGCACATTACGTGTCCTTTGTCTACAGCTCTGCGCGTAAAGTATACGCATTCATCCGTTGATTCTGGTTGCCTTAGTGCCATAGTATTCAAAATTGCAATAGATTTTTTAAAGCTTGCGAATGTTTGAAGCATTATGGACTATTATGGCCAGATAGCTGAAAGTTATGATGAACTGCACGGTGAAGAGCAGATTGCAAAGGCAAGGATTGTTTTGCAGAATTTGGCCATCTCGCCGGATGACAGTTTGCTTGATGTTGGCTGCGGCACTGGTCTTGCAACAGAATTATTCCCCTGTAAGAAAACCGGCATCGACCCTTCTGCTGAATTGTTGAAGTCAGCTAAATTCAAGACAATCGTTGGCAAAGCAGAAAGTCTGCCTTTCCCAGACAATTCTTTTGACATTGTTATTTCTTTGACTGCGGTCCATAATTTTGACAATCCAAGAAAAGGGTTGGAAGAAATGAAGCGTGTCTCTAAAAGAGACATAGTAATTTCTGTTTTAAAGAAGTCTTCCAGGTTTGCAGGTATTGAAAAGGTTGTCAATGAACTTTTCAAGATAAGAAAGCGTGTTGAGGAAGCCCACGATGTGATATTTTTCTGTAAAAAGCTTTAAATAACCGTAAAATTAGCTAATAAGCAATGCAGATTCCAGAGTTCCTAAAAGAGGTTATTTGGTCGTTTTATCCTCCTCGTTATCACGAGTTGAGCAAACAGAAGCTTTCTAAGAGTTTGCGCTATATGGGTAAGGTTTTGCTTATTGCTTTCCTGATTGCGGGCTTGTTATACATTCCAAAATTATTTTTGATGAAGAGCACTATTCGTGATGAGCTTGACAAGTTTCAGGTTTTCCAGGTTGCCGGAAATGTTGTCCAGTCTTCTCCGATTTCTGTTCCAAGGCACAAGCCTTTTGTTTATATGGATTTGAATGCCCAGCATAATCTTACGCAGGAAATTTTTGTTATTGACAATAGCACCGTTAAGTACCGCTGGTTCGGCATCAAGAGCGTTCCTCTAGAACAATTGAAGGAAATTTCTGCACATAAGGCAGAGGTCAGCGGATTTTTGACCGCAATAATCATTCTTATGCTTCCAGCTGTTGCAATTTTGTTGTACATCAGGTCTTGGCTGAAGTATTTCCTTTTAGTTTTGGTATTGGGCACTTTCTTTTTCATAATTTTTGAGCTGACAAGGTTCAAGTTAAAATGGAAGGAGATGCTGAATGTTGCTGCCCACGCTTCTACTTTGATTATTCTCATAGAAGTTATTTCCGCACCTATCAGCACTGCATATCTTCTTCCTGTTATGCGTTTCCTTGGCGTTAACATTTATGCTGTTACAACTTTGTTATTTGCAGTTTTGATTGTTGTTGGTGTTGTCGGCGCTCAGGTTGTTGAAAAGTTGAAGAAGAAATGATAAAGGCTGTTCTGTTTGACTTGGACGGGGTTCTTATCAGAACTGAGCATATTAACACTGAATCTGCTGTGAGAAGTATGCATGAACAAGGCATCAAATTATCTGCTGATGATAAAAAGCTCATCACTGGCAGAAATCCTGTTGATTATAGCATAGACTTCGCAAAAAAGTACAGGTTTGACCGCAAAAAGATGATTGCGAGCCACACTAAGCATTACAATAAATTGTACCAGACTGCAAAGAAGTTCAAATATGGGCGTGATTTTGTTTTGAAAGTAAAAAAGTTAGGCTTCAAGACTGCTTTGGTAACTTCCAGCAGACGTAATACTGTTGGCAGGGCTTTGAATTTTCTTGGATTAAAAGGCGCATTTGATGTTTTGGTGACTTTTGAAAAATGCAGTAAGCGCAAGCCTTCTCCATTGCCTTATTTGATTGCTGCAAGGCATTTGAAAGTTAAGCCAAGCGAATGCATAGTTATTGAGGACAGCGTTGCTGGTGTTGAGTCTGCCAAGAGGGCAAGGATGAAGTGCATTGCTGTTACTAACAGTTATCCTGCTTCCAAGTTAAAAAAAGCTGATTTGATTGTTAGGAAGTTGAATGATAAAAGAATTATAGGTATGCTATGCTGATTTTCAATCCCCGACAAACAGTTTTGATTACTTGCCGTGGAAAGTTTGAAATTGTTGGTAAATCAGAAGAAAAAGATGATATTGTTCCTTTGCACTGGCATAGCCCTGTTTCAGACCATCCGCCTATGTATTCAATTTTTCTTAATAAGAATTTAATGGCAGTGCAGATTATCCGCAACAGCGGTTGTTTTGTTATCAACTTTATTCCATTTTCTCTGATTGACACAGTAAAAACTGCAATGAAAACATCCGGCGAGTATTTGGATAAGTGCAAAACTATTGGCATTAATGAGGAATCTTGTGAGAAGCTTGTTGACTGTTTTAGATTAAAGGAAGCTTTGGGCTGGTTGGAATGTGAAGTTGTGGAAGAGAAAGAATATGGCGATCACATAATGTTTATCGGTAAAGTTTTATTCTCTCAGCTTGACCACGATGAAAAGCGCTTGTTTCACGTTAAGGGCGATGAGTTCACGACTACAAAAAGTTAGAATCAGGCTGGAGGTGGCTTAATCTGCGCGTCTGGATTGCAAATTACGAAGGCATAATCACTTTTTACTTTGCCTGAAATTGAAGGATTGTAAATGCCTATATTCAGGTCTAATTTTCTTCCAAGCACCTGCATTGCAAGCATATTTGGATCATCGTCTCCTGGTCTGAGGTATTTGCTTTTTGTCTTGTTCCAGCTGCAATGGTAAAGATGGACTTGTGAAGGCCCGGGTGGAGCAGCTCTAACGGCCTCAAAAGTGGCTCTTCGCGCAGTAACGTGAAATCTTGAAACTGTGATTCTGCTTCTCTCAAGCATCTCTGCAATTTTGTCTATCAGGAAAGTCTTCCCGCTGTTTGGCAGGCCGTAAATTGCCGCCATTACCGGCCTGTTTGTAGATGTACCTATTCGTTTTAATGCTTCTTTCACTCCCTCATCCAAACTTAATATTGCGATTGCCATCTTGAAAGTATATTTTATAGAATATAAGTGTGTTTTTAAATCTGTCGTCTTAAATCACGGTTTTTATTTTTTCGGCTTGACCACGATGATAAAAGGCCTTTTCATATTGATAGCGGTCATTTTTACTACGACGAGATAAAGTTTAAAAACTGCATAAGCAAAGTTCTAGTCATGAAAGTCACAACATATCTTTTGCTGCTTCTTCTTGTTCCTTTTGTTAGTGCTGAGAATGCAGCTATTAAGGGGATAGTTTTCGACCGTTTGGATAATGTTGTTGGTTTTGCCGAGATAAAGCTTGACTGTTTGGAGCAGACTTTTGCTGCAGACAAGTTTGGCACGTTTTCAATCAAGGATGTTCCTCCAGGACCTTGCAGAATCCATGCCGCATTTCGCGATGGTACTGGCTTTCAACTTATAACCATTGAACCTAATCAGACGATGTATATCGAATTAAAGTTGGACAAGACGATAGTCAATATTCCTAAAGAAGGAAATTATTTGTTGCCTGTTGTTCTGGCGATTGCGGTTTTGTTGCTGGTTTTATATTTTGTTCTGCGAAAAAAGAAAGTGGTTGAGGAAAAGAAAGTGGAAGCA
>DATDPK010000040.1:0-7996 GCA_035292785.1 Candidatus Nanoarchaeia archaeon
AGCGTGTCAAATCCTCCTTGTGGCACAAACGGCCCTCTGCCTTCAAGTGGCGGTATTTGTTTTCCAAAGGCGTCAATTCCTTGTATTATTGTTGGGTCAAATCCTGAAAGATATATCTTGTCTCCCGGCCCTCCCACGTCGTATGTTCCCCTGTTTTCTATCTCTATCAGCGCATTGAACGGCTCTGTGTCAAAGAGTGTTGGTGGAGGCAAATTTGTTGCGAACGCGAGTCTTAGTCCTTCTGACCCGCTTCTGAATTCTTGTGGCTGTGGTTTTCCTGCTGGTTGTTGGGCAGCGCACGAAGCCAGAATGAGTAGTCCTATTATCACCAAGACGCTCTTTTTCATGTTTGTTTCTCCATTTGTCTTGTTTTATATACTTTGTGGTGTTAATGCAGCCTGCTTATCATCAATGGATTGCTTGCAACAGTCATATACCCGTAGTCCAGTTCTGTTGTCAGTATTGTTGTGAATGTTCCTGCCGTTATTCCATATCTTTGCCGTGATTCGCATATTACTCTTGCTTCTTGTCCTGCTTCCAGTATTGCCGGGTTTGGCGCGCACAAAAGTGTTTCATCCTGCAGTTTTGCGCTTACGCTTACTTTGTTGAATTTTATTGCTCCCACTCCTCCGCATGCAGTGCTTATTGCGTCTGTGCTCAGCACTTGTCCGCTTCCAAGGTTTTGCAGATAAATGGCAAATACCGGCCTTACGTCATTGCCTTCTGGAGCCATTATTGGCTCAATTCTTGTTACTGCCACCGGCGCTCCCTGTCCTCCTCCCAAGCTTACCGGCATTGCCGTGCACGCTTTTCGCAGATTCCTGTTTGCAATATCTGGGTCAATGCATACTTGTGCGCTTGCGTATGTCTTGTATGGGTAGCAGGATTGGAATATTATTTGTGTTTGGTAGCTTTCTGCTTGTGGTGGAAGTTCTTTGCTTCTCATTCTTATTGGTATTCTTGTGAAATCCCCTTCTGGGTTGTATTGTGTTTTTCCGCCGAGTGTGAACGCGCCTGTTTTCTGCATTCCTGGCAGTAATTGCACGTATTGTTCTTCAAATATCAATGCATATTTTCCGTTCGTCACGTCGTAAACTCCCTTGTTGTTCAGTTCAACTACTGCATTTACCTGCTGTCCTGAGTAAACTTGCATTTGTGTTTCCGGTCCAAATCTTGCTTCCACTGCCTCTGTTCCTGTGTATATCAGCGGCAGTATTGGTCTTTGTGTTGGCGCCAGCTGGCACGCTGTAAGAATAATCAACATTAGGATTATTTTACTTGAAAAACCGCGGTTTTTCGAGTTTCCAAAAAATTTCATTTTTTGTGATTTCATATTTGTGGAACTCCTTTTACCTCTACGTTGAATGTTTCTTTTGTTTTGTATGTGTATTTTGCTGTTACTTTAAAGTTTCTGATTGCCAGGTCTGAGTTTCCAATCAGCGCTGATTGGTCTGTTATTTTTGTGTGCAATACAAATACCCGTACACCTGCTCTTACTGGTTGCTGTTTCAACAATTCTTCCATCAGCGGTTTTGGCACGTTGCATACGCATTCCTGCGGCCCGCATCCTGCGCATTGTATTGTCGTGTACCCGTCTATGTCTTCTATTGTTATTCCAGGCGGGCTTGTAACAACAAGTTCGCTGATGTTCTTCAGTTCTCCTCTCCATTGGTTTACAACGGACAGTGTTAATGCAGGTCCATACTGTAATTGGCTGCTTATTCCTATTAGCGATGCATCTGTTGAGCCGAATCTCAGTCCAATGCTTATTGGTCCTGGTGTGTTTTTTGTTTCTGTTGTTTTTTCTGTGATTTTGAACTCGTCAAGCGGGTCTCTGTCTGTGTAAGACCTCATTTTTTCCTGTTCCATGAAATACATTTTTCTGTATGCGCTTGTGATAAAGTTGAATGATGCTTCCATTGCAAGGTCGTGCTTTCCAACCCCGAGCGCGGTAGAATCAAATATGCAGTCTATCTCTGTTTGTTCTCTGTTGAATAGTTCTATTTTTGCTGCCGGTCTTATTTCCTTTGCTGGTTTTTTGCTGATTATTTTTTCTTCAAAGCAGTTTATCTCAACCGTGATTGGTTCATCCAGTTTGAAAGTTTCTGCTTTTAGTGTGGCAAAAATTTCAACTTGTTGTGGTATCGCAAAAACATTTCTTTCAAACTGCAAATTCCTCTGCAGGAATACTCCCAGCGGTCTTTTCGCGTTTTCATCAATCACTCCCGCTTCTGCGTCGTATTTTGCCAGTATCAGCCCTCTTTCTATTTCTTCTGTGACTATTCCAGGCACTGCCATTATATCTTTGATAGTCTGTTGTGCTATGTCCACTTGTGCCTGCATTGCTTCTCCTATTCTGCTTCCAGTTTGGAACCAGGTTGGGACTGTGAACGTTAAAATCCAGAAAATAAGGACATTCATTCCTATTATCATGAATCCTTTTACGCCTTTTGAGAAAATTAGTCCTATAAGAAAGAACAGTATTACTGCGCTTATGATGATTGGGTTTGCACCCAGCATTGCAAGTGCGATAAACACAGGCACCAATCCCCAGTAAAATGCTATTTTTGATGATAAGTCAGGATTGATTATTGTCAGTGCCAGCACGCCGATAATCGGAAGTATCAATGGCAGCCTTAGTCCAAGCCTGCTTAGCACAAAATACAGCACAAATCCGCCTATTATTACTAAAATTATCAGCAGAATTCTTGTTGGCCCTTTTCGCGCAAAGATGTCCCCGAGGGCTTTTTTAATCGCGCCTTCTTCTTGCGCTGGTGTTAATTGTCCTTTTTTGTTCATTCCACTCGGACCTCGAGCTTTACTATGTCTAGCTCGGTGAGTGGCCTTATTTCAAGATAGTTATTTCCTTCGCGCACCACCGCGCTTATGTCGCGGGTGAACGTGGGACCTTTTTGGTCTATTATATCCAATTTTCCATTGACGTTTGTTTCTGCTCTTTTTGCTCTTCCGTCGTCAACAAATTCAATTGTCAGGATTATTTTTTTGCTTTTGTCCAATACGTCGTTGTATAAGCTGCTTTTGACGTCAAAGAAGTCAACAAATGCCTTGACCGGCTTCACCATTGTTCTTATTCTTACTTGTTCTATTCTGTAGCTTCCTTTTGTTATCTTGAAAGTTATTGTGTTCTTTCCATCTCTCAAATCTTCTTCATATATTTCTTGTCTGTTCAGGCTTTCGCACGCTGGTACTGCTGATGAGATTATTTTATCATTCAGTTCTATGATTAATTGTCCTATTTCTTGTTGTTCGCATATTGGGTAGAAGTTCAAATATCCGTTTTCAAAATTGTCTATCTCTGCATCTGATATGCTGAACGTGTTTATCGCTATTTGTTTTGTTGGGTCTGTTATGTCTCCAACAATTTTCACATCGCTCAATGAGTATCTTTTGCTTGAAAGGAATCCTCCAGTTACGTATAATTCGAGTGTGTTTGCATCTCTCAGCAATGTTTTTGACAATGTTATCGGCGGCGGATTCTGTGACTGGACTTGTGCTTCAAATATCTTGACTCCGTTGAGCAGTATGTTCAGTACTCCTCTTCTTTCTGTTGCCTGCAGGCTTAATATCACGTTTTCAGTATTTTGTACGTTTATTCCGAATACTATTGTTTTGCGTTCGTCGCTGAACCATCCTTTTTTGATTGTGAACGGATTTTCCTGTGCAAGTACTTGTGCATTTCTCGTTTCAGCGAGGTATATGTTTGGCAATGGGTGGTCAAACTGGTTTCTTGATACAAATGCCAGTCTTCCTATTGCTGTGCTTAAGAGAACATTTTCCTCTTCTTCTGCTGCAGTAATATTTTCTCCTTCAAGTAGCGCTCTTCTTTCTTCAGGAGGTAAAAATAGTATGTAAAAAATGAATATGAGAGTTATTATTCCGATGAGTGCTGCTGCTGGGCTGCCTGTTTGTATTTTTGCTGAGCGCCTTGTCATCCTTCACCTTTTTTGTTATTAATAAAACCCATATCGGATACTATTTAAACGTTTCGAACACAAAATTTATATATCATTTACTATCATTGAGGAGTGATGGGGTGCTAATATGAGAAAGAGTCTAATGTTGTTCATTGTTTTGCTTGCTTTGCCTGTTTCTGCTAGTTACGATTCTTCCAGCTACAGTTATTCTTTTGACCGCGATTTTGAGTACGTGAAATATCGTGAGTCTGAGAGCGCGCAGAGAAGTCATGATGACTGCAGTTCTTATGACTATGATTATTACGGCAGTTATTGCGACAGTTCCAGCGACCGTTATTCTTACCATCGCAGCCGCGAGTTTGAGTTTGGAAGATATAGCGAGAGTGTCCGTGCTTCAGGTGATTCCAACAGTTATTATTATGACAGAAGTTATGACGATTACTATTATCCTGATAGGAGGTCTGCTTACGTGCCGTATGGCGCTGGCTTTTATTGATGAAGTATTTTCTTCTTTTTTTGTTGCTGGCTAGTTCTGTTTTTGCTTACGAGTTTTACAATAACGAGAATGAGTTCAGGAATAACCGCGATTACGCCTTGTCCAATCCTTATGACGGCTATGATGTGGAGCCTGACTTCGATAAATATGAATGTTTTAGTTTGGATGATTACAATTATTACGCTAATGAGGACCCTTACGACAGCACCGACCCTTTGACAGCAAGAAACATCGGCAGTGATTTTGACAACCTGCGTTATGAGGACCAGTTAAGAATTATCAACGAGAACCCAAATGACGGTTTGGACGAGAATGATGTTGATGATTACAATGATATGGAGTGTTGGACGTTAAAGGATTACAACAAGTATGCGCGCCAAAAGCCCAGCGACAGGTGGGATGAGCTTTATTTCCGCGACTTTGATGATTTGGAGCAGGTTAACGACATCGGCATCAGAAGATACGGCATTATTGAGCCTGATGACCTACAATATTTTGACTTGCAGCGCACAGTTCGCAATTATGATGAATACGACTGATAAACCTTTTATACTCTCATTCTAGCTTTCCTTTCATGAAGATATTGAAGAAGGACTTGAAGCAGGGAGAGGTCAAGCTTTCGATTGAAACTCCTGATGATGTGTGGTATGTTTCCCAGTTCTTAGACCCAGGAGATATTCTAAAAGGTAAAACTCCAAGAAAAATCAAGCCTACTGAAGAGGCTTCTGCTGAGAAGCGTATGGTGTTTATCGCACTTCAAATTGAAAAGGTCGAATTTTCTAAAACTACCAATGCTTTGCGCGCTGGCGGTAAAATCTTGGAAGGCCCCGAAGATGTTCCGCACGGCAGCTATCATACTTTCTCAATAGAGCCAGGAATAAGAATCTCAATCATCAAGCCTAAATGGTACAGTTATCAGTTGGACCGTTTGGAAGAAGCTGCTGAGTCAAAGCTTCCTAAAATTATAATTTGCATTTTTGACAGGGAGGAGGCTTTTTTTGCTTTGATGAAGCGTTCTGGTGTTGAAATTCTCGCCCAGCTTAGGGGAGAAGTCGAGCGCAAGCGTGTTGCTCAAAAGGCAAAGGGCGGTTTTTATGAGCAAATCATTAAGCAATTAGAAGAATACGATGCCCGTTTCAAGCTTGACTTCATTATTCTTGCCAGTCCTGCTTTTTGGAAGGAGGATTTGTTCAAAGTCTTGAAAAATGATGCATTAAAAAAGAAAATCGTTCAGGCAACCTGTTCTTCTGTTGACGAGTCTGCTTTTGATGAAGTTTTGAAGCGTGACGAGGTGCGCTCTGCTTTGCGTCAGGAACGTACTTCAAAAGAGCTTGTTCTCGTGGAAGAGGTTATGTCTGGGATTGCCAAGAAGGGCGCTGTTGTTTATGGCTTGAAGGCAGTCGAAGAGGCTTCTTTGGCTGGCGCTGTTGCAAAATTGCTTGTTACTGATACTCTTATTCAAAAAATGCGTCAGCAAAACACTTTCGCACGTCTTGATGCAATAATGCGCAGTGTTGACAAGCAGAAGGGCGATGTTGTTCTTATTTCTTCAGAGCACGTTGGCGGAAAAAAACTCGATGGCATTGGCGGAATAGCTGCTTTGTTAAGATATAAGCTATCATACGAATGACAACAGCGATGTTTTACACAATAAAAACTTAAATATCTCCTGTCTCTACAGTTTCTCAACTTCGGAGTGGCAATCCCCCTGCCGAAGTGATAGCTTGTGGTATTGCGTTCGAGTGATGAAGCTTAGTAACCTGCTTTAAATAGTAACCAAAAAGTTTTAATACCCGCTCGTTTTACCTCAGGGGAATAACAAAAAAGTGTTACGACAAAAAAGGGGGGAGGTAGGATGATAGTTAAAGAGGAATTTTTAAGCAAATTAAGGCGTTATTTCGCGCTGAATTTGTATGAAGTGAAAATCTGGGCTGCTTTGTTGTCACGTGGTGTTGCAACTGCTGGTGAGCTTTCTGACATTGCAAATGTCCCGCGTAGCAGAAGCTATGACGTTCTCGAAAGCCTCGAGAGAAAGGGTTTTGTTATAATGAAGCTGGGCAAGCCAATCAAGTACATCGCTGTTCCTCCTACAGAAGTGCTCGAACGCGTGAAGAAAAACTTGAAGGAAGATTCTGAAGAGCGTATTAAGCGCTTGGAAGAGCTGAAAACCACTGATGTTCTTGGCGAGCTTAATGTCTTGCACACTCAGGGTATTGACCTTGTCGAACCGACAGAGCTTTCAGGCAGTTTGCGTGGAAGGCACAACCTTTATTCCCATTTGGAATTGACAATTAGAAACGCCCAGAAGAGCGTTACAATAATGACAACTCCTCAGGGTTTGATGCGCAAGGTTGAAGGTTTGAAGCCTGTTTTTGAGAAGTTGAAGAAAAAGGGAGTGAAAATAAGAATCGCTGCCCCATTGACAAAGGAAACCAAGGATGCAGTGCGCGAAGTCAGCAAGGTTGCTGAGGTCAAGCACGCTGATAGCAAGGCCCGTTTTTGCATTGTTGACGGAAAGGAACTGATATTCATGATTATGGATGATCAGGAAGTTCACCCAACATACGACGTTGGTATTTGGGTTAACACGCCTTTCTTTGCCAGTGCTCTTGAGGGAATGTTTAACCTGGCTTGGAAGAGCATGGCTTCTGCCCCGTCTAAATAATTCTTTTTTCTTTTTATGGACATCAAAAAACTTGCTCAAGGTCTTCACCCGTATGAGCGCAGCGTATTGCCAGTGCTCGCGGAGTACCAGTACTTGTCAGACCTATCTTCTGCTTCCGGTCTTAAGGAAGTTGAAGTTATGCGCGCATTGCAGTGGCTGGAAAAAAAAGGCGCAATTACTGTTTCAACAGAGCCTAAGGAGATTGTTCTTCTCGATAAGAACGGCCAGATTTATTTGAAGGAAGGCTTGCCTGAGCGCCGTTTTCTTGAGTCAATCAAGGATGCTGGAATTCCTTTGAACAAGCTTTCTGCGAAGACAAATTTGAGCTCAGAGGAAGTCAACATCTGTGTGGGTTTATTGCGCCAAAAATCTGCAATTATTATTCTTAAGGAGAAAGAGTTGAAAGTGAAGATTACTGACCAGGGCAAGCGTTTCCTGAATTCAGAGCTGTTGGAAGAGCGTTTTTTGAAAAAGCACTTTCCTTGTGAAGTTTCTTCCTTGTCTGCTGAGGAAAAGCAGGCTCTTGCCCAGTTAAGACGGCGCAAGCAGATTGTTAAGGTTGACGTGCAGAAAATTAAGCGTGCTGTTCTGACCGACATTGGTAAAAAACTGTTGGCAGCCGGCGTGCGCGACAAGAATGTTGTTGACGCGATTACTCCTCAATTGTTGCAGTCAGGCGAGTGGAAGGGAAAGTCTTTCCGCCGTTACGATGTCAAGTTTGATGTTTCCAAAATTTCAGGAGGCAAGAAGCAGCCTTATAGTGTTTTTCTGGATTGGGCTCGTCAAAAGTTTATCAGTCTCGGCTTCGAGGAGATGTCTGGTCCTTTGGTGGAGACTGATTTTTGGAATATGGATTCCTTGTTTATGCCTCAGTTCCACAGCGCCCGCGACATTCACGAT
>DATDPK010000041.1:0-3400 GCA_035292785.1 Candidatus Nanoarchaeia archaeon
ATGACTTTGGCATTGATTATGCCGAGCATGTCGAGTTCTGCAATCACGTCGCTGATTCGTCTTTGTGTGAGTGGTCTGAGCCCTGTTTGCTGGCAGTTTTGTTCATATAAGGAATAGATTTCGCCTGTGTAAACTCCTGTTTTTTGCGCACAGGCAGCGAGTATTGAATATAGTGTGAGCTGGTATTGTTTTGGCTGTGTGGCAACAATGTCAAGCACCCTGTCGCGTTCTATTTTGTCTTCTGCTTGGTCGAGATGTGCTATTGAGACTTTTGTTTCGTTTTGTCGTTCTGCGATTTCAGCGGCAACTCGTAAAAGTTCAAGTGCTCTTCTTGCGTCTCCGTGTTCTCTTGCCGCGTATGCTGCACATTTTTCTATCATTCCTTCCTGTAGTGCTTCTGGGTTGAATGCGAGTGATGCTCTTTGTTTGAGTATTTCTTGGATTTGCAGTGCGTTGTATGGTGGGAAGATTATTTCTTCTTCGCTCAGTGAGCTTTTTACGCGTGGGTCTAAGGTGTCTGTGAAAACAAGGTCGTTTGATATTCCAACCAAAGTTATTTGTGTGTTTTTGAGTTCTGCATTAATGCGTGTTAAATTGTATAAGAGTTCGTCTCCTGCTTTTCCGATAAGCTGGTCTATCTCATCTAATACAAGTATGAGGTTGTGCTTCTCCTTGTCAATTGTGTTGAAGAACATGTGGTAAACTTCATCTGTTGGGAGCCCTGTTGGTGGTATTTCTTTTCCGTAATCTCTTAACAATTGTGCTATTAGCCTGTATTCTGTATCAGCCAGTTTTTTCAGTTTGCAATTGAGGTATATTATTTTTATTGGTATTTTTTTCTTTTGCGCTATTGTCAGCAGTTGTTGGGTGGTGTATTTTGCAGTCAGGGTTTTGCCTGTTCCTGTTTTGCCGTAAACAAAAACATTGGATGGTTTTTCTCCTCTTAGTGCCGGCGCAAGAATGTTCGCTATTACTTTGATTTGTTCATCTCTGTGAAATATGTGGTCTGGTGTGTAGTTAGACTGTAGTACTATTTTATTCTTGAATATAGCAGGGTTTTTCAAGTACTGCTCAAAAAAATCACCCAACCCCTTTTCCTTCATGTGGAAATTTGAATTGCACCCAATATTTAAACTTTTGTAGTGGCCACACCCCCTCATTTCCTTTGGAACATTTGGACTTGTTGTTGTTTGTATTGTTGTTTTGTATTATTTTTACTATTCGTTGTTCTTTCACATTTTTCTTCTTTATTTATTTTCTATATATAAAAATAAACTAATAAACAATAAACACCACCGCACCACCCTTTCAATTCTCCAGGCGAAATCAACGGGTCACCCCCTCTTAACATTTTATAAACCAAATATTCATATACAAATCATATATGAATCCAATACTGTTGCCACTCTACAATAGCAAATAAGAGAAACATTTATATAGGGGTTATCCCTACCAAAGAGTAACAAAACGATATGTTTACCTGGGGGAAAGCATGATAGTTCAGAAGGACTTTTTGAATAAACTGAAGGATTTTGGTTTGAACAGCTATGAAGCCAAGCTTTGGACAGCCTTATTGTCACGCGGTGTTGCAACTGCTGGTGAGCTTTCTGACATAGCGAACGTCCCTCGAAGCAGAAGCTACGATGTTCTTGAAAGCCTTGAGCGAAAGGGTTTTGTTATAATGAAGTTGGGCAAGCCAATAAAATACATCGCTGTTCCTCCTGCAGAAGTTCTTGAGCGCGTTAAAAAATCAATTTCTGAAGATGCTGAACGTCAGGAAAAGATTATAGAAAGTCTGAAAGAAAGTGAAGTCTTGTCAGAGCTTAACTTATTGCATAAATCAGGCATTGAGCTTGTCGAGCCTGGAGATCTTACAGGCGCTGTTCGCGGAAGAACCAATTTGTATAATCATATTTTAAGCGCAATTAAAAACGCAGAAAAATCTGTCTGCATTATGACTACTGATTCCGGTCTTGTTCGCAAGGCAGAAGTTTTGAAGAACGCATTCCAGAAGGCAAAAGAACGAGGCGTGCGAATCCGCATAGTCTCTCCTCAGCCTAAGAATGCTCAGCCTTTAAAGAATTTGAGCAATGTTGCTCAGGTTAAGCACGTTCCAACTGTTCCAGCTCGTTTCTGTGTTGTTGACGGCAAGCAGGTTACTTTTATGGTTCTTGACGACACAAGCACTCATCCAAACTACGATTTCGGTGTCTGGGTAAGCGCAGAACCGTTCGCAAAGTCATTTGAGAACATATTCAACATTGTCTGGGACAAGAAATAATCACCCAAACCTTTTTATACTTCTCACTTATAAATAACTTTTAGTTAAAAGAGGTGAACATATGGCAGAAGAAGTCTTAGTCAGGATTGTTCTTGCAGTCATTGTAGGTGTATTATTCGGTATTGTTTATTGTATGCGTGTTCTTGTATTGATGGAGCGCAGGGTCGCCCGCATTGAAGAGCACATTGACAGGGTTGTTCACAAAGTGCTTGAGGAAGAAGTAAGGATTGAGCGCTCTGTGAAAAAGCGCCGATAGTATGTCTTCTTTTTTGCACGAAAGACTGGAAAACAATTTCTCCAGGCATTTGGTTCGTTCAGAGTATGCTTTGGAGTATCATCTCTCAAGCATTATTCCTAAAGGCGGCATTATTTGCGCTCTTTTTCCCAAAAAGCTCTTGTCAAAACTTCTGCCTATTGTGGCAAAGGAAAAGAACGCTCGCGTTATAGCCATCGGCAATAAGGAAATTATTCCGTCATTAATCAAAGCAGGTGTTCTGTTTGAAGGCAAGGCCTCGCCAGATATTTTCATAGGCGAGCCGGCTGGTTTTTCAAAAGAAGGTATTTTTGTTTCTCCTGAAGAAACCAGTGAATGGCTTAATAATGATGTTTTGGCAGTCTGCAGTGCTTTGCAGTGGTCTTCTATATCTCCTGCAAGGCTCGACTCCATTCCTGCCCAGAAAGTTGTATCTGAATTAGGTGTATTTCCTCACGCGCTTTTTGTCAGCGAGGTTTCCAAGCGTTTCTCAGGACTTGTTAAGCAGTAATTCTTTCTTAATGCGCATAATTTCCTGTTCCAGCTCCCTTATTTTCTGTGTATTGTCTTCCATGTTTAACAATTCGCCGCATTCAGGGCATTTGAAGCTGAAATCGTGGCATTGTTCGAAATCCAGTCTTATGCAGTTGTTTTTGCAGGCATAGAACTGTGTTGTTTTTTCTCTTGCCAGCCTTTCTTCCAGTCTTTCCAGTTTCTTCTTTCTCAAATCTTTTACAATATCTTTGATTCTTTTCTGGTTGAATGTCCAATAGTATATGTACCATCCTTTTTTCTTGTCTTTTTTTCGTGTGAAACTCACTAGATTATTATCGTATAATCTGTATAGCATGTTTCTTGTCAAATTA
>DATDPK010000042.1:0-5386 GCA_035292785.1 Candidatus Nanoarchaeia archaeon
GTTATTCCGAGCAGGAGATAGCTCAGGTAAGTGAAGTACATTATTTTTTTGAACAGGAAATTTGTATTGTTGTAGATTTTCTTGACGGTTTTCCATAGTTTTGATGTTCCTTCCAGTTTGTATTTGGTGTTATTGTTGTATATTGCTGTGTAAAACAGCCCTTTTGGTTTGGCAAGTTGGGAGACTGTTTTGATTGCTTTCCACATGCTGCCGGTGTGGTGCAGTACTCCCCAGCTGTACGCTATGTCGTATTTTCCGAGTGATTTGATAAATTCTTCATCAAGCGCAGAGCCTTTTCTTATTGTCCAGTTTTTATCTCCGTATTTGTCTTTGAGATATTGTGCGCACTGCAATGAATAATCGTCAACATCTACGCTTACAACTCTTGCTCCCAGTTGGTGTGCTGCGAGTGAGAATAATCCGCTTCCGCATCCTACGTCTATGAATGTTTTGCCTTTTATCCTGCCTAAAAATTCTGTTAGTGACTTTTTTGCCTCTTTTATTCTTTCTTCATTGAGCGTTTTGAGGAAGCTCTGCCAGTTTTTCCCAAAGCTGAAGTGCTTTTTCTTCTTGTACTCTGTTTCGTACAAGCTTACATCCATTTTTCCCACCATATGTTGAACATCATTATTGCCCAGATTGTTTTTGAGCAGTCTTTATTCCTGTTGAATAGTTTTTCAAGCTGTTCCAGGTATTCTTTTCTGAAGTGATTGTGCTTGTCAAACTTGAAGACGTATTTGTAAACCAGCGGTCTTAGCTCATTTTTCAGGTAGTATTTCAGCGGCACTCCAAATCCCATTTTTTTTCTGTGCAATATTTCATCCGGAAGAACGCCTTCGAGTGCTTTTTTGAATATGTATTTTCCTTGTTTTAGTCCTGGAGTTATCTTGCACGCGAGCTCTATCATTTCGTGGTCGAGCAGTGGCGGTCTTGATTCAAGGCTGTTTGCCAGTGATGCCCTGTCCACTTTTGTCAGGATGTCGTCAGGCAAATAGAGGTGCAGGTCAGAATTCATTGCAGTATTCAGGTAATTGTCAGTTGCGTACTGCTCATATTCCTTGTAAACCTGTTCAGGCTCTGTTCCTGTTATCTGCCTGAATTCTTCTGCGCTTAGGCTGCTCATCAGTCTTGCATATTTGTGCTTTTCAGGCAGTGTTCCTATTTCAAAGAACGCTTTTGGCTTTTCCAGAAATGAGAACGGCAGCCATTTTAGAATTGAGTGTGCAATCTTGTTTACGAATTTCGGATAATATTTCTGCACTTGAAGTATTTTGTAATCCTTGTATGCTTTGTATCCTCCAAACAGCTCGTCTCCTCCGTCTCCTGAAAGAGATACCGTTACGTGCTGTCGTGCAACTTTGGAAACTAAGTATGTTGGTATCATTGATGGGTCGCCGAATGGTTCGTCGTAATGATAAGCAAGTTTTGGAATGAGATCTTTCACGTCTTTTGCCGTGAATTCTATTACGTGGTGTTTTGTTCCGAATTTTTCTGCCACTATTCTTGCGTATTTGCTTTCGTCAAAGTCAGCATAATCAAACTTTATTGAGAACGTGTTCAGATTCTTCTTGTATTTTGATATCATTGCAACAACTGCTGACGAGTCTATTCCTCCTGAGAGGAATGCGCCCACTGGCACATCCGCAATTAGCCTGTCTTTCACTGATTTCTCGAGCTGTGTCTGGATTAGGTATTTTGCTTCCTGTTCGTCTGTGATTTCGTTTGTGAACTTTACGTCCCAGTATTTTTCGTCTTTTATTGTATTATTCTTTAAATCGTAAATCAAGTAATGTCCTGGCTCAAGCTTGTATGTGTTTTTGAGTATGCTTTGTTTTCTTGGCGTATATCGGTATGCGATGTAGTAATTCAGTGCATCATTGTCTATTTCTTTTTTTATTCCTGACTGCATTATTGCCTTTAGTTCTGAGCTAAAGACAAACTTCTCTCCGTCAAAATAATAGTATAATGGCAGTATTCCTATCCTGTCTCTTGCCAGGAATAATAGTTGTTTCTTTTTGTCATAGATGCAGAATGCAAATTGGCCGTTTAGCTTTTTCAGGCAGTCAAATCCGTATTCTTCATACGCGTGCACGATGACTTCTGTGTCTGTTTTTGTCCTGAACTTGTATTCTGCCAGCTCTTTTTTTATTTCTTCGAAATTGAATATCTCACCGTTGTATGTTATGAATATTGTTTTGTCTTCGTTTGACAACGGCTGTCTGCCTTTCTCGGATAAGTCAAGTATGCTTAGTCTTTTGTGCCCTATGCTCACAATGCTGTCAGAATAATATCCTTCCTGGTCAGGCCCTCTGTGCTTGAACAGCGCGCAGAGTTCTTTTATTTTTTTGTCATCTTTCCAGTTGAATCCTGCTATTCCGCACATAGTTCCTCGTATAATTTTTCTGTCTGTTTCGCCACTCTTTTGATGTCGTGGTATTTCTTTACTCTGTTGTACGCGTTTCTTGCAAGTTTTTCCCGCAGCATTTTGTCTTCAAGCAGTTTTATGATTGCTTTTTCCATTAGCTCAGGGCTTTTCGGCTTTGTCAGCAGTCCTTCTTTTCCGTCATCGATGACTTCTATGTTTTCTTCTATTGCTGTTGCCACTATCGGTTTTTCCATTGCCATATATTCAAGCAGCGAATTTGACTGCCCTTCGTAGAATGTTGATAGTATGCATATGTCGCTGATTTTTACTAATTCAATCTTTACCTCGTCTTTCCTGAATCCGAGGAAGTGGACGTGTTTCATTATTCCAAGTTGTTCTGCTATTTTTTTGTATTCTTCTTCCGCTTCTCCTTTTCCTACGACTAATAATTCAACCGGATAATGATTTAGAACTAATTTCACTGCTTTGAATAATGTTGGGTAGTCTTTTGTTTTTCTTAGGTTTGCAACGCTTATCAGTATTTTTGAATCTTTCTTTAGTCCAAGCTCTTTCAGTTTTTTCTTTTTGTCGACTTTTACTTCGTATTTCTTGAAGTCAAGCCCGTTTGGTATTGTTATGATTCTTTCCGGGCTTATTCCTTCTTTTTTTATGATGAATTCTCTTACATTCCTGGCAACTACTGTGTATTTGTCCACTAATCCAGAAGTTAATGCATCTATTATGTTGTGGCTTTTCTTTTTGATTTCTTTTATCCTTATTGATGATATTACTTTTGCCTTTGTTCCCATTGCCGCAATTCTTGAGACTATGTTTGCGTGGTAGAGATAAGAATGAATTATGTCTATTTTTTCTTTTTTTATTATTTTTCGCAACTTGAGTATTGCGGCCGGCAGCGAGAAAACGCTTTGTGCATTCAGCACGATCACTTTGTACTTTTTGCTTATTTCTTTTTCAAGCGAGCCTCCTACAAGACTGCAGATGACAATTTCATACTTTTTGTGATTTAGCTGTTCGATTGTCTTGTACATCATCATTTCTGCGCCGCCAGGGTTCAGGCCTGTGATGAACTGCAATACTTTGACTTTCATAGTGTTCTGTTCAGAATTAAGTATTTATAAACAGTTCGGCTGTATACCGTAAGATTTATATAGTAACCTATTCGGCTTTTCTTCAGGGGATTAAAATGGAAGCAAGACCACTTGATGCATTGAATAAGGCTCGCGATAAGAAAGTTATTGTCGAGTGCAAGAATGGAAAACAATATGTAGGAACCTTGAGAGCTTTTGATATTCACATTAATGTTGTTCTCGATGATACAGAAGAGCGCGTTGATGGCGATGTTAAGCGCAAGCTTGGCAATGCTTTCATTCGCGGCGATACAATTATACTGATTAGCCCGGCATAAAATGAAAGGATTAGGCGGTACTGGTTCACAGGGATTGCGTTCTCGCGGAACTTCTCATGTTCCTTGCAGGCGCTGCGGTCGAAATAGTTATCATATTAAGAAATCTGTTTGCGCAAGCTGCGGTTATGGCAAGAGTGCTAAGCTGAGAAGTTATGCTTGGAAGAATACTCGAAAGCGAAATTAATTCTTGACACCGGAAAAACCACTGGACATTCCGGATATTTTACGGATTTTTATTGACGGTAATTTTTCAATATTTTCACTGGACACCTTTGCACGTAAAACTCTTAAAATGATTTCTCATTCATTTTGTAATGCATATAGGCAAAATTTATCCAATTTCATTGAATGAGAAAACAGCTTATCTTGCAGGAGTAATTATCGGCGATGGATATCTAGCTGATTATTTCAAGAGCGATAATGGACGAAGTTACAAGGTTCAAATTGATCTGACTGATTTTGATTTTATCACAACCATTGCGTCTCTTACTAAGAAAATTATTCCTACAGGAGCAAGAATTATACAAAAGAAAGTTCCCGCAGTAAATAAATCGACGTGGACTTTTTCCGTTAGCAATAAGAGTTGGTGGCATTTCCTTACGCAAACACTTAAGATTCCTTTCGGTAAAAAGAGCCGAGTTGTTTCTGTTCCTGACCAAATCATAAAGGGGTCTGTATCTATTAAGAAGGCCTTCTTGGCAGGCATCTTTGATACGGATGGCGGATTAAAGGGAAATTGCATAGGAATAACAACTGCAAGCAAAATAATGTGTGATGGGCTTGTTTCTTTGTTCAGCGACTTAGGTTTTACGTGTCGCATCAGCAGTTGGGTTATTAAGAATTATAATTGGCGTTATTACGCCGTGAGCCTGTATAGGCGCGACATAGATAGGTTTTTAAAAGAAATTCCTCTTCGTGATGAAGGGAAAAGGCAAGCCATATTCAATCGTTTCATTCGCGGACGTTCCGGAGCGGTCTAACGGGCCAGTGAATGCTATTTATAGTATTCGGCCAAATTTAGACTCTGGTGGCTTAGTGCCTTCGCAGGTTCGAATCCTGTCGTCCGCATATGGATTCGTTGTATGCAAAAATCATTGTTATAGTATTGCTCTTTGTTGGAGAGGCATTGTCGATTTATGCTGAAATGCTTGGCGCGCGGACATTTGATGGCTCTAATCTTTTTATTCACGTGTTTCTGAAAATGTTTTTGATTATCGCACTTGCAGGTGGATTCCTGATTGCGGGTTATATGCTCGGATTCTCCGCGTTCAAGAATATCTGGATTGTTAGCGCGGCTTCAATCACGTCTATTCTTATTATTGAGCCGATTCTTGCTTATACAATATTTCATCAATTGCCGACAAAAGGCGCTTTTATCGGACTAATCTTGGGCGCAATTGGTTTTCTTGCAACGCTTATATTATAAGTGCGCGCCGGGGCGGGGAATTTCAACCACACGGTCTATCACCGAAAGGTATTTGAATGTCGGAAATCTTCGATTTCCGAGCATCTTAAAAATCGAAGATTTTTAATACCCTGATGTCATTTCTGACAGCGGTGTGACGGACCGCCGGTGTTACCAGGTTACACCAACC
>DATDPK010000043.1:0-17666 GCA_035292785.1 Candidatus Nanoarchaeia archaeon
CAGAGGCCAGAAAAGCATTTGAACAATGGAATGACTACAATAAAATGCTTGCCGGATTCAAAAAAGCGATAGAATACGTAAAATGAAAAAAGTACCGCCAGCAAAAGAACTTGAAAAAATATGCTTTACAAGCAAACCAGACATTTACAGAAAGATATCCATACACTTCACAAGAATAGCACTAATGTTCGGCTGCAGGGCAAACCACATAACAGCCCTGCGCGTCATATTCCTCATTGCAGGAATAACATCATTCATCAAAGGAATGCCATTAACAGGAGTAATATTCTACCAGCTGGCACTGCTTCTGGACACAATGGACGGCGCAATAGCCAGATACAACAAGGAAGCCTCCTTTTTGGGCGAAGCAATGGACCTGATGCTCGACCACATAAGCTCAACAGTAGTATATTTCATATCTCTCGGAGTCCTTGCTTACAGCACTCTCGGAATAAAAGCATTCTACATATCAATCGCAACAATAATACTCGCGCAAATCGCCGCTTTTTTCAGGGCGCTTTACGTAGAGCACAACATTTTTGTTGAAAAAATCAAAAAAGAAAACAGACTGCTTAGATTTTTCCACCAGGACAACATGCGCTTTTTACTGCTAATATTGACTTTAGCCGTAATAGCAAATTTCTGGCAGCCAAACATAATTGAAATCGCACTGTACTTCAACCTGGCGTTTATCGCGCTTAAAACAGCATACCTTTTCAGCTATCTCTGGATAACAGCAAAAAAATTCCCAAACATAAGCGCGGCAATAGCGTACATGGCAGGAGCAATATGCATAATATTTCTTATGAGAAAAGCAAAATGGGCAAGAGACTTCCTGCAAAAACACTTCAGCGATGTAAAAATCATCAAAACACTTCTTGAGATATCAAAATGAAATGCAACCTGTGCAGCGGAACAAGCTTTGCAAAAACACTCACAGGAAGAGACCAAATGTACAACAAGGAAGGACAATTCACCCTCATGAAATGCACACGCTGCGGACTGCAATTTCTAAATCCCCAACCGAAAGACATCTCAAAACACTACCCAAAAGAATACTACTCTATCTCAACAAAAGCGCAACGGAACAAGTTCTCAGAATTTGTCTATTCAGCATATTTTTCGGATAGAGGAAATTTCTTCCTGAAAGCGCTATTTTATCCAATATATCCGCTGCTCAGAGGGGCAAAAGTTGAACCTGGCAAGAAAATACTCGACATCGGCTGCGGCTCAGGAACATTCCTGTCAAGAATGAAAAATCTTGGAATGGACGTTGCAGGAATAGACCCCTTTATCAAAAAAAATATTTCAGAACTAAACATAAGGAAGACAACAATACAAAAAACAGGATTCAAAGAAAACACATTTGACGTGATAACAATGAACAACGTGCTCGAACACGTAAGCGACCCGGACAGCTATTTCAAGCACATACACAAGATTCTAAAACCAGGAGGAACAGCAATCATCGGGGTTCCAAACATAAACGGCCTGCTGTTCAAAATATTCAGGCAAAACTGGGCAGAACTTGACCTGCCGAGACACCTGTACCACTTCAACAAGCAGACATTGAAACAATACTGCAGGAAGAATAAACTGGCATTAACAAAAACAAGATACAACTCAGTGCCATTTGAGCTCACAGGAAGCATTTTCTACTTTCTCAACAGCTTCAGAAAGAACAGAAAACAACTATCAGAGAGCTGGATGAACAAAAGCAAAATTCTGGCAATACTAATGCTGCCATTCTGCCACATATTAAGCTGGCTAAGAATGGGCGGAAGAATTGAAGTCTACATAACCAAAAAGATTTAAAACCCTCAGACAAAAATAGACAATAAATGGGGGGTGTACTAATCTTTGGAAACGGCTTTGTAGCCGGAAAATTCAAACACGCATTAGACAACGCCATAATCTCCACAGCAGACATCACAGACAGGCAGGCAGTAACAGCTGAAATACAAAAAATAAAGCCAGATGTAGTAATCAACTGCGCCGGAAAGACAGGAAAGCCGAATGTAGACTGGTGCGAAGACCACAAGGCAGAAACATTCAACTCAAACACAATAGGGCCATTGATACTCGCGCACGCCTGCAGCCAGCTAAACACGTATATGGTTCACATAGGCAGCGGATGCATATACACCGGAGACAACAAAGGCAAAGGATTTACTGAAGAAGATGCGCCAAATTTTTTCGGCAGCTTCTACAGCAGAACAAAAATATGGTCAGAACAGGCGCTCACAGCATTTCCAGTATTGCAATTGCGGCTTAGGATGCCTGTTGACAACATACCAGGACCAAGGAATCTCATTACTAAAATAATACGATACCCAAAAATCATAAGCATACCAAACTCAGTAAGCATACTGGATGATTTTATCAATGCCGCAAAGAAACTGATTGAGAAAAAAAGAACAGGAATATACAATGTCACAAACCCAGGAGCGATAACAAATGCAGAAATACTTGACTTGTACAAAGAGATTATAGATGCAAAACACAAATATGAAATAATCAGTATAGACGAGTTAGGCAAGATGACAAAAGCAGAGCGAAGCAACTGCGTGCTAAACACACGCAAACTTGAATCAGAAGGCATCAAACTTCCTCCAATAAAGGAAGCAATTAAAAAAACATTACTAAAATACAAGGAGCACAAATGAAAATATTCGTAACAGGAGGGTGCGGGTTCATCGGAAGCAACTTCGTACGATTCCTGCTGGACAAAACACAGCACGAAATAGTCAATGTGGATGCGCTCACTTACGCCGCAAATCCTGACAAGGCAAAAACAGTCTCCCACAATACAAACGACATAAAAAATGCCAGATACACTTTTATCAAAGGAGATGTCCGCGATGCAGATTTAATGAACACAGCAATGAAAGGAGCAGAGTGCGTCGTGCATTTCGCAGCAGAAAGCCACGTGGACAGGTCAATACAATCAGCAGATGAATTTCTCACAACAAACATACTTGGAACAAAAACAGCGCTGGATGCGGCAATAAAAAACAATGTCAAAAAGTTTGTGCACATCTCAACAGACGAAGTCTACGGAAGCATCGAGGAAGGAAAAGCAGGCGAGGATACAAAATTCGCGCCAAGCAGCCCATACGCAGCTTCAAAAGCAGCAGCAGACCTGCTCGCACAGGCATACTTCAAAACATACAATCTGCCAGTTCTCATAACAAGATGCGCAAACAACTTCGGACCATATCAATTCCCTGAGAAGGTAATCCCATTATTCATCAAAAAATTAATGGCAGGAGAAAAAGTCCCTGTATACGGAAACGGGCTGAACAGAAGAAACTGGATATTTGCTGAAGACAACTGCGAAGCAATCCACACAATATTATTGAAAGGAAAAACAGGGGAAGCGTACAACATTTCAGGAAACGATGAGCTGTCAAACATAGAATTGACCAAAAAACTATTAAAATTATGCAACAAAGACGAATCATACATAGAATTCGTAAAAGACAGGTTAGGGCACGACTTCAGATACGCTGTAGATGATGCAAAACTGCGCAGCCTCGGGTGGAAACCAAAACACACCTTTGAAGAAGCGCTCAAAAAAACAGTCGAATGGTACAATGCAAATAAGGAATGGATAAAACAGACCGGGGGATAAAATGAAAGGAATATTGCTTGCAGGCGGAAAAGGAACAAGATTAGGAGCATCAACAAGAGTGACAAACAAGCACCTGCTGCCGGTATACGACAAGCCAATGATAGAATACCCACTGCAGACGCTCATAAACGCAGGAATAAAAGAAATCCTTGTCGTGACAGGAACAGAGCATATGGGCGCAATCATAAACTACCTCGGAAGCGGAAAACGCTACGGAGCAGAATTCACCTACAGAGTGCAGGATGAAGCAGGAGGAATAGCACAAGCACTCGGGCTCGCAGAACAATTCTCACACGGACAGCCGGTAATGGTAATACTCGGAGACAACATATTCGGAAAAAATTTGTACCCTCTTTTCAAGAAAGCAGTTGAAGAATTCAAGGAAGGCGCAGAAATATTTCTTGTGGAAACAGATGAGCCAGAGAGATTCGGCGTTGCAGAAATAGACAAGGACAAAGTAATAAACATAGTTGAAAAACCAAAAGAACCGAAAACAAACCTGGCAGTAACAGGACTATACATTTATGACGGTAAAGTATTTGACACGGTAAAAACATTAAAACCGTCAGCAAGAGGGGAATTGGAAATAACAGACGTGAACAACGCTTACATCAAAAAAGGGCAGATGAGATACGAGCTTCTCAAAGGATGGTGGTCAGATGCAGGAACACCTGAAACGCTCTACAGAAGCTGGAAACACGTCAAGGAAAACCAATAATTATTTTTTAATTGCTCTTCCGAGATAATGCATCAGTTCCTGAACAGAAGTCATTCTTAACAAGAACAGGAAAATAACATAGATGGCAGACGCGCCAATCAAAGTAATTATTGCTTCCAAGTATGCATTTTTGACTACCAGAAAACCCTTGATTGCATAAATGCTGCCCAAAAATATCAGGCCAACAAGAATATTCCTGAACCAGAACATTATCGGCATATGAACTTCAACATACTTCTTCAGCATAACAAGACTGAAAACAAGCGCGAGAAAATAGCCAATAACAATAGACCACACCGCGCCCATAAGACCAAAAAACGGGATAAGCGCAAAATTAAGCAGAATGCCAAATAATCCAATCGCCATCATAATCTTCAACGGCTCCTTTGACCTGCCAATTCCGGCAAGAAAACTAAAGTTAATGTTTGATATCACCCAGAATATTGAGCCGATAGAAAGAACCATAAGCGCAAGGGAAGCGCCAGCATATTTCTCCCCAAAAAACAGATTGATGAGAAGCTCTGAGAAAGAAAACATCACCAAGCTGACAGGAATAATAGCCATAAAAGAATACCTGTAAAGAAGATTAATGCCTTCTTCAAGATGCTTCTTGTATCCCAAAGCCCACAACTCAGAGCTTAACGGGAAAATAACATACAAAATTGACGAAGCAAGATTGATAATCAAGGCAGAAGTCGGCAGGGCGATATTAAGAAGAGCTACTTCAGACAAAGAGTCGAAATAAGTCAAAATCAAAACGCCTGACTGCTGAAAAAGGCTGTATGAAATGCCTGTTATTGTGACAGGAAGGCCAAAATAAACCATCTTTCTCAAAAGATGCGAATCAAATGGGCTGAATAAAGCAAATCCCTTGAATACTTTGAATTTCAATATGGGAAAATAGACAATTGAAAGAATTACCGGCACAATAAGATAAGCAAAAGCAGGAACAAGAACTCCTGGACTGAAAGAAAAGCCGATGAAAGCTACCGCGAGCAGCAATAAGGACCTCAAAGCATCAACACTGGAAAAAAAAGCCATCTTCTGGAAGCCCTGAAATGCATAGCTGATAACATAATCCAAAATTAGCACAAAAGCAACTGAAAGAACTACAATTAACCAGAATGCATCACCAGACTTAAAATAAACGTCTGATAGAAATTTGGCGAAAAAAATCGTGACAGCAGAGAACAAGACAGCAACAACAGTCCACGTAAAAAAAGTCATAGAAACCATCTTGTTTATTTTCTCATAAGCGCCCTTGACGACAAACTCAGGAATAAACTTTATCAGTGCATACTTCAGCCCTGGATCGCGGAACAAATGAATGGAAGTCACTAAGGAGAATACAGCATAAAACAAGCCAAACTGCTCAGTGCTCAAATTTCTTGCAACAAGAAGCCGGAACAAATATGCCGCAAACATTCCAAATAGTGAGAAAACAAAGACATATCCGACACCAAATAATGCCTTTTTCAGATAATTAGCCATATTATGCTTACAACCAGACCTCTTTTTATACTTTCTGAACTATTTGACAAGGCGGACGACTACCTCATCCACCATCAAAATCCTCAAATAACGCTCGTAAACAATGGGACAAATGTTGATGAGCAGGTTAACCAGCTTGTTAATGCCTATGAACGCAAGAAACTTGGAATTAAGGCGGACTTTCACAGCAGAAAAGTCAACATCAAAATAATATTTCAAAGCGTGGGCGTTGACAGCGTTATACGACCAATAAGTCTTATGCAAAGGAGTGTAAGCGCCAGGATTTGAGAAATGAGGAACAATAATGGTTGCCTTTCCGCCCTTTTTCAAAACACGATAAATTTCCTGGACCATTAACACAGGATTATCAACGTGCTCAAGGAAATGAGAGGCAAATACTTCATCAACCTCGCCGTCCTTGAAAGGAATTCCCTTATTCAGGTCGTGAACAACATCAACATCAGAGCCCGGCACAACATCTATGCCTGTGAAGCCTTCCTTCTTATGATCTTTGCACCCAAGGTCTATTCTTTTCATCTTCTGAAAACATTCCTAAACAAATATTTGATAAATATCCATTCATTTCCAATCATCTTAAAGATTTTTCTATCCGAAACAACCCTTTTCCGCTGAACAGGGCCGCGCTTTGCCAAAATATGGAGCAAATGCAGCAAAACCCAAAAGTACGCCCTTAATTTCATAAAACAGTTTGCAAACCTCAACGTCAGCAAATCTGCAACCATTGACAACAGTCTCATTAAGACAACATACGGAAGATACAGGAAAATATTCCTGAACTGCACGTCCTTGAAAAAAGTCTGGAGCAAATTTCTCTCGCTCAAATAATTAATTTTTCTTGAGCCAAGGAATTTTTTGCTCGTGACACGCCCCATATTGTAAATAACCGCATCTGTGACAAGAATTATGCGGTAGCCAAGCATCCTCGTCCTGTAGCAGAAATCAACATCCTCTGCATACATAAAATAATCAGGATCGATAAAAGTGCCAAGCTTGTCCAAAACTTTTCTCTTATAGAGCGGGAAGCCGGTAAAACCATCCTCATAATACTTCTCAGGATTATCATAAGTTTCAGAATAATTGTAAAAACAGCGCGAAATGAACTTCCTGTGGTAAGAGGGCTTATGAGTTGTAAAATCCTTTCTCAAAGGAGTCACTGCAGCAACATCATCAGGCAATTCTTTTACTGCCTTCATCAAATTCTTCAGGCAATCCCTGTCAAAAGCAAGGTCGTTGTTCAAAAAGAAGATATAATCCCCTTTAGCGTGCTTCAATGCCAAATTCATTGCAGCATAGCCCACGTTTTTTCCGCTTCTTACCAATCTAACCCAGGGATAATTATCCTCAATATACTTGTCAGCGCCGTCTGTTGATTCATTATCGATTACAATCACTTCATATTTTGACTTGTCATAGCTGCTCTTATGCAAAGAATCAAGGGCTGTCTTAATCAAGCCTTTCATATTATAATTCAATAAAACAACTGACAAAAAGTCCTTTTTCATAGCCCTGAATCCCAAAACAGAGTTTATTAAGGTTTTTGTTCATAAAGCTTAAAAACAGCATTCAGGAATGAAGCAATATGGATAAGCGGCTTATAGGGGTTTTGGCGTGCTACGCATTAGTTTCCATCATAATATTCAGCTGGATGGACATAACAATAACAAACTCGTACCAAAGGGCGAATACAGCTGCTTATATGGCGGACTTTGCAAAGAAAGACCTTTTGAAAACAAACAGCTTTCAGGAACTTAAAGACAATTTCTTACAAGGGCACGGCCACTACAAAATATTTTCAGGAATAGCAGACTGGCCTCCGCTTCAATTAATGCTTCTGACACTGAGCTTTCTTGTATTCGGCATAAACAAGCTCAGTTTTATGTTTTTCCCGCTGATAATAACACTGCTAACTTTAATATATTTGTATAAACTGGTTCTTTTATCTTATAATAATAGAAATATCGCCCTGACCACTGTAATTTTAACGGCGCTCTCAACTTTCTTTTTTTACGAATCAGCAACACCAATGCTGGAAAATGGAATAGCCTTGTTTACAATAATGTGCGTTTATTATTTTGCCCTTTATTTGAAAACAAAAAAGGATAAATACTTTTATTCGACCACAGCCGCTTTAGCTCTTGGGCTTCTATACAAAGAACAAATGATATTAATCATTCCTGCGCTGGCCGGTATTTTTCTTTACAAAACGCGATTGAAAGAATTTTTCACATCAAAGAGAAACTATAAAATGCTGTTAGTATCTCTTGCTGTCTTCTTTTTGATAATGCTACCAATGATTGCAAGAGAAATAGTTCTAATGAAAGAAGGCGTTTCCATAATCGCTTCAAGGTCAATAGGCAGAATAAAATATATTTATGAAGACGTTGGGAAAAAAGGCTTTCTGACAGCAAAAGAGCTGGAATTCCAAAACGAGCTGCCAGAATACAAACGGGAACTAATCAACAACAGATACAGCTTATCACACCTGCAAAAATTTATCATAGCAATCACGTCCACGTTTTTCAACTGGATACTGATTCCGTTCATACTTTTGGGACTGGCACGCAAATACAGTAAGTTCAATGATATAGAAATTATGATATTGATTTTTGTCGCTACCAGTCTTGTTTTCTTTTCATTACACGGATTAATACCAAGATTGGCTCTTCCAACAGCAATCCTGCTCAATATTTTTGCAGCGAAAGGAGTATTCTCCCTGCCAAGAAAAGCAATAATTCCAATTATGGCAATAGTTTTCATAATGCTTGGATTTCAGACCTCCTCCTTTTTCGTGAAAATATACAACAATGAACACATATTGTCAATGCAACACGATTATGAGGCAAGTGCGCAATATATGCTGGACAACACGCAGGGAGAGTTCACTGTAATAACCTCAAGAGTCCACCAAATGGCTTTTGAATTTATCAGACAAGACAAAAACCGAAAAGCGTATGTGGAGCTGATACCTGAAAAACAAGAACAGTTGAAGGAAATGCTGCAAGGAATTTTTAGAACGCCAGAATTGCTTGAAGAATCAAACATTGAATATGAAACAACAAGGCCAAAAGTGCGATATGTTGTAATCCACGAAAAACTTGAGACAGGTCCTTTGAAAGGGCTTGCTGACTATAATATTCCTGAATTCCTGAACAATTATGAGAATGCCACACTTGTGAAAACAATAGACTCGCCATTCCCAAACTCGCGAACCTGGATTTACCAAATCAACTAGAAATGTTTATAAAATGACTGAAGGCAAAAACAACAAAATGAAACTGAGCATAGTAATACCAGTATACAACGAGGAAGAAACCCTTGAAAAAATACTCCAAAAAGTGGAAGAAGTAAAACTCGACAACTTTGAAAAGGAAATAATAATCGTAGATGACTGCTCAAAAGACAATTCAAGAAAAATACTTCAGGAGCTTGCAAAGAAAAAAAGATACAAGATAATCTTCCACTCAAAAAACCAGGGAAAAGGCGCTGCGCTCAGAACAGGATTCTCACGGGCAACAGGCGACATCATCCTTGTGCAGGACGCGGATTTGGAATACGACCCAAATGACTACCCAAAACTGCTCCAGCCGATAATTGAAGGCGAGGCAGAAGTGGTTTACGGCTCAAGATTCAAGTCAAAAAAAGGAAAACTCAGAGAGCACAGCTTCACATACATCATACATTCAATGGGAAACGCAGGGCTGACAATAATAACAAATATCCTGTACTTTTCAAGACTCACAGACATGGAAACCTGCTACAAGGCATTCACAAAAAGAGCGCTGGAAAAAATAGGGCCATTGCGCGCAAGGCGCTTTGACTTTGAGCCTGAAATAACCGCGAAATTCCTGAAAAACGGATTCAGGATAAAAGAAGTGCCGATAAACTACTACTCAAGAGATTTCAACGAAGGCAAAAAGATAACGTGGAAAGACGGGCTTAAGGCAGCATTATACCTAATCAAATACCGATTTATGGACTAAAATGACAATCATCAACAGATTCTGGAACATGGCAAAACAAGCATCAATTGATGCTTTCGCAGCATACCGCGCAATGGGGCCAAGGAAATGGTTTTCTTTATGGCTTACCTGGAGGCCGGAAAAAATAGTCAGCCTGAACGGCATAAAGCTGGCAATCAGAACACGCACTATGAAGCTCAAGCTCGCAGACCTCTGCATGGCAGTAGAATGCATACTCTTCAAGGAATACACACCAGAAGGGTTTGAAATCAAAAAAACAGACACTGTTGTGGATGTTGGAGGGCATATCGGCTCGTTTTCACTGCTCGCGGCAAAAAACGCGCGCAAGGTTTACACCTTTGAGCCATCACCAAACAATTACGCACAGCTAGTCAAAAATGCAAAAATAAACGGATTCAAAAACATGAACCCAATCAATCAGGCAGTTGCCTCGAAAAAAGGCACGCTAAAACTCTACATCGACCCGCTAAACACAGCAGCGAACAGCCTATACCAAAAAAGCGACAAATACGTGAGCGTCAAGGCAACAACGCTGCCAGAATTTTTCAAGAAAAACAAGATAACAAAATGCGATTTCCTGAAACTCGACTGCGAAGGAGCAGAATACGACATCCTCCTGAACCTGGATGCGAAAACTCTTGGAAAAATAAAGAAAATAGTGTGCGAATACCACGAACCATTATCCTTTGGAATCAAAAACCCAGAATTCACGCCTGAAAATGTGGCAGCACATTTGCGCAAGAACAAATTCACAGTATTGGTGAAAAAAATAAAAACATACCAAGGAATGATATATGCAAAAAAATAAAATCCTTTTATTACTGCCTGCTGTTTTTGCCGTAATATTCTTCACACTCTACCCTTCTATTCCACAAATCAGCGATGAAAGCGAATATTTCAGAAACGCATACCTGCTGATGCAGGGAAAGACCATAATCAACCAGGAAGAATACACATACAATTATTTCGGTGAAGAAGGAAGATATTTCTCGCGATACCCGCTTACTGCCGGACTTTTTCTTATTCCATTCATTATTCTCGGACTGAAAAGCGCATTTCTATTTGGATTATTCTTCTTCCTTCTCGGATATTATTTTTTCATTAAGCTGTTAGACCACAACAAGATAGATAGAATCTGGGCTCTCGCATACCTTGGCTACACGCCTTTCATCTTTCATTCAACAACACTGATGGTCGACCTGCCGTCTGCTGCCCTGCTTCTCGGCACATTTTACTTCTATGCAAAAAGAAACGGCCCAATGTGGGGACTGCTGTCAGGGCTTTCGCTCCTGCTCAAGACAACCAATATTATAGCAATCGCTGTGCTTCTTGTCTTTTCAACAATAAAAGCATTAAAATCACCTGAAAAGAAAAAGAGCACAATAACAGCATTGCTGATAATAAGTGTGTTCATTGCAATCATGGCAGCGCATAACTTTATGCTTTTTGGCAGCCCATTAAAAAGCGGATATGATTTCATACACAACAACGTAACTTTCCTGTTCAGCAAGCCTGACTTCATCCAGCTTTTCATACAAAACATCACACACTACGCCATCTTTTTGCTTTTATTCTACCCATTGATGCTTATTTTGGCAAGCATTCCGAAATATGACACTAAAAAGGAAACATTATGGTATACTGCTGCGCTGATTATTTTCTTTTCAGCTGCAAACAACCTGCCAAGCCTTGCAATTTCCGACCTGATAATCAGCTATCGATACATATTCCCAGCAGCAGCGCTTCTCTTAATCGGCTATGTCAAATTCCTGAACGACTATGTTGTGGACCGTGTTAAATTACTCAAAAAATACCTGCCTGCAATAATAGCAATCATTGCGCTGCTCTTAATTACCGCGTCAATTCCAATCCTCGACTTAAAGCAGCAGGGCTCTGCACGAACCCATCATATAGTTCAGGACATTTATGGCAACACAGAAGATAATTCCTTGATTATAGGAGTGCAGGAAGCAAACTATTTCAACGAGTATTTCGGCAACAGGGGATATCTTGGCTATCTAAGGCCAACAGCATTTGACGATTCAGAGCCGATAATAAACAAAAAAATTGAGGAATATTTCAGCGCTGGCAAAAGCGTATATCTATTGTATTTCGAAACGCCATATTATTCCTACAAAAAAGGCGTGGAAGACGCAACGGCAAAACTTGATTTGCTTAAGGAAAAGCACAACGGCACACTGGTTTATGAAAACAGTTATCCTGTAAGAAGCCCATTTTACACGAACACTATGTCATTTAAAATTTACAAACTGTCCGCGTAAGATTTATAAGCATAATATAGGCAAAGAACAACCATGGCAAAAATAAGCGTAGTCATTCCAATTTACAACGAAGAAGAAAGCATAGCTGACACAATAGAGCGAATACAAAAAGTGTCAAAGAAAATAAAACACGACGTTGAAATCATAGCAGTAAATGATGCCTCAAAAGACAACTCACTGCAGATTCTCAAAAAAATAAGCGGCATCAAAATAGTCAGCCACCCTTACAACCTCGGATATGGCGCTTCTGTGAAAGATGGAATAAGAGCGGCAACAGGCGAATGGATAATGATAACAGACGCAGACGGCACGTACCCAATCGAGGATATGCCAAAACTTGTAGAGCACATCCCGCAATATGACATGGTGGTAGGAGCAAGGACAGGAAAGGAAGTCCACATCCCGCTAATGAGGAGGCCGGCAAAATGGATTATCAACAAGCTGGCAAATTTTCTTTCAGGACACAAAATTGACGACATAAACTCAGGAATGCGAATCTTCAACAAGGAAAAGGCAATGGAATTCATTAAGCTTTACCCGTCAGGAGTCTCATTCACTTCAACAATAACGCTTGCATTCTTTACCAGCGATTATACAGTCAAGTACATACCAACAAATTATTACAAGCGCATTGGAAAATCAACAATCAAACCAATCAAGGACTTTATTGGATTCATCACGCTAATATTCAAAATCGTTATGTATTTCAGGCCGTTGAAATTCTTTCTCGCCCCGAGCATGCTCTTGATTTTATTCGGAATAGGCTACGGCACATATCAAACTATGACTTCGTCAACAGGAATTGGACAACTCCCTATGCTTGCCGTCATCACAGGCATCCAACTGGTCTTCTTAGGCTTTATTGCGGAAATGGTGGCAAAGAAGTAATGCTAAGCAGACTCAAAAACAAGTTTATTTCCAGGCTTTTCGCACGATTTGTCACAGGCGGAATTGCGGGCTTTGCGTTTAATATACTGATAACTTACATTTTCACTGAATTCTTTTCATTCAATTATTTCATAGTTTACCTTTCTGCAGTCACAATTACAACGCTTTTCAATTTTGTTGTTGCAATAAAATACATATTCAGAATCACGGAAAACTACCACATCATCTTCTGCAAATACACATTATTTGTCATAGTCTTCTATTTTGCAAACCTGCTGGGAGTCAAATTTTTAACTGATTACCTCGCCATAAATTATCTCATTTCAATCACACTCGTGACTGCTGTTCTCTTCCTAGCAAAATTTATAATCTACGACAAATACGTTTTCCACAGATGACAGACAGAAAAGAACGCGAAAAAGAACTGCACAAGATTTTGGCGCACGAGTACGACGAAAAACGCGAAGGCTCAAAAAACGGCAGATACTACTCAAAAGAATGGCTGCGCTGGATGATAAGGTGCATCAACATACCAAAACACGCAAGCATACTCGACATCGGCTGCGGAACAGGAATACTTTACGAAATTCTAAAAGAGGAGAATTTGGAGTGCAAATATGTAGGCATAGACTTGTCGGAAAGCATGATAGAAGTTGGCAAGAAACGCTACCCAGGCATAGACCTCCGCGCAATGGACTCTGAAAACCTTGATTTCGAAGACAAATCATTTGACATAGTATTCATGCGAAGCGTGCTCCACCACCTCCCGCACCCAGTCAAAGCAATACAAGAAATGAGCAGAGTATCAAAAGGGGTTGTCCTAATTTCAGAACCGTCAAAAAACATTCTAACAGAATTCCCAAGATACTTAGCAAAGAAATTCACCTCCCACTTCGACCCTGAACACACCCATTACTCAAAAAAAGAACTGAAAACACTCTTACAGCAAGGAAACGTCACAACCTGCAAGCTATACCACTTCGGCTATCTTGCATACCCTTGGGGATTTACAGACATTCTACCATTTGCAAACCTGCTTCCCCTATTCATGCTAAAAATACTGTTCAAACTTGATTTATTGATAGCAAAAATTCCTCTGCTCAACCATTTCAGCTGGCACATAACTGCAGTATGCAATGTTTAGAAACCAAAACCCTTCTGCCTTTTCTTATAATGCTTGTAGCCAAAATAAGCGATAAACGGCAATAAAAGAATGATTAGAAAATACCAATACCAGCTGCTGCCTTCTTTTTCTGTGACAAACATTTCAGTTGACTGAACAGCAGGCATTTGCGGCTCTGACACGTTTGAAAGCTCAACCTTTTCAGGAGATTTGACTATCGGCTTGTCAACATCACAAGCATCGCCAACGCCGTCGTTGTCGCTATCCGGCTGAAGCTCTGGATTTGAAGGACAATTGTCAGTGAAATCAGACAATCCATCACCGTCCAAATCCTGCTCCCCAGCATAACGAACAATTAATTCCAATACGCCGTCATTGTTCAAGTCACCAATATCCTTTTCTGAAGAGACAAACGCGACTGTCTTATCAAATACAGAAGGATGAGAGCCTGCAAGATTAATACTTGCAACAGTCATATTCTTCAAAGAAAGACTGAACAAATTATTATCACGCTCAAAGATTACAATATCATCGAATATGGCAGGAGAATTGCCTGCTTGTCCTGTTTCTGACGATTTCTCAGACCTCGCATCAAGTATTGCAATCTTACCATCAGATACGAATGCGACATTACCTGCCTTTGACAATCCAAGACGCTCTCCAGCAACTTTTGTATTGGAAACCTGGCGCGTCTCCTTATCGAATATTCGCAGGACAGAATCCTGCTTGTCGCCATCAGCATTCAAGTCAACATTAACCTGCTGCTCCAAAGTTGAAAAGACAAAAACGCGCTGATTAATCACAGGAAAATCACCAACTGCCTTCAAATTGCTGGTTTCCTTTTTAACTAAATCATACTGCCTAATGATGTCATCATCCTCATCGCCGTCATTCGAAAAATCAACGCCAAGCTCAGACTCCTTTGTTGAAAAGACAACATAGTTCGAGAAAATATAAGGGTGCCTACCGACCGCCTTTGTGCTGGTGACTTTTTTATCACGAACATTTGCAAACTGGATGACAGTGTCATCAATGTCCCCGTCATCATTCAAATCAACATCCTCTCTTGTCTCAAAAACAACAGTATAACCGAAAAGAGAAGGGTTAACGCCCTTTGCAATCAAGCTATCCTCCTTTCGGGCAATATCATAAGAGTAAATGCTGCCATCACGCTCATAAGCAATAATGTCGCCGTAAAGAACAGGATTACTGCCTGCCTTGCCAGTACTCTCAACTATGAGAGCAAAAGAAACAGGAAGGAGCAATAATAGTACGAATAGCCAGCGCATACTGACAAATGAGCACAGTCTGATTTTAAACCTTTCTGTGTGTAGGAAACTTGCTAGAATCATATTATGATACTTCAAGTTTCCGAGCATGCTCAAGAACCACACAAGTAAAATGACTATTAGTGGTTCTTGACACGAAAGGTTTTTAAACACTTCATAGACTCACAGAACACATGGTAGTAGTACAACGGGGGAGAACAAGCAGAAAGCCAACAGGCGGAAGATACAAGATAGCCAGAGGCAAACGCAAGTTTGAAACAGGCAGACAACCTGTACATACCAAGATTGGCGAACAAAAAATCACAGTTCTCAAAACCAAAAGCAACAGCATAAAAATGAAAGTACTCGTTGCCAAGACAGCAAACGTGCTTGACCCGAAAACAAAGAAGTTCACAAAATCAGTTATCAAGACAGTGGAAGAATGCCCAGCAAACAGGCACTTTGTCAGGCGAAACATCATAGTCAAAGGAACAATAATCACAACAGAAGCAGGCAAGGCCAGAGTAACATCAAGGCCAGGACAAGACGGAACAGTTAATGCGGTATTGGTTTCTTAAATACGGGCATGGCAGAAAGCAGACAGTCGATTGATGATAACGTTCTTGGTTGTTTAAAATCCACATTATTGTTGCCAATTCCGGGTTCTTCATTTTTCGTGTTCAGGATGAAAAGAAGAGAATTACCTCAACATATTCACCAAGAACGCCGCGAGCTATACGAAGAAGCTTTGAACCGTGATCAAAGGTATTGGAATTGCACTGTCCCGCTACTCATGGAACTCAGTAAAGCTATGCTTTACGCTTCTGGCTACATACTTATTAGAAGTTTCTAAACCTCTTATTGCAATTACTTTCAATATTTGAAAAAATGCTTGTTTCTTGATTGAAAAATTTTCTTCGACGAGTTTTTTGGTTTCGTTTCACTCACAAGTAGGTCAAACATAGTGAAAAATTATTTCTCAGAATATATGTTGAAAAGCGATAATGTTTAAATACTATTTCAACTCGTAGTGTTCAGCTTAGACGATAACCACAATAGCTTGTGGTTTTTGTTACATTTGAGTGAAAAAAGAGGTAAAAAGAAGTGAAGTGCCCGTTTTGCCAGAACGTTGACAATAAAGTTCTTGACAGCAGGTTAACACCAGACTCAGGAAGCATACGCAGAAGAAGAGAATGTGTTGACTGCGACAAAAGATTCACAACATACGAACGAGTAGAGATAGTTGACATTTCTGTAGTAAAAAGAGACGGAAGAAGAGAAGCATTTGACAGAAACAAGGTGCTAAAGGGCGTAATAAGAGCCTGCGAGAAAAGGCCGATAAAGCGAGAACAGATAGAGCAAGCAGTAGACGCAATTGAAAGCACAATAAGGCAGTCAGACAAAAACGAAATCAAAAGCATGAAAGTAGGAGAATTGGTAATGCAGGAGCTTGCAAAACTTGACGATGTAGCATATGTGAGGTTTGCAAGCGTATACAAGAAATTCAAGGACGCAAGCCAATTCGTTGACGCTATCAAAACACTCAAGAAAGCCGACTTGACAAAAGTACGGCGCAATATTCTAGTAAAAACGGAGGCAGCGCTATGACACACGAAACAAAAGAAGTGCAGGAATTGGACAAACCACCATTTGGAAACATACCGCTAACAGAGAATCAATTGAAAGTCATCAAGGACAAATACTTAAGAGACGACCCAAGCGTGGAAAACTGGCTGTGGAACATAGCAAAAAACATCGCACTATCAGAACTCCTCTACCACCCTGACGTGCCAAGAGACCAGCTATTCGCGGGCGTAAGATACAGCCAAGAATGGATAGATGTAGGCAATGGCGAAACCAGCGAACTGCTGCTAATACACGTAGGGCAGAAAAACTACGGCGACCAAGAACAAAACCACAGAAGATTCATACAAAACCTCTACAAGCTCCTCGAAAACAGCACAAGAGCAAGAGAAATAACGCTAAAAACAGCAACACAATACTACGACATGCTCGCAAACTTCGACTTTTTGCCAAACTCACCAACATTAATGAATGCATCACGAGAACTGCAACAGCTCTCAGCGTGCTACGTGCTGCCAATAGACGACAGCATAGAAGGCTGGGGAGACCTCGTAAAACAAACAATGCTCATCCACAAATCAGGAGGAGGAACAGGATTTAGCGGATGCAGGGTAAGACCAAAAGGAGACAGGGTCAAAAGCACAAAAGGAGTAGCATCAGGAGCCTTATCCCCATTA
>DATDPK010000044.1:0-46599 GCA_035292785.1 Candidatus Nanoarchaeia archaeon
GCATTGAAAGACACAAGACTTCCAGCACTGAATGAAAATAATGAAGTGGAATACGACAAAGAAAAAACAAAAGAAAAACTTCCACTGAACAGGGAAACAGTAGAAGTAACTGTTGTCAAAGTTGGCGACAAATTTTTCGTAGACCTGCTCACAGAAGAAGAAGAGATGATAGAAGCAAGATTGACAGTGGCAGTAAGCGAAAAAGGAACAGTCTGCGCCCTGCAAAAAGGCGGGCAGAGTCCATTAACATTAGAAGACATTGAAAAAATGGTGGACATAGCAATAAAACTTGCGCCAACACTGCGCAAGGCAATATAGGCGGTGGCAAAATGGAAAAGAAACACACAAAATATGAAATTGCAAGAATGATAGGAAGCAGAGCACTCCAAATAAGCATGGGAGCCCCATTCCTGGTAAAACTGTCTGAAAAAGACCTTGAAGCAATAGGCTACAACCCAATAGAAATAGCCAAACTGGAGTATGAAAAAGACCTCATCCCAATAGCAATACGAAGACCAGTGCCAAAAAAGGCAAAAGTTGAAGAAAAAACAGCTGGATGATAAAGGAAGTAACACAAGAAAAGCTTGCAAAGTACTTTGACGTAACTTCACGAGCGCTGAAAAAAGTCAAGATTGTAAAGACTGCAAAAATAGATATTGCCAAAAGCGCAGAAGACTTCTTAGATATGGCCAAAAGGTATTTTGAAGACGCAAAACACTTCAAAGACAAAGGAGACTGGGTAACAGCATTTGCAGCACTAAATTATGCACACGGATGGCTGGACGCAGGAGCAAGAATAGGATTATTTGACGTAGGACACGATTCAGAACTGTTTACAGTTGATTGAAATCCTCCTAAAACCCTGAATTTTAAAAACCGTTGGAAAAGGTAGAGATTCTGGGATTATTCGGCCAAGTGTCTGCTTCTGAAAATGGCGCTTTTTAATAGCCAAAAAGCTTGGTAATAAGACCAAGGCAACCCACATCACCTTGCACATTTACATCTTGATAGATAATTGGGGCATTCCCCGGAAGAATCCAGATTGGTTTTTTTCCAAAAACAGCACAGTACAACCGCTCCAGATCTTCCTTCAGATGCGGATACTTAGAAAGCTTTCCTGGCAAGACTTGTACTTGCAATACTCCTTCTTCTTCAAAATCATCAAGCTTATTATCAGCCACGGTAAAAACCCATTCAGGCTCCTCTTTACCAGGCCTCCCTATGCCACATAGATGTGCTCCGATTCCATCGTCGTCACGTGCATCCTTAACTACAACCCGGTAACCGTAATTGTAATGATATCCTGAGCCGACGTTCATTTCCTTATAACGTTTTATGAATTCATCACTAGGAATAATATCAGGACTCTCAAAGGTTTCATAAATTACGCGCTCTTCAAATTCTCCTGCGCTTGGTCTTCGGAATGAATTAGGCGTATCCATGTCACTATTAAGTGATTAAAGTGATATATAAAACTTTGTAAAATTCTCGCCTTTTCTTACAATCCGATCACTTCCTTTCCAAGCTTTATGTGAAGCAGCTTTCTGCTATTGACTTCTTGAAAGTGGTCAAATGCACTTAAATACGATTAACTGCAAGGCCAGAATATGCGCCAAATAGTCAAGGAAGACATACTAAAAGTGCTTACAGACCTGGTTAAAGCATTAAAAAGCAATGACTATCCAACAATCGCAGAACTAAGCAACCACACAATACACGACGCAAGCATATTCCAGGAAGACGACCCATTGACATTAGCAGTGCTTGTGTATGCGCTGTCAAAAATAATACAACGATACTGCGAACAAGGAAAAGTCTGCCCGAATGTTGCACCGTATTTACAGCAGGCATATGATGCATTGAAAGCAGATGATGACAACGGCTATAGAGCGGTCATAAAAAATGTTCTAAGAAAAGTAGGGGAATTGGACGCACAACTAAACCTGTACATACAAGAAGTCATAGAAAAGTCCAAAATCAAAAAAGCAAGCAAACTCCACGAACACGGAATCTCAATAGCAAGAACAGCAGAACTTCTCGGGCTAAGCCAATGGGAACTGCAAGGATATATCGGCAAAACAATAACAGAAATACCGCACGACGGAATGCCTGTGCTTGAAAGACTAAGAAGAGCGAGGGAGTTATTCTCATGAAAACCATATTACTTGATGCAGGGCCAATCATCAGCTTAACCACAAATAATCTTCTCTGGATAATTGAAAAATTAAAAGCAAACTTTGCAATAACAGAAGGAGTAAAAAGAGAGCTGGTAGACAGGCCGTTAGGAACAAGAAGATTCAAATTCGAAGCACTGCAGGTACAAAGCTTGGTTGAGAAAAAAACAATATCTGTAATCAAAGACGATGCTGTTGTAAAGAAAGCACAAGAATTTTTGAATACTGCAAACAGCATTCTGTCTGCACACGGCGAAAATATCAAAATAGTGCAAATAGGAGAAATGGAAACACTTGCAGCAGCAATACTGTACAAGGCAGACGCAATTATCGTCGATGAAAGAATAACAAGAACATTGCTGGAAAACCCAAAAGGGCTGAAAACACTAATGGAAAAAAGACTTCACATGCAGTTAAAGCTGAATGATGCTGCACTGCACTCATTTGAAGAAGCAACAAGACACATCACGCTTATCAGGAGTATTGAAATTGTGACAATTGCTTACGAACAAGGACTGCTGGACGAGTTTGTCGTGGACATACCAAACGCGCGCAGAGAATTGTTAGAAAGCATACTGTGGGGAGTAAAGCTGAACGGATGTTCTGTAACAGATGATGAAATTTATCAAATAGTCAAAAGCGAAAAAGTCTAATTCTTTGCAAAAGCTTTTGCAACAATCAACGGAAACAAGATTGTAGCATCGCCGAACACTTTAATTGAACGAGATTCTGGAGCAATCTTGCCCCAAGAGACAGCTTCTTCAGGCCTTGCGCCTGCATCACTGCCGTCAAACTCCTGCGCATTATTCAGATAAACAGCATAATCACAGCCATTTCGCAGCATATTTGCATTAAGGATGTGGTGCTTGATTACCCCTGCGCCCAAGATAATAAGGCCAGTCTTCTTTGAGTCGAGAGTTAAGTCGTTTAACTTTTTCATATCCTGAGCAATGTCAATCGCGAAGTCTGGGTTTTTAAACTTGAAGAAATAAATCATATCACCCATACTGCCGTCAGTCAAGGCAGGACAGAAGACAGGAATGTTATTTTTGTGAGTCCAGTAATAAATTGATTCCTTGTTGTCAATTTCTTTTCCCAGCCTGTCAACAAACTCAGACGGCGTGATTATGTGCTTGGTTTCTCTTTGCTCTTTTGCCATCTTATCCATCAAAGGCATCAAGAAATCCTCAAAACGGCAATATCGCGAATTAGGAACGAAAATGTTTCCAGTACGGTTGATGCCTTTCTTCCTCAATTCCTTGCCGTCAGCCTCGAATTTGCCAAGAATGAAAGGCTCAATGCACTTGATAATGTCCTCTTCCACACCGCCTGCAGTTGTTACAATAATGTCAACCATCTTATGCTCAGCAAGATAGCGGAAAATGTCTCTCAAGCCAGAAGTTACCATATTAGAAGTATAACCAAGGTAAATAGTGCATTTCTGCTTACGCATTTCCTTAATGATTTCAATTGCCTTAGCCAAATGAGTGGCTTGGAAGCCAGTTGCTGCGAAAGAGTCGATTATTTTATCATAATCAACGCCCTTATTGAAGTCGTAGCCACGAATAGCCAAACCGCTGGGTTCTTCGGATTCCCGAAGAACATTCTCATGTCCTTTTTTAAGTTTAGTCATAGAGAAAGAACTAAGTCAAAGCCAATTTATGAATGACTTCTAACTGATTCCATAACATAAAACTTATATACTGCAGTATATAAATGTTATGCTGGGGGCAAAGTGATAACAAGAAGAAAAGGCGACATAACCCTGTACATAGCATCTGATCAGAGAGGAGCTGTTGAGGGGTTGGAATGGGCGGCAAGTGCGATAGTAAAAGACTTTCTAAGAAGACGATTATTTAGAGAACTGTTAAGAGAATACAGCGAGAGCACAGGACTAAAAGGATACGCACTGCTAAATGCACACGGCGGTCCAAAAAACAACAGATGGCAATTCTGGGACGGCAAATCAACTGTTGATGTGCAAGACTGGATTAATGAAATGGACGGCAAATACCTTGCAATATTTCTAAAATGCTGCAATAGGAAAAACCAAGACGTAGAAAGCGATGCATCAATAGTGCTTCATCCTCACAGCAAAATATCACAGTTACAATTAATGTTAGGATACAGCCCAAGGCTGCACTTTCCAGGAGAAGGATACCTTGAAAGAAATCCGTACAGACTGAGAAGGACAATAGAAGAGCTCAGGCGCGTTTCTTAAACTCCAACGCAGCAGAGTTAATGCAATATCTTTTGCCAGTCGGCTTTGGACCGTCATCAAACACGTGCCCAAGATGGCCGCCACATTTCCTGCAGACAGCTTCAATGCGGTGCATACCGTGAGAATCATCCTCTCTCAGCTCAACAGCATCACTCTTGGCAACATCGTAAAAGCTCGGCCAGCCAGTGCCGGACTCAAACTTTGCATCAGAAGAAAACAATTCATTGCCGCAGGCAGAACAAATAAACATACCTTTCCTCTTCTCGTGTAACAATTTGCCAGAGCCAGCCATCTCAGTGCCTTTTTCTCTCAGAATCCGATACTGCTCCGGAGTAAGCTTCTCTTTCCACTCCTCATCAGAACATTTCAGAGGAGCGTCCATACGTCAACATCACCGCCGGATTTCACTTTATACTTCCCTTCTGCAGTGTTCAAAATAACCTGTGCAACCTTTTCTGGCTTAACTCCTTTCCACTTCGTCATACGCGTGGAAGTCATTCCAGGATTGACAGCAATCACGGGAATCTTAATCTCCTGCGCCAAACCCTGAGTAAAGCCCCGCACGGCAAACTTGGTTGCACAATAAGGAACAATATCATCATACGCAGTCTTGCCAGCACCGCTGGCAATATTGATAATCATATACTTCACGTAAGGCAAGGCAACAAGCGTCATCTTCATAACACCCTCAACATTCGTCCTCACCTGCCATTCAATGTCTTTAAAGCTCTGCTTGCGGAAATGATTCCATACCAAGACACCTGCATTGTTAATGAGAACAGAAATGTGATTGAACTTCTTGACGACCTTTTTTACGCACTGCTGAATGCTCTTATCGCTCAAGACGTCCAACTTGGTGACCAATACAGTAGGCGCTCCAAGCTTCCTGCACTTCTTTGCAGTCTCCTCTGCTTCCTTCTTATGAGCCCTATAAGTTATAACAACATTATAGCCTTCTGCAGCAAACTTGAAAGCAGTCTCTCTGCCAATACCCTCGCTTGAGCCTGTAATCAGAACTACCTTTTCGCTCATATCATTGAATGAACACTCAACCTTTAAATACCTAACTCTCAGAATAACACTTATGATACAATATCAACATCGCTGTGTAAAGTGCAAGAAAAACATGGTCTTAATCACAGGCAGAAACCAGTTCCCAATCTGCTATGAATGCCAGAAGCCAGAACTGCAAAAAGTGATAAGAGACAAAAAGATGAAAAAATTCTTTGACATACCAGAAGAATTCTACAAGAAAAGCGGATTCCTGCGCTCAATAAAATCAAACTACCTCAAATTCGGCAAGCTCACAGAAAAACAAATAGAGGCTTTCAAAAAGACAGTAAAAGAGATGAAAGATGCGAATCCCTAAAAAATACGGGCAAAGCCAGATAACAAAATGCCCATTCTGCGGCGGCCAAGCAACAACCACAAGCGCGCAAAAAGTACCAGTCTGCATAAAGCACAAAAGCTCAGAAATGAACAACTTAAAATGCGCCTGCGGAAGCTACCTTGACATGAAACAAGGCAAATGGGGGCCATTCTTCATATGCCTGAACTGCGGGCCGATAAACATGAAAAAAGCTCTTGAAGTAAACCAGATTTAGCGCTTCTTTCCAACAATATCGTAGAACACGTCAAAAACATTCTGGCCGGTATTTGCACTGTAAAACTGCGCGCCAGCCTCATTGCAGGCCTGCTGAATCTTCTCAATATGCTCATTAAGCATACGGGCATATTCCTTCCTGCCGTAAGGATTGATGAAAGTACGCATAATATTGTTCGTCTCCAAATCCCTCAACTTGAAATCACCTTCTAAATCCAAATTCCTCTCAACCTTGTCCAACACCTGCACAAGAACAAGCTGATGCCTCTTCAACTGAAACAAAGCAGCCTTAATCTCCTCAATAGGATACAAAAAGTCACTAAAGATGACAACAAGAGCGCGAGTGTTAATCAGCTTCCTGTAATTGCCCAAACACTCCTGCAGCTTGCTTACACCCTTGGGCTTCCTGCTGTTCAAATACTCAACCATAGCAGCAAGTTGAGCCCTGCCCTTCTTGGGCTTAAACACTTCAAGACTATCAGAAAACGTGCTCAAAACAAAACGCTCATTGTTCTTCAAAGCCAAAAAGGCAAAACCAAGACCAAGCATACCAGCAAAATCAGCCTTTGAAATATGAGAACCAAAATTCATACTCGCGCTAAAATCAATAACAACGTGAACAGTGGCGTTCCTCTCTTCCTCATATCTCTTGATGAAAAGCTTGTCAGTCCTTCCAAAAACACGCCAGTCAATAGAACGAAAATCCTCGCCAGGAGAATAAATCACGTGGTCCTTGAAAATAAGCCCTCTTCCCGTGGCATTCGCCTGACGCTCACCAACATAATTGGACGTAATGCGCTTGTTGATAATCAGGCTGAAACGCTCCAGCTGATGCAAAAAAGAGCTGTCAATCATATTATTTCAACAAACTTTTGATAACATCATCCTCGTGCATACCCTGGCGCTCTGCCTCAAAACTCAAAATAATACGATGCCTGAGCACAGGATAAGCCATCTTGTAAATATCATCCTTGCTCACAAATTTCCTGCCCTCGATCAACGCACGGGCTTTTGCAGCAAGAACAAGACCAATGCTTGCCCTCGGAGAAGCACCATACTCAATCAAGTTCTTCTTCTGGCGGGTGCTTACAACCAGCTGAACAGCATACTTCTTGATGTCATTAGCAATCGGAATCTGCTTTGCCATATGCTGCAAGTACAACAAACTGTCCTTGTTCAAGATAGGCTTAAGCTTGACATTTTTGGATTCTTCAGCATACCTGTTAACAATCTCAGTCTCCTCATCCAAAGAAGGATAATCAACACGAATTTTCAGCAGGAAACGGTCAGCCTGAGCTTCAGGCAAAGGATAAGTACCCTCCTGTTCAATCGGGTTCTGCGTAGCGAGCACGAAAAACGGCTCCTCAAGCTTGAAAGTGCTGTTGCCAACAGTAACCTGCCTTTCCTGCATAGCCTCAAGCAAAGCAGACTGGGTTTTAGGAGTAGCTCTGTTAATTTCGTCAGCAAGAACAACATTAGCAAAAATAGGGCCTGGCTGGAACTTGAAACTGCGCTTACCAGACGTTCCTTCCTCAATGATGTATGTTCCAGTAATGTCAGACGGCATAAGGTCAGGCGTATTCTGAACACGTGAAAACTTCAAGTCCAACAGTTCAGACATAGTCCTGATAGCCAAAGTCTTTGCAAGACCAGGATAACCCTCAAGCAAGGCGTGAGAGTTGGCAACCAAAGCAACACAAACCTCCTTCAAAACCTCATTCTGGCCTACAATAACCTTGTTCAACTCGCTGAAAACATAATCAAACGTCTTTTTTGCCTCTTCTATTTTCATACAATATCCCTCCTATTTACTTGTATATAAATTTAAGTTTTTGTAATCTCTTTGAAGTATGTTTTGACAATTCTCTGATACTGTTTGGGTATAGCGTCCTCAAAGCTTGCGTCGGTAGTTGCCCTGATTTCAGACGGAGGAACCTCCCTGAACGAACGCTCCTGGGGGTCCCTGACCTTACCGATATCAATATCGCTCAAAATAGGGTTAATCTCCAAATCAAGCTGCTGCTGGCCAAGCTCAAGCACTTTCTTATCGCCCAAAATCTCGCTCAAGTTCTGGCTCTCCTCGTATTCAAGCAATTCCTGATTGATATCGTACTCGCCCAGAGGCCTGAAATTCTTCAATTCAGCAAGAGTATCCTTGAAATCCAAAAATTTGACATTAAACGCACTCATACCGATAATAATGAAAGAAACAACAGCCATTACTGCAATCTCGCGGGTCAGCTTGCCGAAATTCATAAATGAACTCGTGCGGATTTCCTTCATCTTCTTCAAAACATCAGCATTCAATTCGTCAAGAATTTCATTGCTGTCTTTCACATTGTCAGCAACAGTGATAAGCTGCTCTTTCAGCACAGGAAATTTCTCTTCAATGACATTAAAATTAACATCCTTCAAATTGCCCCTGGTGTGAATAATGGCATAAGCAATTCCCGGAATGACTGCATACCAAATCGGGAAAGCGAGCAATAAACAGCCGAGAGCAAGAAGCAAAAACATAGCGAGAGTATCAATAAAGCTATTGAAAAGAACAATCTGCATAACTGCTTTCTTCGCTTCTCTTAAAGCCAAAACAATAGGTTTTACGGGCATGTGCACAGCGCTTTTTCAGCCTCGCAATCATCTAAATCATCATTGCAAACATTAACCTTTGACTTCTCCTTATCCAAATCAGCATTCAACTGCGCGATAAGAGTATTTTTTGATTCCAATTCCGCACGAACCCCAAACAAAGTGGTTTCAGTGCTTTCAAGCTCTGATTCAAGGCTCGCTTTTGTCTTCTCCAACTGAGTTTTCTGCGTCTCCAGCTGCTCCTTGGTCTCCCTGACCTCGGTAAACTTCTCGCCAAGCTCAGTCTCACGCTCCTCTTTTATGCTTAACTCCTGCTTAATCTTGTTCAAAAGAGTCTGCTGTGCCTCCAATTCCTTCGAAACAGTCTGCAACTGGGTGAGCTTTTGATTATACTCGGTATTGATCTTCTCAAAATTCATCTGGAAAAACACAGTTGCCGCAACCAACGAAGTAGCACTGACAATTATCAAAAACAACAAAATCATATTTGCATTCTTTGTTATAAAGCCCATTTTTACTTACTCTTTGCGAATAATTCTCCTTATAAATATTTCTAACAGGAATATGATAATAGCCAATATCATAAACGGCCAGCGGACATAGTTCCGCGCGTTGATAATTCTCGTGGCACGCGTTTTCGCGTGGTCAACCATTCCCTGAATGTCATCCTTCTCAAACACCCTTCCGCCGGTGCTCTGAACAGCTTTTTCCAAATCGTGGTTCAAACCGGATGTTTCAAACTCCTTTTCATAATTAACGGCAAACAAAGCGCCGGCAACTTCCTGGAAGCCCTGGGCTGAAGGCATAACATTCGCAGTATACAAGTCCTCATCAATCTTATAGAAAGCAACATTCGGAGCATCAGGAGGAACATCGCTCTTTACAGTAACTTCGGCAGGCTCATTCAACCTCGTGTCCTTGGCATCAACAAAAGAGGCGCTCTTTCTTTCAGGGTCGCCGATAGCCCAATTAACAGTCCTGGAAATCAACTTTGAATTCTGCGAACCAAGTAAAGCACCGCCCCACTTGCCGCCATCATCTGTTGTAACAGCAGCAACCCTGCCAAGCCCAAGACGCCAGACAGTCAAAATAGGCTCACCAGTGGTTGTTGTTACAAGAAGCCTTCCAGCATCCTTCGGGGAAACCTGATTAAAGCCGTAGATTGTTGCCTGCTGGGGCTCATAACCAGCAGTAATAAAGTGATTGTTATTCAAAACAACCAAGCCCATAGTACCTGAACGCTCCTCCTGATCATCAACAGGGCCGAACAAAATGTTCAACTTGCTCTCATCGGTTGCCCTGAAGTAAATACCGTTAGTCAAATCAGCAAGGTCCATCATAAACTGCTCATCAGTAGTCGGGCCAACACCAACAGTGTAAATCTTAATGCCATTGTTGGCAGCAAAGCGAGCGGCCTCAAGAGAGCTCTCCTTGCCCTGGGTCTTACCGTCGCTCAAAAGGACAATATTCTTGCTGCCAGGATATGCGCTCAGCAATGAAATTGCCTTCAGCAAGCCGGCAGAAACCATAGTGCCCCCGCCAAACTTCAAACGAGCAACAAAGTCCTCAACACCAGCTTTTTCAAACACCCTGCTCGGCTCGCTGATTAAATACGCCTGAGTGTTAAACGCTATAATCGCAACACGGGTATCAACCTTCAAGCCCTGCAAAATACCGAGCGTGGCAGACTTTTCAAAATCAGCAGTGCTCTCAAACCTTCCAAACGGAGCTCCGGCGCTTCCGGAAATGTCAATTACAATCGCAAGAATAACATCGCCTTCCTGCTTGCTAGGAGAGCCGACAGTGACGGGCAGCAAGGACTCAAACAAGCTGTCCCTGTAATTGCCCTTGTCATAAGAATTCTCCCCGCCAAACACAACCATACCATTGCCATCAGCAACAAAATCATTCAAAATATCAGAAACAGAATTCAGCTTGTCGGCATTAATGTCATTCACGACAACAGCATAATAATCCTTCAAGTTAGGCAAAGAAGTTGCAGTGTCAACAACATACAACTGCTTCAGCAAAGTCTCCAAAGGACTTACCTTCTCAGAATAAAACAAAACTCTCGGCTGAGGAACAACCCTTACAGTCTTGTAAAACACGTTGTTCTGGGGCCAGTAATCAGGAGAATCAATAGTTGCCACAATCTTATGATTGCCCTTCGGCAACCTTCGCGTAAACTGGTAAACATTCTCATTGGTTACTTGGTCGTAAACAACTTCGCCGTCCAAAACAACCTTCAAGCGAACAGCCTGAATGTTGCCCGCCCTGCCGATAACAACAGAGAAACTGTTCTCGGAATTTTCCATAGTCTTTGCAGGGCCGTAAACAACAACGTGAGCGTCGTTCTTGATTGGGTTCAGCTTGACTGCATTTATTGTGGAATTTAATTTTGATGCAAATAAGGCAACATCGCCCAAATCAGCGCCGCTGTTAGCATTGCCGTCTGAAATCAGCAAAACACTGCTATACGGCTGCAGGTTGGAAAGAATGCTGTCGCCAATGTTTGAAACAGTGCCTGAGCCCATTGACTTAACCTCAACATTCATTTTTTTCTCCAGCTTTGCACCCAACTCTGCAGAGAAATCCTCAAACAATTCCATAGAGGTGCTGTTATCGACCAACAGCATCACAAATGGGTCGCCTTCAATTGTTTTCTCCTCCTGAACAAACGGAGAAGCCAAAGCAATCAAAAGCAGGATTATTATAAATGAGCGCGTGAAAAACATAAGCTTTCGGATTCTTTTCTTCTGAAGCTTAACTGCCAAATCCTCCTTCATCATAATGACTTCGCGCTTCAAAAGCCAATAGATAATCGGGATTAATGGAATGATTAACAGCAAAACCCACGGATACTCCATATTTGCATAAGCCCAATTCAAGAGGTCTGTCAAGCTCATACGTCGCCCCTTGCCTTTACATACCAAACCTCGAACACGACCAATGAAACTGCTATAATCAAAAGCCAGATGCCCCAAGGAAACTCTCTTTTTTCTTTCACAGGCCTCAACTCGTATTCCAAGCTCTTTGTGCCGGCTGAAACATCCAGATTAATGTTGGACTCCTTATCATTAACAAGATTCACGGCAACCATCCTGTCCTCGAACTCGTAAACACCAACCTCGTCAAGCAGCAAGGCAGCCCTTTTCACAACCTTTGAAGGGGTTTTAATCCTCTGTTCGCCTTCCAAAATAATCGTACCCCCTGCCTTGAAATTCAAATTCCTCACATCCTGCTGTTCGGTAACAAACTTCATAAGCTCAGTCCAGAAAATCGGGTATGATGGAGAAAACTTGAAATCAGAATCTTCCGGGATTCCATAATAAACAATTTTTCCAGCACCGGCAGGAACAATAGTTATGAGAGGAACGCCTTCCAAACTCGCAATGACTGTATGCTCGCCGGACAATTCAGCCTCGAAAGCAAAACCAGCCCTTCCAAAATCAATATTCTTGGTAAAACGATTAAGCTGGTCAACGGCAATAAAACCGCCATCACGCCTGCCTGTGAACTTGACAGGAAGCAAACCCTTGTAATTAATTGCATCAGAATCATCCTGCACTGCAACAATTGCAGTAGCGCCCTCCCCTACTTTCTCAAGAACATTCTCAAAAGTGCCGGGCAAAACCTGCTCCATATCAACATTGTTTATGACGTAAACATCAAAATCACCCTCCTGAATGACAGGAGGCTCGGTAACAGTCAATTCCAACTCTCCAGAAGCCAGCAAAGCATTCCTCAAGAAATTACTTATATTATTGCCAATCAACAAAACCTTTGGCTTACCACCAGCAGGAGCGCTCAAATAAGCAACATTGTCAACAGGCAAATCATCCTTCCACTCAATCTCAAGCTTGGTAACACCAGGGGGAGTATTGAAAGAATAAGTCTCTGCGCCCTTGGCAGGGACGGATAGTTGGGCTGAAGAAGAGCCTGCCAGGAAATTAATGATGTGCAGTTCATCGTCATAATTCTTCACATAAACAGTGCTGACATCATTGCCTGCATCCAAGCCAATAATTCCAACATTCTTTTTCCCCTTGCCAGCAATGTTGACAAAATCAACAACAAGCTTTTTCGCTTCCAAAACAGACTTGGCAACATTCGGGTCCTGGCCATCTGTATTTATGAAATCACTGATAACGATGACTCTTCCCTCGCTTAATGCCTCACCAGCAAGAATCATTGCCTCGCCAATCTTTGAAACAGTATCCTTTGGCTGCAGGCTGTTAAGATATTTTGCAGCTTCATTGCTTGAAGCATCCTGAATGCCAATTTGGGGGACATCCTTTGCCAAAATAACAGTATTCTTTGCGCCAAGCAATTTCTTGGCCTCGGCAACGGATAAATCAAATCTTGTCCGCCCATTCTCAAAAGTCTGCGAAGAAGCGCTTACGTCAAGAACAATAACAGTGTTTGAAGAAGTAATATCGTGCTCGTAAACAGTATAAGGCTGGGCAAAAGTCAAAGCCATCGCCAGCAAGGCAATAAGCTGAATCAAGAACAGCCAATCGCGAGTCACCTGCTTAAGAAAACTGGTGAGCTTTCTTGCGCCAGTAGAGTGCATAAAAAACATCAAACTGGGAACGCTAATCGGCTTGGGCTTTGGACGAATAAGATAAAGAATAATCAGAGGAATAATCGATAACAAGGCGTATAAACCTACAGGATTTCCAATACTAACAGGTCCAAAAGATACCATAAGCCAGTATACCTTTTACTACACCTGTTTAAATAGTTTGTGCATACTAAAAAAGATAAAAGAAAAAAATCAGCCGCCGAAGAAACCAAATACTCTTTTCCACCAGCTCGGAGGCTCTGGCTGAGGGTTCAAACCAGCCATATCTTTAGGAGAAGGCAATCTGCCACCAGTATCAACCCTTCCTGCCCCCTCGAAATCCTTCTCAGCAATCTGACCTGTTGAAACCTGACTTCCCTGCGCGCACAAGTTCCTGCACCTGCGCACTTCCATCATGCACGCTCCTTTGTCATCAACCATTTCGCACTTCTTCTCAATTTGAACACATCTGTCTTCACACTGCTGAGGAGGCAAAGGCCGAGGATAACATTGCGTAACACAATCCTTCACTTTCATTCCGCAAGATTCTGCATCAACGCCTGCACCCAAGCATTCTTTCTCAACCATCCTGCAACGCTCAGGACAGGTGTATTCAGGAGGCAGTTCAGGTGCACACTCGTCAAGACACTCAGAAATACCCAAACGGCAACGTCTCAAATATTCCTCTTGCACATCCTCGGGTCTTCCAGCAGGAGCTGTCATCGTGCGCGCTATTTTAGCACAATTATAGTAACCACCAACGCATTTGTCCTCACATTCATGCTGTGGAGGACATTCGGGCATTTCAGGCCTGCGGCACTTATCCTGCAAACATTTAAGGTGAACATTTTCGCATCCTTTTCTTATACTATCAACGCTTATTCCTACGGCTGTTTTCAAACATTCATCACGCTTTCTATCACAACCCTGCTCGCACGTTTCCTCGGGCTTGCCGCACTTTTCCTGCACGCATTCATTGTGTAATTTTGCACACGCCGCTCTTATGCTCTCAATATTCATTCCCACAGTTGTTTTCAAACATTCATCGAGTTTTCTGCCACAACCCTGTTCGCACGTCTCTTGAGGTGGCTGAGGCTGGCAATACTTCTGGACGCAATCCATCGCCTGAGCGCCATACATTTTTCTGCAAGCGCTTGGGCAATCCTCCTTGCAACGGTCGCGCATACACTGCAAGAAAACATCAAAGTTAAAGCCGGCATACTTGGCGGTCAAAGAAACCTGAGAAGCCAAACTCCTGCACATTGTAGGACAATCCTCCTGCGCAGGCTCTATAATCTGCGGCCTTGTTAAAATTGGGCGAGTCAACGGCTGCGCACATTTAGCATTACACATTCTTGCGCAGTCATCATCAGACAGTTTCTGCGCAATACAATCACGCTTGCAAACAGAATAACAATCATCCGATGGCTGAATCGTGGTAGAAATAATCTTGGGATTTACTGCAACAGTACTATACTGCGCAACAACAGATACAGACATAACAAACATTAATAATATTGTCAGAAAGAACAATTTTTTCATAATTTCACCTCTTATTGAACATAATTAGAATTTGATTAATAAAGTTTACTTAATTTTAGGATAAGTGCCAGGAGCCATAAAAACCTTGCTCATCTTAACAGCAAAGCCCTTCTCTTCCTTCAACAACTGCTCGCTCGTCATAACAGCGCTGCCGAGAGCGACAAGCTCTTCTTTCAAAGTCATAACAGCAACCAAATCATCCTTGTCAATGCCAGACTCAAACTTAACAATACCAGGCACGTTCAAACTCGCGCCGTGGCAAAGAGAATCAACAGCAGAATCCTGAATCCAGATTTTTGGCAAATGCCTTGTTGAAAATTCAACAGGCTTGATACAATGTCTCAAGAATTTTTCATTCTTTTCCTCTTTCCAAAAATAAAAAGCATCCTCCAAATCCTGCAACGTAACCCAGTCCTTGTCAGTAAAAGGGCCTGCCTTTGTACGCACTAATTCTGCCATATGCGCGCCAACCTTCAATCTCCTTCCCATATCGTGGCAGACTTTTCTCACATAAGTGCCGGCTTGACAGCCCATCCTGAAAAGAACTTCCTTGCCTTCAATCTCCAGAACATCAAAATAATAAATCTCGCGCTCGCGCTCAGCACGCTTGACAGCAGACTTCACAGGAGGCAATTGTATAATCTTGCCGGTAAATTCTTTTATTACCTTGTCCAACTGCTCTCTTGAAACATCACGGTGCAAACGCATAATGCCAATGTATTCCTTTCCTGCTTTCAACAAAGTCTGCACAATTCTTGTAGCATTACCTGTAGCAACAGGCAAAACACCAGTAACACCAGGGTCAAGACTTCCGCCGTGGCCTGCTTTATTGATGTGCAGAACTTTCTGCACAAAATCAGAACACATATGAGACGTAGGGCCTTTCGGCTTGTTCAAATTAATCACGCCAAAATTCAAAAGAATTTCTGCAGACCTTTTTTCAGGAACACAGCCAAAAGAAGGATTAGTTTCAGACTCACGCTTCACAAGAACTTTACGCTTAATTTGCTCAAAAGGTAAAAGGGACATCACTTAGCAGGCTTAGCTTCAGCCGACTTTGCTTTTATAACAGGAACTTTTTCAACAGGCTTTGCAACCGGTGTTTCTGCTTTTGGAGGCATTTTCTGCACAGGAACTGGCTTTAATTCTGTCTTTATTTCCGGCTTTGCTTCCTTGCCAGTAACCTTCTCTGTAATCTTCTTGACAATACCCTTCTTTTCTTCTGTTTTCTTTTCCTCTATCTTTGCGCCAAACAATTGAGCCCTGACAACGCCCTTGTCATCCTTGACAACATTAACTTTAACCCTTGAAGGAGGATTCTTCATGCCGTGCTTCCAAATCTCAAGATTCAACTCAGGCATCAAACGAACATCCTCACTCTTCATATGACGGATTAAGAATTCTTTTACTGTGTTGACTGCTTTCTTTGCACGCTTGTACTTCGGAGCTTTCAGCCAGCCCTTTCTGAGAGGAATCGTATAAGTTCTTTCCATTTTAAACCTTCAACTTAGTCCTGCGCCAGTTTCGCTTAACTGCAGTATGACGACCAGGATGAACTCTTCGACCTTTACCGTAAGCCTTTGGAACAGTCCAAAAAGGAGCCCATCTTGTCTGCCTTCCGCGCTTAATCAAGCGCCTCTTCCTTGCCTGATGCTTAATACTAGACATTTGGAGTCTCCGCTGCAGGCGCTTCTGCAGGTGTTTCTTCTTTCTTCTTCCTTGGAGCTCTCGGCTTTCGAGGCTTCTTCGGCTTTTCTTCCTTGATCTCAGGAACTTCAACAACTTTAGGCCTTGCAGGCAAAACAACACCCTGCTCTTTCATAATCTGGCTTGCAACATTTTCCAGCAACTGCTGGCCCTTTGGAGAAATAATCCTTCCCTTGTGAACACCTTTCTTAGCCTGAGAAGCAAGACCTGACTTTTCCAACTGCTGCAAAATCTTCCTAATAATACTTCCAGAACCAGGATAAACATGCTCGGGCTTGAAACCCCTGTTCTTCCTGCCGCCAAACTTGGTTCTCAACTTGCTTGTACCAACAGGACCGAGCAAAAACAGTTTTCTCAAAATAGCAGCAGAACGCACATACCACCAGTCCTTTTGCATAGGAGCACGCTCCCTGCTCATACCCGTCTTGACAAACGCAGCCCAAACCGGAGGCTTAATTGCCGCATCCTTTTTCAGTTCCTCAGCAGCACGCTGAATTAACAGCGTACCATCAACATCGTGTATTCCCATTGTGTGTGTGACCTTGCGGTCTTCGATGGACGTCTTACGAGCGTCCAGAATATATTGAGGTCAAGAGGGGTGGTTTATAAAGATTGCTGTTGATATTGGAATGAGGCGTTGTTCAGACGGGCTTAAAAGGTGAAAGTTTCAATTTAGTTGGTTTTATTCTCTTCCAACCGAAAACTTTAAGAACATAAGATTGTACAGGTGATTTTGATGGTTGGATCTGGAAGAGAAAAAGAGATAGCACGTAAAATAAAACAGCAAGCGTTATTGATATTAGATTATGCGGCTGACATTGAAAAGAACCCGTTCTCGAACGAATATGTTTTGCTTTTAGAAGCTGCGGCCGCTGAACTAATTCGATTAGCCAAACTTGAGTATGCTCCGCTTGCAAAATCGAAATAAAAGTAAGCATTTTGCATGGCTCTTGGTTTCTCAGACTGTCTAAGAATCCCTACCTTCTCGGATAGTTTAAGGATACAGCTTCTCAGCAGAAAGTTTTAAATACTAAGTAAGATGTGTCTTACCTGTGAGCACTATGATACAGATGAACATAACAAAAATGAGCTCAAAAGGGCAGATTGTAATACCTAAGGAGCTGCGCAAAGGAATCCAGGAAGGAGAAGAAATAGTGATAATCAAAAGAGGCAGCCAAATAATTCTGAAGCGCGTAAAGGATTTTGACAAACAGCTGAAAGAAGACTTAATTTTTGCAAAGAGAACAGAAGAAGCCTGGAAGAAGTATGAGAAAGGCGAATTTATAGAAATGGAGATGGACGAATTCTTAAAGGAACTTAAGCGATGGTAAAAGTTGCATTTCATCCTGATTTCCAGAAATTATTCTTTAAACTTGACAAGACGACTGCAGAAAAAATTTGGAAACAAATAGAAAAACTCAAGTTCAACCCAGAAGCAGGAAAACCAATGAGGTTTTCTCGAAAAGGCACTCGAGAACTTTACATCGTGCCTTATAGGCTATCTTATTCTTATTTAAAAGATGAAGACAAAATAATTTTAGTGGATTTATACCACAAAAATGAACAATAATTAAGGATACAACTTTTCAATCACGTGAGCTAATTCGGGATGTATCAACTGATTCTTCTTCACCATATCCTTAACGTCAGCAACAGAAAACCATTTGCCGTCAGCAACCTCCTCAAAATTCAGATTAAATGGACCGGGATAAATGCCGCGGAAGACCTGCAAAAACTTGCGCATCTTGTAATGGTCGTACGGACTTTCGTGGATTTTTGTAAGAGGAATCTTGACCCCCAATTCCTCCTTCAACTCACGGACAGCGGCCTTTTCATAAGTCTCGCCTTTCTGCACGTGCCCCCCAGCACTCGTAACCCAATGGCCCGGACAAAAGCTCTTCTTTGCAGAACGCTGCTGCAGGAAAATCTCGCCTTTGTCGTTAAAAATCAAAACGTGAACAATGCGGTGATTCAAGCGCTTTGCGTAAACATCATCAAAAGGAGCAGAGCCCACAACCTCGTTATTCTCATCAACAACATCAAGTACTTCCTGCATTAACTCACCTTTTTACAAACAACTGCAAGCAATTCATCTATATATTCTTTGCCATGGCCCTTTGCTTCAAACTTTTCGGCATCAACTCAATTGCATACCGCAAAGCAGTTCTGCCCATCCTGTCTTTGTGCTTAAGAATAAACTGAAACACTTCTTTCTGATGAGTCTTGCCGGCTTCTCGCAACGCCCAGCCATATGCTTTCTGAATCAAATCTTCCTTGTCAGGAAGCAATTGTTCAGCCACCTCGAAAATATCTTTCACGTATAAACCACGGCGGCAAGGGTAGACGAATGAAACAGCAGAAGCTCTTCGCGTCCAAAGATTTTTTGACTTCGCCCAGCTCTTGATTTCAGGCAACAATGATGCATTCTTCTCAAGCAACGGGCAGAGAACATTAAGGCAAATGTCATCAACCTGCGCCCAATTTGAAGCATATTTGTCCAGCCATTTTTTCATCAAAGGAACTGCAGCAATATTTCCCTGCTTAGCCCACATCACGGCAACAACACTTTCCTCGTGCCAGCCGGACTGCCACAATTCCTCCAAAACAGCGACATCGACATTTTCAGGAAAGAAATCCTTTGCAATCTTCCTCAAAACCGTATAACGCACTCCGTAAGCCTTGATTGGCTCCTTGAAGAACATATTGTAATTGTAAGTCTTGTCAGCGTTCTCTTTCAGTGATGCGCGCAATTCTTTCAGCATATCATTCTCATTTACAACAACATTTTTAAACATATTGCTATCATAAAATTATATGCTCAAACTAACACTGCCAGACGGCAAAGTATTGCAACTGCCTGACAAAAGCACAGGACTTCAGGCAGCAGAATCCATAGGCAAAAAGCTGGCAAAAGACGCACTGGCAATAGAAATAGACGGCGAAGTACGCGATTTAATGAGAATAATAGAAAAAGATGCAAAAATCAAAATCCTGACATTTTCGAACAAAGGAGGAATGGACACGTTAAGACACAGCACAGCACACGTATTCGCACACGCAGTCAAAAAATTATATCCAAACGCAAAACCAACAATAGGGCCACCTGTAGAAGAAGGATTCTATTATGATTTTGACGACCTGAAAATAACGCCAGAAGAATTCCCAAAAATAGAACTGAAAATGCAGGAAATCATCAATGCAAATCACCCGTTCGAAAGACACGACTGGACATTGGCAGATGTAAAAAAGTATGAAGGCGACAATCCATACAAACTTGAGCTTGCAGAAGACTTCAAGGAAAAAGGATGGAAATTAACAGCATACAGAGACGGAGACTTCATTGACTTATGCGAAGGACCACACGTGCCAAACACAGGATACATCAAAGCATTCAAACTAATAAAAATCGCAGCAGCATACTGGAGAGGAGACCCGAAAAACAAACAGCTAACAAGAGTTTACGGCATCTCATTCCCAAGCACAAAAGAACTGCACGATCACGAAAAATTAATGGAAGAAATAGAAAAAAGAGACCACAGAAAAATAGGACAAAAATTAGGACTGTTCATGTTCCACGAATGGAGCCCAGGAAGCCCATTCCTGCTGCCAAAAGGCACTATAATATACAACACAATGCAGAACTTCATAAGAGAAGAGTACAAAAAAAGAGGATACCAGGAAGTCATAACACCGCAGCTATTCAACAAAGCACTATGGGAAATGTCAGGACATTGGGCGCACTTCAAGGAAAACATGTTCACGCTTGAAGTGGACAATGAAGATTACGCATTAAAACCAATGAACTGCCCGTCGCACGTTCTCATCTTCAAATCACAAACAAGAAGCTACAGAGATTTGCCATTAAGAATAGCAGACTTCTGCTTTTTACATAGAAACGAAGTGCGAGGAACACTCGGCGGACTGACAAGAGTGAGAAAATTATCACAAGACGACGCGCACATATTCTGCACGCCAGAACAAATAAAAGAAGAAATCAAAGGAGTTTTACAATTTGTAAAATATGTCTACGAAGATGTTTTCAAACTAAAATTCCACGCAAAACTGTCAACAAAACCAGAAAAAGCAATGGGAGCACCAGAACTCTGGGAAAAAGCAGAAAAAGCACTTGCAGAAGCCCTAAAAGAAGTCAAGATGAATTACGAAATCAAGGAAAAAGAAGGAGCATTCTACGGGCCAAAAATAGACTTTGACGTCAAAGATGCATTAGGGAGAGAATGGCAGCTGGCGACAGTGCAATTAGACTTCCAAATGCCACTGCGCTTTGGAGCAGAATACGAAGGAGCAGACAATACAAAACACACCTGCGTAATGATACACAGAGCAATACTCGGTTCCTTGGAAAGATTCCTGGGAGTAATGATAGAGCATTACGCAGGAAAATTCCCGCTATGGCTTTCACCAGAACAAGTCAGAGTATTATCATTGGCGGACAGATTCAACCACGACGCACAAAAATTAGTTGATGAATTGAAAACACACGGCATCAGGGCAACGCTTGACGCAAGCGCAGAAACAGTAAACAAAAAAGTACGCAATGCACAACTCGACCAAGTCAACTATATATTAGTATTCGGCGAAAAAGAACAAAAAGGAGAATTACAAGTGCGCACGCGAGAAAACAAGGTATTCGGGCCAGTCAAAAAAGAAACGTTCATAGCAGACCTTCTGAAGGAAACAGATAGCAAGATTTAAATACACTTTTTCTTATTTATAACTAAAAAGAGTTGAAAATGAAAAAAGGCCAACAAAGCATTGCACTTGTCTTATTGGGAGTAGTTGCAATCATTGCAATAATCGGGCTGATTCTGCTGATGAAAAAAACACCAAGCGGATACCAAGTTTACAATTACGACAAGCCATACATTCTTGAAAGCGGACCATTAAACTGGGAAAACTTGTTCGCATTCGCAGCAAGCTTTGAAGACGCAGAAGGATGGTGTCCGAACCACAGAATATCTGAAGGCGGGTTCTTAGATATATTGCAAAGAACAGGAAACAAGCAATACCGATGCTATGTTGTACCGCCAGACAAAGTACCGCCACAATACAGGCCGTTCTATCAAGAAGTTTACAGCATAAAACCAAGAATAGCACCAGTGGCATGCTTTTTAGGCTCAGGAATGACAAGACCAGAAGGATATTCTTACCCGCTGTGGTGCGATTCAGGAATATACTCTGTGATAAACTATCCATACTACACATACCCAGTATATCCACAAGGAAGCCCATTAACAATCAATGATTAAAGGAGGACAAAAATGAAATTGCAAAAAACAAGATTTTTTGAAAACTTGAAAATAAAATTTTCAAGTAAAGCTCAAACAGGAATCGGATTGGTGATACTAGGAGTAGTCGCAATAATCGCAGTCATAGGACTCGTGTTATTATTCACGCGCGCAAGCGAACCACAAGGAGCATTGCTCACAGAACTATCAATTGGAAATGTTTACGGAGGAGGAAACGTGCCAGGAGAAGGAATCGCGCCGACATACCCGTCGCCAACATACATTCCTGGAGCGCCGGCAGTAGCGTATCCTGCAAGGCCTTACCCAACCGCGATTAGCACAAAAGGCTCAAGAGTTCCAGCAATGATTGTAAGCGCAAAATTCGGAGGACAAAGAGCAGGATTTGCAACAATAGCAGACTACACAGGATGCACGTGGTCAATAATAAAAGGAGCAAAATGGGGACAACCTCTCGACCAGCTTAACTGCTACCAAGTGCCAAATATGGGCGGAAGCGGAGATGCGTCAGGAAACTTCCCAACAGACAGCTCAGCTGAAGCAAGAGTACCAAAAGACTATAGAGGAAACTACGGCGGAGATGTCTACTGCTATGCAAACAGCATTGGAGCAGAACAGCAAAAGCCAAACAGCGAAGACTTATTCAGGGAAAACATACTGAACGCAGTAAGATATGGCTCAGCAAATGTAGATGGCTACGAATGGACAACAACAATAATTAACGGAAAAGAAGTGCCTGTTTGCTGGATAAGCGAGAAGGTCTTCCCATTCCCGCAAGGACCATAAGTTTTTAATCTAATTATTTTTTCTTTTCTTTTAACATGGAATACAAACAAGTAATTCTGGTAAGAGCAGACTTGAAGCTGACAAAAGGAAAAATGGCGGCACAAGCAAGCCACGCATCAGTAGATGCGGTTCTAAAGTCGCACAAAGACGACATTGCAACATGGCAGGCGCAAGGAATGAAAAAAGTCGTCCTTAAAGTAGCAGATAAGGAAGAATTGCTGCTGTACAAGCAAAAAGCAGACGACGCAGGACTGGTTTGCGCGCTAATAACAGATGCAGGGCACACACAATTGCCGTCAGGAACAGTAACCTGCCTTGGAATAGGGCCTGACAAGATAGAGAAGATAGACAAGATAACAGGAAAGCTTAGTCTTATATCGTAGTGTCTGAAATTCGCAAAAAATGAATGATAATTGTGCGAATTTCCGAGCACACTCGGAAATTTGAGATAAAATATGCCTTTTAAAGACCTCAAATTTCCGATGTTACAACTACCGTAATCTTTATAAATCACCTTCTTAAAATCACATTTATGGTCAACTTTAAAATCGTAATAGGCACAAAAGCAGGGAAATGCGTGCAAAAAGAAGTACAAGAACCAGAAGCACGCACGCTTTTAGGCAAGAAAATAGGTGACAAAGTAGCAGGCGATACAATAGGCCTTACAGGATACGAATTTGAAATCACAGGAGGAAGCGATTACTGCGGATTTCCAATGCGAAAAGACATAGAAGGATTCAGCAGAAAACGCATACTTGCAGTTTCAGGAGTGGGCTTAAAGAAAAAAGCAAAAGGAATAAGGCAGAGAAAAACAGTCTGCGGAAACACAATACACCCAAAAATATCACAAGTCAACCTCAAAGTCCTGACAGAAGGAAAAGAGCCGTTAATAGTTGAGAAGAAAGAAGAAGCGAAAGAAGCTGCTAAATAGTTCTCGTACAAAAAGCTTATAAACAATCTTAGCTGATAGAATACAAAAAGAGTTGCCATGGCAGACGATGAACTAATCAAAAAATTTGTAGACTTGCATACACAGGCAGGCCAATTTATTGCTGAAGAAAAAGTTGCTGAAGCAAGGCAAAAATACCTCGAACTTCTGGACGCATACCACGCAATAGACAAAAGCACGCTTGAAGCATTCCACAAAGAACTTGCATACGACCAAGTCACAAAACTCTTCGCGCAAATAAACGAAACAAAAGAAAAAGTAAAACTTCCTGTCAACTTAATTGCAGCAGCAGTCCTGATAATAGCATTCAGCTTTGTGATATTTTTACGACCAGAAATAGTAGGACTTGTAAGCTTTGAAGACGAAATAGTCCAGCCATTAGAATTAACATTCACACAAACAGACGTTGAAAGCATAACACTAAAAGACAGGCCGCTGACGTTGTCAGCAAGCGGAAGCTTCACAGGCAAAGTAAAACTTTTTTACAAACAAGGAGAAAAACTAGAGCTTATGTTTGACAGCGAAAAAAGCCTTTCAAACAATGGAGAATTCAGCAGAGTCTGCGAAGAAACCTGCAAGATAAGCTCAAGCACAAATGTAGTGGAATTATTTGCCCAAGTTGAAGAAGGAAGCAGCCTCAAGCTAAACGAGCTTGTTTACAAAGTAGAAAGAAAAGAAAACAGAGCTCCGATATGGGTGGGCAAAGTAAGAAGGTTTGCAGTTCCGCCAGGAAAAACAATAACAATAGACCTGAGCAAGTTCTTTGAAGACCCTGACAAGGATTCTTTGGTGTATTTAAGCACATCACAAGACGGATTAGAAGTGACAGTACAAAACGAACAAGTAACAATAACAGCAAAACCAGGCACAGAAGGCACCAGAACACTAACATTCATAGCATCAGACTTGGCAGAAGTAACCAAGATACCTGTGACGATAGAAATACAATAATTCTCTTAGACGACAGGTATAGCAACATTTATATATCATAACCATAAAAGTTCATATATAAAAAAAGGGTGTTTGGGATAGTTAAACTTATAGTGGTGTACTAATGAAACGAGGTCAAATTACTGTATTCATAATCATAGGACTCATAATACTTCTTGTTATTGGAATAATAATATATGTGACTAGAGTGCAAGTCACAAAAGAAATAGAGGCAGTCAGGCCAAGCGTTGCAAAACTTCCGCAGGAAATACAGCCAGTAAGAGACCTTGTGGACGTATGCATATCACGATTAGGAAAAGATGGACTGAAAAAATTAGGAGACCAAGGAGGATACATAACGCCGCTGCCATACACTGCAAGAAACCCAACAGGAGGAGAGGCAGCAGAATTCTCACCAGGAGCAGGACCAGTAGTAGCATACTGGTGGTACATGAAAAGCGACAACAAATGCGAACAAAACTGCCAATTCGACACGAAAAAACCCTTGCTGAGAAGAACAGAAGGGGCTAACTCAATTGAGGAGCAATTAGATGAATATATTTCTTCCAACCTGCAAGCCTGCCTTGACAGATTCCAAGAACTACAAAGAAAAGGATGCAGTGTTGTTGAAGAAGGAAAAGCAGAAGTAGCAACAAACATTGCAAAATTTGACGTTTTCTTTGTCGTAAAGTATCCATTACGAGGAACCTGCGGAAAACAAACATTCGCACTGGAGGACTACTACGTCTCAATACCGCTGAACTTTGTTGAAATATATGATTTAGCAACAAAAATCACGAATATGGAAATAGAAAACAGGATTCTCGAGACAGCAACAGTAAACGTAATCGAGACCTTCAGCGGAATAGACTCAGAAAACCTTCCGCCGCCACGAGATTTGGACGTAGGACCGCCAAAACCAGGAACATACTGGATAAAATACAATGTTTTACAAAAACTCAAAGGACTGCTTGTAGCATACGTACCAATAATTCAAGTCTGGAACACGCGCAACTATAGATATGTCGCTGCACCGCAAGGAGTAAGAGACTCAGAGCTTTATGAATTAATCTATAACAGGCAATTTTTAGTTCCAATAGAGGGTAATTACCCAGACCTTGAAGTAACATTCAACTATTTCGACTGGTGGGAGCCATACTTTGACCTGAACTGCAACGGGCAGCTCTGCCAAGCAGACAGCGGAACAAACTTCTTCGCAGTGCCGATCACAATAAACAGGTATACGTTTGCTTACGATTTGAGCTATCCAGTGCTTGTTGAGATAAGAAATCCAACATCGCTAAAAGGAGAAGGATACAGCTTCAAATTCCTCCTTGAACAAAATATGCGAAACACAGAAGCGTTTTTGACTGACACGCCATTATTAAAAGGCGTTCAACCACCAGGACCTCCAAGCATATTCTGCGACCCAGCACAAAGAACATCAGGACAAGTAAGCCTGTATGTCAGAGACGGCCTAACACTAAAAGGACAGGACGAAGCATCAGTAAGCTACATCTGCCTTGGAGAAAGCTGCAATCTCGGGGAAACAGACAACGGAGAATTCTCATTAAAATTCCCACAATGCATAGGCGGTACACTGAGGCTTACAAAACCAGGATACGCAACACTATCAGTGGCACTTGACACGAATACAAAAGACCCTGTCAACATGACGCTGATGATGGAGCCAATAAGAACACTGAATGCAAGCGTGAAAAATTATCCAATAACAAAACCAAGCAAATATGCAGACTGGCAATACGTTCCAGGAGGCTCATTAAGGCCAAAAGATGCACAGTCAACAGTAATCGTGCTGACCCGCAATGGAACACCATACGATGAACCGTTCGGCGCAGTGACAGAAATATTTGGAGACAACCCAGCAACAATAGACATAATACCAGGAAAGTACAAAATATCATTGACGAGCTTCCTGAAAGATAATTTAACAATCCCGCCAGACAGAAGATGCAATGATGTGCTAAAACTGCCGGACACAAAATGCTTCTACCTGCCACAAGACCCAAGTAAATGCGTGCCAAAAGAAGAAAAAGAATGCTACTTGGTACCGCCAGAAGCGATAAAATTCAACGAGACATCGCCATTCCCATACGGAAGCAATGAATTCTACTACGAATTCACGCCAGCAATGCTCAGAGGCGCACAATCAATAGAATTCAAACAGTTTATCCTCGCAATAGACAGAATAGCTGAAGACCAAAGAATAATAGAAGACTTGTCGGAAGCAACAAAAGTAAACAATTACGCAATGGCAAACGAAGAACTGCTGTCACCGGTGATTAAATGAAAATATTGCAAAAAATAACGCTTGTAATGATTTATTTAATCATATCACTGCCAATAGTATTCGCACAAGAACTGAACCTGAACAAATTCTCAGGCAAAGACGGAGCAAACGGATACGCGCGCTCAGTAGATGAAATAACAGTAGAAACAATTGTAAGCATACCAGGAGAAGACATAATTTCACCAGAACAACTAAGACTGTATCTTGGGGAAACGTTCACATTCTTTGACTCCTGCACAAAACAAGCCAACTCAGCATACTACACCTGCGTGTTCAAAAGCGATATGGAAACATACGCGCCAATGAATTTCAAAATAGAAATGCGCGACGATGACGGTGCAGTGGTTGCGCAGCAAAGTTTTACGATACAGCCGGACATACAAGCGCCGGCTGTCAAAACATTCAACATAGAGCCGCCAACATCAAACGGAGCGGTAACGATAAGCTACAATGCAGAAGACTATGGAACGACTTACGGAGACCCTGAAGACTGCTCAGGAATAAAGACGATAACAGTAAAGTCAGGAAATGACGTTTTATTGACTGAGGCTGGAACACTTGGACAGTGCGTGAAAGAAAGCACGGTGCCAGTAAGCATAGCAAAAACAGGAAGGCAAAATGTCTGCATAACAGCAAAAGACTTTGTCAACAGGGAAGACGCACCAACCTGTGTGAGTATTATAGTTGACAAATCGCCTCCAGACATAAGAAGCACGGTAATACTCGACCAAGAAAACTTTCCAATAACACACGTGCACGCCGGTGAAGAAAGACTTGCGAGCATAAACGCGATTATTACTGATGATGGCGAAGTTGATGTTTCATCAGTCTTTGGAAACTTCGCACAACTAAATCCTAATTTACCTGATGCAATACAGCCAGATGTAATTTCTGGAGATTTATACAGCTGGGCGAACATACCAGTAAGCGAAGTAAAGACGTGTAAGATAAGCGTCAAGGCAACAGACACACTTGGAAATACTGCGACAAAAGAGTTCTCCTGCGTAATAAAAGCAGACGACACTGTACCAATTGTAAAAGGCATAATTTCACACGCTGAGAAAAATGGCACGCCGTTGTATGGGTATGGAACAAACCTTGTCATAGAATTTGAAGAAAAAGACAACACAGGCGGGCCAGGAATAGGAATGGGTTCAGTAAAAGCATACCTTGACATGAGCAGCCTTGGAATGGGAGACCACGCCCAAGCAGACGATTGCCAGCAAATCTCTGGCGCTATCTGGCAATGCTACTGGATGATGAATCCGCCTGCTTCGATCAAGGAAGGCCAATACAATGTTGCATTAACATCAGACTCACAAGATGATTTGGGAAACACGATTGATGTTAGACAAGAATATGACATCATCTATGATAATGTTGGGCCGGCAAAACCAGAAATTGTAGACTTTAAAGTTGTAACAGGACAAGCAGGAGTAGAATACAAAGGAGGGGCAGTAAGAGGAAATTTCGTGCAGTATACTGTCAAATCAGCTGACTTCTCAACAGCAGAAGCAAACTTCACAGAAATAGGAGGCATAGCAGCAATGCAAGCAACAAGCTGCACAGAAACAGAATGCATATTTGAAAGCTTAGTGGACTTAAGCGGACCATACACTTCATATTTGACGTTCAACTTCTACGACGAAGCGAAGAATAAAGCAAGCGACACGACAAAGCTTGAGATTTACGGCGTTGACAATGAAACAAAAGCAAAATACTGGACAACACCAGAAATAACCTGCACGCCAAGATTAATTGACAGAGAAACGTCAATGATAGTTGCGCCAAGAGCCGCGTGCAGACTTTCACTAAGCACACCGCGCAAAGACATCACAACATTAACAGTCGTAGGACCACCAACACCACAAGACTGCACTGGAGATGTTACTGACAATCTAAATGATGTTTATATGGTGAACAACGGCGAAGGAAGCATAAATCCTTACTTGTTCTTTGTATTCGAGCCGAAAGATTACACTGTAGACCAATTGAACATTAATTGTTCATTGCAAGTTTACTCAAAAAGAGCAGTCACAACAGCAGGAACAACAAGATATTACGTTTCTCCACAACCGCAAAGCATTGACGCAAACGTAACATTCCAATTCTACAACCAGCCATTGGCAAATGCTTACACTCGTGTTGACAGGGACATCAGGCACGCGATGGACAACAGCCTTGCAAAAGCAAGCTGGCTGGGGCAACTGAACAAAGTGTTATATTATTTTGAAGTTGCCTGCCAGATGAAAGTTGTCCTTACGAATGTTATTGGGGTGTTGTATGCGCTTGCAATACTGCTGGGAATTGCCAAAGAGGCGGTGGAAAAGTCACCATATACTGCGGCTACACCAGCGCTTAAAAAAGCAAAAGAGGCTGTATGCGGCTTTGAAGAAAATCTGCAGGACGCGTATGCAGGCGACTATGTGGGCACTTTGATGGAGGTTTTTGACAGCATCTGCGCAATAGCCAACTGCCAATTAAAACAAGGAAAGCGGTGGGTTGGTTCGTTTGGATCTGAGAAGATGGACACGTCTCAGAATCCTGATGCGTGGAAGGGAGGCTATGCGCCATACTGTGACGATATACAGCAATATTTCTCAGATACTTATGGAGGAGAATTCCAAGACTTTGCTGAAAAGTATAAAACTCAGCCACTTGACATAAAGGACTCACTAATACTAAGCACAATCTGCCTCTGTCTGCCAGGAATAATAAGTAATGTTGAAAAAATGAGGCAAATACAATGCTTCAAGGCAGTCTGCCTGCACGACTACGTCAAACAACAAGGATACCCAACAAGCTTCTGCAACCAAATGTACAATTATTTCTGGTGCACTTATGTTGCCGGAGAAATATTCGCGCTAGTCCCATTCAGCGCATTCTTTGAAGATTTGCTGCAGAAATCAATAAACATAGTAACAGACCCAGTTGGAGCAGCATTCACCGGTCTAGGAATGCTGGTTGGAGGAATATGCAAAGAACAATGCAAGGGAGAGATTCCTTGGTGGGGCCTGGCTCTTTGCGGATTAACAAGAACCGTATCAATAATCGGAGAAGCAATAGGCGCGTGGAACCAATATATCACGAACAAAGACATTTGGGAGCCAGTAGGAACACAATACTGCGACAGAATGGAAGACATAGAAGACGAGATGAGCGTATGAAGAAGATAATCATAATGGCGATGATTGTGATTGCATTAGCGACAGCTGTGTTTGCGCAAGACTCGCAACCGCCTGGTCCGGTAGAGCAAATGGTGAGTACTGATCCTGATTTATTTCCGAAGCAATCTCCTGCTCCTGATGAAACAACACCACCGGCTCAAGTAGCACCCGAGGGCTATGTACCAGCTGGTGGGGCTCCGTCAGAAGCGGAAGAAGCAGCAGAGGCAGAACGGTCAAGACAGGAAGAAGAAGCATACCAAGCACAGCTACAAGGAGAACCAGCGCCTGCTGGAGAGCAGACATCTGCAGGACCAACAACAGTTTACGGAAAATTCACTTACAATGAAGGATCAAACACATACTCTGAAGGTCCTGTGACATACAGACCAGACCCTGTTTCAGGTTTGTACACGACAGCAGAAGGGAAAAACGCTTACGGACAAACAAGCTACACGGCATTTGACCCACAAACAGGGCAAGAAGTAGTTTATGCAGAGGGACAGCCCACATTCATAACAACATACGATTCACAAGGAGTTCCAACAACAGTAGAAATAACCAGAGACAGCCAGCAATATAAGGACTTTGTAGGCAACAGAGCAGAACCAAGGCCAACATATTCAACAAGAATGCAGGCTGCTGCTGAATATCTGCAGTTATACGACCAATACAGAGGGCTTGCGGTTTATTCGAGCTTAATTCTTGGACCAGGATATAGTGAACAAGTGCAGCAAAACAGGGAAGTACTACAGAGACAATTCTGCATTGCATTGGGAATAAAGAACTGCCTCGCATCAACAATATGCAGACAAATTTTCGATGTAAGGGCAGACAACGTTGCAGTCGGAATCGGGCCGACTGGAGAATACGTATCCAGTGCGGCAATAACAGCAGAACGCTCACCGGCATTAGAAGTTGCAGGAATGACAGCACAACAACTGATAGATTTATTCGGCGTGAATACCACAACAATCGCAGGAAGAACAGTAAATCTTGCAGCGCCAGACTTTGACCCGGCAACACTTGGACAAATACAAATAAGAATGTACCACGTACAATTCGGAATAACAAACAATGCAGAAACAGGAAGAACAACAGCGTGGAACATAGAATTCAGGACGCCAACAGGAATAAGAAGAAGATGGTATGCACAAGACCAGCTTCTGCCATACACGGACACATCAAGCGGACACGTATACAAACTCAGCGCAACAGAATACAAAGAAGCCTGCCTTGTGTTTGACACAGAACTTGCGGCAGGAAAATACGGGCCAAGGCCAACATATATAGATGAGTTCTGCAGAGACTTTGTAGAATATGCGGGAGGACCGGAAAGCGTTGCAGTGGTTGGAGCTCCGGCAGCGGCAGCACCAACAGCAACAGGAGCAGACGGTGGAAACATATGAAAAAACTAACAATGCCAAGAATCATTGGAATATTATGCATAATTATTGCAGCATTCCTGTACTTCAGGGGAATGGGGTTCTTCTCGATAGCAATTGCAGGAATAATACTGCTGGTTGCGCAAACAAAACACGCACAAGAATCGTTTGATAAATTCATTGAAACTTTCACGCAATGGAAAATAATAATCATAACAGCATTATACGACGCGCTTTACTGGATGCTTGTATTTGCAAGCGTATATTTCTACCAATGGAGGCTCAATTTACTTGCAGGAACAACAAAAGAAGGGGTTGTTCTTGACAAGCAGGCAATGCTGACAAATCCTGACATATTAAACCAAAATGTTGAGGTGCTCCAAACACTATTCGTGTTCTTATTTGCAGGAGCAATAATACTGATAATATTTACACTAATAACATACACTTTATCGCGAGGAATGATATGGACAACACTCGCAGACAAAAAGCCAAACAAGAAATTCTTCCTAAGATTTTTAGGACTTAACTCATTGTGGTGGCTAATCTGGCTTCCATTCCTGATAATCTCAGGACTTGCAACAAAACAGGCGCCGGCAGCACAAAACACAGCAATATTATTCATCATGATTGCGGCATACTTCACGCCAATACTGCACACACTATTTGTCAGCGGAAGAAAAATAGGAGAAAGCATAGGAAACGCATTCGCAATAGGAATCAGCAAACTGTTCAAGTTTGTAGTGCCGTACACACTTGCATTCATAGTGTATATAATCATATATCAACTGTTCAGAATAGTGCCAACACAGCAAAAAATGATATTTGCAGCATCAATGCTATTAGTAGTGCTGTACTTTGCCTGGCTGAGAACATATTTATACCAGATAATAAAGAAGTTAGTATAAAAAGAGGTTGTTGATGAATAAAAGAGGTCAAATTACAATATTCATCATAATAGGCATAGTCCTACTGCTAAGCGCAGCATTAGTCATATACTTCACAACAAGAGAAGTCACAGCGCCAATCAAACGAGCGGTGGCAGTGCCAGAAGACGTACAGCAAGTCTACGACTATGTAGTAACCTGCATAGACCAAATAACAAAAGACGGCCTTATAATTCTCGGAGCACAAGGAGGATACATCAACATACCGCCAATAATAGACAGAACACACACAGCATACATACCAAACGACCCAATGGGCGTATCAAAAACACCATTATGGTACTATGAAGGAGAAGACAGAACACCTCCAATAGACTTCATGACAAGAGAGCTTGCATTCTACATAAAACAACAACTGCCATCCTGCACAGGAAACTTTGAAGCATTCAAAGAACAATTTGACATAAGCGCATCAACAGATTTGCTTCCAATAATCACGCTGACAGAACAAGACGTGATAGTAGAAATCAAATGGACACTTGACATAGGAATAAGAGACAAAAGAATCAAGCTCGAAGAATTCGTCACAAGCTTCCCAGTAAAGCTCAAACAAATGTGGGAGCTTGCCGACAAGACAATGAAAGCAGAAAACAGCCAGGAATGGTTTGAAAACCTGACAATTGATTTGATGAGCGCAAACCAAAGAATACCAATGAGCGGAATGGAATTCAAATGCGGAACAAAAAGATGGCACATAACACAAGTCAAAGAAGAACTGCAAAACACATTATATTACAATTTACCATTAATACGAATAGACGACACAAACTATCCAGCACCGCTTGAATCACTAAGAGTATACAACAACCTGAAAAGCCAGGCAGAAGACATCAGGGAAGACCTGATAGCAGAAAAACAGCCAGACTGGCCGGAAAATCCTCCGCCAGATGTTTACGAAATGAACAGAATGAGAATAAATGTTGGCACTCCAGAAACAGAACTCAAGGCAGCATTCCAATACATCCCAGAATGGCCATTATTAATTAACGCGCAGCCAAACAGTGGAGGGACACTCAGCACAGCAAACATGAAAGGCGCAAGAAAATATCTGAGATTCCTATGCATACAACAATGGCACTTTGCATACGACGTAATCTATCCAGTAAAAATGATGATAAAAGATGACGACGCATTCAACGGAGAAGGATACACATTCCAAATCGGCTTCCCAGTGATAATTGAGAATAATGAAGGAAGCAGAATATACTTCGGACTGCGCAGATTCCAATCAGCAGACATAGGAACACCATTCTGCAATATAGTAGGAACACAATCAGCAGATATACGAGTAACAGGATTTGTAGAAGGAAGCCCAGTAGCAGAAGAATTAGAAGGAGCAAACATAACATACAGATGTTTGAACCAAGAATGCAATCTCGGAAACACATTCAGCGACGGCTCAGGCAGCATAAGACTGAACACGTACCTGCCAGAAGGATGCAGCAACCCATTGTTAACAGCACAAAAAGAAGGATACCTGCCTGCAAGCCAGCACGCAACAAGCGACAAAGTAGACATAATGCTCACAAGACTCCAAAGAATGAATTACACAATAAAAGTCCACCCATACATACCAGTAACCAAACAATGGCTGCCAACAACAAGCAAACTCACAAGAGACCAGCACGCAACAGTAAGCTTCAGCATACGCAAGCCAGCATACGACCAATACAAAAGCTATCCAGCAAACGCAACAGCACTAACAGGAACTTACGGCGGATATGAAGACGTAGAAAAAGACGAACTTGACTTTGTCTACAACGACGCACAATATGATGTTGATATACTTTTGTTGAAAGGAGACAAGATAATAGGCGGATACCACGCAGAAAACATCACGATATACTATGACCAAATAGTTGGAGCAAGCAAAGCAACATTCAATGTCGTAGAATGGAGAGGCGCGCTTGACACAGGATTTGACCCAACAGAAATGTTCACGTACTTGTACGAAGACGGATTGTATGATGGAGTACCCTATCAAACAGTATTGAGGCCCACTTTCACATGAAAAAAGCAATAATGATGATGTGGCTTATCGTAATGCTTCCAATAGTCCAATCCATAGAATTGCAGGATGCAGAAGAACAAACTACAGGAATGTTTGTCAATGCACAAATACCACGATATCCACGCTCAACAAAAATAGACATACCAGGAAAAACACTGCCGAACTCAACAGTAGAAATAATCATTAACGGAATTACGGCAAGAAGAGATACAATTGCCGGCGAAACTTTCCTGTTCAGAAACGTTCAATTACAGGCGGATAATACAATTGTTGTGAAAGCAGTTTCTTCTTCTGGCGAAACAGCAGAACAGACATACCAGGCAACAGTTGACAGCGAGCCCCCACGAATGAACATCACGCTTCCTGCATTTGTGATGAGCCCTGCTGCAACAGCAAGAGTGACTGTTTCAGAGCCAGTAAACCTGACAGTCAATCTACAAAGCCAAAGAGCAGCGCCCAGCAAAGTTATAGGATTAAAGCAAACAAATGTGGACGCAAACGAAGTAGAAATAGAATGGACGGCAAGCCTGGAAACAGACCTGATGCAATACGCTGTTTACAGAGACAACAAAAGAATAGCAATTGTCACGCGAAATAATTACAGAGATTTCACAACAGCAGGAGGAACAACATACAACTACCAAGTCACGGCAATAAACACTGCCTGCGTTGAAAGCGAAAAATCAAACATACTGACAGTCACAACACCATCAGGAGGAGCAGGGCAAACAGCTGAAGAAGTTGAGCTAACCTGCCAGAAAGAAAAAGAGCAGGAACTGCAGGCAGGCACAACAGACGTGCCAATACAGCTCAATGTCGGCTCAAACTTAGTTGATTTCACAGCAACAGACAAAGCAGGATTTTCAACAATAGTTGAAGAAAGCATAACATACGACACAGGACCTCCGCAATTCATTGAGCACAATCTTGACAAGATATCACCAACATACCAGCCAACAGTGAAGATAAGAGGAAAAATATCAGAACCAGGAGCAATAACAGTTTACGTAAACAACGAAGCAGTAAGAACAAGGCCGACAAATGAAGACGGCTCTTTTGAAATAGAAATAAACTTGAGAAGAACAGAAGGATTCTCGCCAAGGGCACTGAACGCAACACTGCAAACAGGAGTGGCGTGGACAAACCAAGTCAAACTTGAAGCAATAGACATAGCAGGACAAAAAACAACAACACCAGAATACAGAGTAGAATACGCATTATGCGGATACGGCAACTGGATAGACGTACAATTCACAAACCCAATGCCGGATATGTTGACTCCGAGACTATTGATAGAAGGAATACAGCAAATAGGAGTAGCATTCAACTATAGTTATAGGGGAACAGCGCAAGCAGTCATAAACCCAGGCACAGTAAGAGTAAAACCATTAATGCTCAGCCCAGAACTGGCTGACGAATATGACAACGGACGAGTTCTTGTGTCAGCACCGCCAGTAAGAGCTCAAAGAGCACGACAACCCTCAGGAGCAGGATACATACAAGTCAATTTTAACCCAATACCAAACCCCTGGGAGCTACCCGAAAGAAACAGGCCACCAGAAACAATGCCCTCAAACGCAACAATGTATGAAATGGAAGAACGCATTTCAGAACACAGGGAAGGAGACTGCTTGCTGCCAGGATTTGGATGCATGAGATTATTCCTGGAATTGGAAATACCATTCCAACAAATATCCAAAAAACAAACATATGATCCTACAGTGCAGAGAACAATAGAACAAGACGTCACTGAAAACCTCGTGCAAAAAAGCTGCATAACATTTGAAGTAGGAATAGACAGAAGAATACCGCCAAGATACATACCAGAAAGATTCCTCCAGGAATTCTCAGAAACACTTGGAGCTGTGATAGAAGGAATAGATGCAGTGCTTGAGCCGGTCAGGACAATAGGACAATACTTGTTTTACAGCTGTATGGCAGGAACAGTACTAATGATAATTCCGATTGCTCTTGAAAAATGGAGCTGCGATTACACTGCAGCAGCAGGAGCAATAGAAAAAGGCGGATTTGACATGAATGTAGCGGCAATAGGCCAGTGCGACTTGGCATACCCTGGAGATAACAAGCAAAAATCAAGAGACAACTGCAACTCCTGCGCACAAGCAAAATGGAACAGGAAAAAATACAATGACTTCTACTCGCAAATATGCGACAGAGTAATGTGCCCAGCAGTACCATCATTACAATATTACCTGAAAACAAAAGGACAGCAAAAATTAACAGATGTGCCGATAGAAATACCTGGCGCAACCATTAAACCACAATTCGGACCAGACTGCGCAAAATGGGTGCAGGAAAAAAGAGGAGGAACTGTTAACACACAAGGCAAATCACCAAGCATGTTCTTCACTTCAAGCGAAATACAGGAAATATACCAAAACTGGCTGAAACACCAAGGCGATACTGTTGGAGAGAAATCCTCATCAGGCGGAGTTAATTGTGCATACAACCATCCTGCAACAGCAGAATGCTGCGGATATGAGTATATGAGAGAATGGAGCTCAGGATGCGGAGTAAGCTGGCCATTAGACACATTCGACGAAATACAAGAAAGCACCTGCCTGAGCGCACAAAAATCAAACCAAAACTCAATCACCGGACTAAAAGACGCAAAAGTACAGTGCAATAACTTGTTCAACGCGCTCGGCGGATTCTGCACACCAGAAGGCACGCAACCAATAGAACCAAGAAGAGTTACAAAATTTGGAGACGCGAAAGCAGAATCATTGGGCCTTAACAAAATGGGCGCAGAAAGCATAATGTACCTGTTCATAATACCGCAAACAACTGGCAGGACACAAACAGCAGGAGAATACGACTTCAACTTAGGATACGTCTACGAGCAAATAACAGCAAGCGCATCAAACAAGCCAACAGGAACTGGAGGAATAATAAACTCAAACAGGGCGTGGAATGAACTGGACGGCGGCAAAGCTGTAGCCGACTATTTCAAACCGGCAAACATAGACTTGTACTATCAAAATAAACTGGACCAGTCATTTTACAACGGATTTGCAGCATTCCTCTGCGAAAAAGCAGGAAGAACAGAAACAAACTGCGTAGTCGGCAAAACAGTATATGACGACGTAATGGCAGTAATCGGAACACCAGACCAGGAATACATAATAAAGCCAAACTCAGGAATCATAAACGCAGTAAGATGTTTGTGCTTCCCAACAACAATAGCATTCCTCCAGCAAGCGAAAAACATAATGCAGGCACTGCAAAACTGCGTCAACACAATACTGCTGACAGGAGACGGAAACACAGGAATATGCCAGGCAGCACTATCAGAATACGGCTGCGATTTATTCTACGAAGCACTTGCCTGCTTCACACAAAAATTCGCAACACCAACCCCAGGAGCAAGGTTGAATTTGGGAACAGATACAGACATCATTGGAGTGCTGACAAGCGCAGGAACAGACCTTGCCCGCTCAGTAGAAGGAAGATACGGAGAGACTGGAACATACAACGCAGTATTCATACAAAAGAAATTAGTCCACGCAGTATGCATGTGGGCGTTTACAGGAACCTGGGAGTTTGACGTATCAGCAATGTTCGACCAATCAGTAGAAAGCACGCCAACAGCAAGCTACGGACTAATGTACCCGTGCAACAGGCGCTTTGTAAGCTTTAACCCAGCAACAACACCAAGCGGGCTAACAACCTGGGTATACCACTTTGGAGTTGGCCTTTCAGCAGGAGCAAACGTTGATTTACAATTAAAGCTAAAATGCAGTACAGGCAGGTGCAACCCAGCAGAAGGATACGCAAATGGAGAATGCGACTGCAGCAGAATAGGGGAAAGAACAATAACAATCTTACCAGACAACATACCAGCAACACTGAGCAGAGGACAAATATTGAACGAAGAAGTATTCTACACAGTACAAGGCTCGCTGGGAGAAGGAAACGTAAGATACGACAAAGCGATATTGACATACAAATGGGAAGACCAAGGAAGACAACAAGAAGAATCAGTCGAATGCAATATAGGACAAACAGGCGGAGGCGGAGGAATGCCGGCATTCTGCAGGTTTGACCCACCAACAATGACGTTCAGATGCCAATACGGAGAAAGCTCAACAGGAATAAGATTCCTCGGAGCAACAGTTGATGCACCGCACAAAATACCGCAACCGGTATTTGCGCTAGACGAACCATTGAATATTGCGCTTAACGTCAGACAAAGCTTCCCAACACCAGTAGAACAGAAAAATATCAAACACTTGCAGTATGAAATACAGAATTCAGCAGGGCAAGTAGTTGAGAAAAGCGCGTCATACAAACAATTGAGAACAGATGGAGACTACAGCGTGAACATTAATACGATATTGGACCCTAAGGCGATGGTAAAAGAAGCGTGGTTCAGGCCGGGGGCTGGAGCAGCACAAGGCTACCAGACAAGGACGTGGAGTTCATTGCAGTCGAGCATTGCAGCGCCGGGAGATGGAGGGCTGATAAATAATGTAAGAATACTTGACAAGAACGGAAATGTAATCAATACACCCTACTCGATGATACTTGAATTTGAAAACAGGGCAGGAACAGAAACTTGGAAGATATACGGCGCAAGCGGAACAGCAGGACTAACAGTCGACCCATCAGCAGGGCTGAGCGGAAAAGGAGCACAACTGCCAAGCGCAGAAGGAATAATGAGCGGAACAACAACCACGATTAATTACGGCGGCAGGCCAGCAGTTGGAGTGGTTGTGCCAAGCGCAGGACCAGCAGGAGCAGCAAGAGAATACTTTGAGGGAAGCATAATAATACAACTCAGCAGGTCGCCGGTAGGGCTTGCGATAAACGAGAAAAGACAAGTGCTGATTGTATTCCAAGCACCAACAGCCGTAAGAGGTGTGTGCAGCGACCCGACATCAAAAACACAGCCGCAAAGATTCACGGCAGCATTTACGTCATACGACTCTGACAATTACGGCCAAGTCACAGACCAAATAAGCATAGACCCATTAACAGGACAAGATGCAGTAGTAAGGCAGGAGTTCTTTGCAGTATGCGCAAATGCAAATGAACTAACACAATTAGAACAAAGAGCAGGCGGACAAATACCTGCAACATCATTTGCGGCAGAGCTAAGACAATTGCTGAAGGATGCGCTGGTTAAAGAAGACAAGCACTTGCAACAATTGCAGCAATATACGATAACAGACAGGACAAATCCGCAATACAAGGAAGTTGTTGATTCAGGAGTCCACGCAAATCTAGGCGTGGAAATACAAAAATTAATCACGACAGAACAAGACTTGCAGACAAGCTTACTGCCATACATACAGCAGACGCAGCCGCAAACACCAAGAGCAAACCAACTTGCAACAATAAACAACAGCATATCACTTGCGCTCAAAACAATCGGAGACAAAAGCGTAGAAATATCAAATACGAGAAATGATCCGACAATAAGAGGTGCGGTAAATGAGATTGTTGCAGTTCTTAACACATTAAATGGCGCAAAACGAACAATAATTCAAAACTTGGAAACAGAATTGGGAGTGCCGGCAAGTGCGCCAATTCCTGTTCCTGGTGAATGCAACGTGCCAGCTGACTGCACTGCTAAATATGGCCCAGCCGTGCCTGGGTTGGCTTACATATGCACTGATGAGCTTTGCCAATCTACGCCAATTCCTGTTCCTGGTGAATGCAACGTGCCAGCTGACTGCACTGCTAAATATGGCCCGGCCGCGCCTGGGTTGGCTTACATATGCACTGATGAGCTTTGCCAATCGGCGCCAACATTCTCGCTGGAAAAGAAAATCCTTAATGACGCAAAATTGGGACTATCGTACAATCAATTGATACAAATAACAGGAGGACAAATACCAATGACCTGCACTGCACAAAATCTGCCACCTGGCTTAAGCATTAAAGCAGAGTCTATCGTTATTGGCTGGTATTGCATAATAAGCGGAACGCCAACAGGGGAAAAAGGGGCGTATCCAATGAGGGTGACAGTCACAGACAGCACAGGCAAGACCGCAAGTGAGGAATACCAATTACCCGTGATATTGTCCCAATGCGCACAACAAAATGGAGACTGTGCAACAGTATCCGAATGCCGTAGCGCTGGAGGAAGAGCGGGACAAAGGCTTGACTGCTCACAAGATCAAATCTGCTGCTTGCAATGAAAACATTTAATCACAACACTCGACAAAGCGTGGCATAACTGAAATCGAAAGCTTTAAATATCAATTGATATCTTAAGTTATCAAATGAAAACAATGGCTATCATCGATAGGATAAAGGAGTATTTTTTCGTGAATCCAACGGCAAAACTTCGCGTACGGCAGATTGAAAGAGAAATAAAAGTACCCCTTCCTTCTGCAATACGATACGCCAAAGAACTGGAAAAGCAAGGCATACTCAAAAGCACCATTGTAGCAGGGGTAAAACTCTATTCTGCAGACAGAACATCAAAAACATTCCTCATTGAAAAAAAGCTGTTTAACATAAAATCACTGTTTTCATCAGGCCTTGTTGAATTTCTCGTCAACAAATACAGCAATGCAGCCATTGCAGTATTCGGTTCATACGCCAAAGGGGAAGACATAGAAAAAAGCGACATAGACCTGTATATTGAAATGCAAAAAAAAGAAATAAACCTGGAACGATTCGAAAAAGAGCTAAAAAGAAAAATACAGCTATTCATTTACAAAAAAATTACTGATGTGGAAAACAAAGAACTTGCAAACAACATACTCAACGGCATAACACTAAACGGATTCATCGAGGTATATAGATGAAAGCCAGCACGTGGGAAGAATGCATTGACCTTAACTCTTCCTTAGAAATCAGCCCTGACAAACCAAAAGCAAGATCACTGATAGATACAGCACAAGGAAGAATAGAATACCTTAAAGAACACACAATCAAGCAGGAAAATGCAAATTACATATTTGAAGGATATTATTCATCCGCACTGGAGCAAATTCACGCACTCCTATTATTGCACGGATTCAAATCTGACAATCATATATGTCTGGGCTTCTATCTGCGCGACAACCTAAAAAAAGAAGACCTGTTCAGAATATTTGACGACTGCCGATTCAAAAGAAACTCCCTTGTCTATTATGGAAGAAAGATGGATTTTGAAACTGCAAAAGAAACAATTAAAAGATGCATCAAATTAATGGAGGAATTAAGTATGTTATTAAATAATGCCCTAAAATGACACTCATCACAACACTCGACAAAGCGTGGACAGCATTCTGGAAGAACAAACGTTATTTGATATTGACAGTGCTGATGGACTTTCTATTTCTATTCGCAATGGTGCAAATACATTGGTTCTACTTCATACCATCAGCAGAAGCAATGATGAAAGTAGGAGAACAAATGACAAGCGCGATGCAAGGGCTGCCGGAAACAGAGCTGGTAGACCTGAATGCAGTTTTAATCAATAACCCTGAATTCATGCAGGCATACAAGAATTTGCTGACAAACATAGTGCTGTTTTTCTTATCGCTCTTAGGAGCGTGGCTTGTATTCAAAACATTTTCTTGGTACTTATCGCACAAAAGCATTTACAAGAAAATTCCGCTGGCAATATTCGCGTACAAATTCATACTCTTGAGCTTATTGTGGTTTGTTGTATTGGTTGCAACAATCTTCGCATTCTTAGGACTGACAAGGCAACAGCCCCTGCCAATCATCAGCCAGACGACATCAAGCATAATCCTCTTTGCACTAATCGCAGTTGTGGCATACTTTGCAAACATAAGCTTTGCACTCATACCCGCACAGCAAACTTTAAAAAAGACGTTCACTTTAGGAACAAAACATGCAAAAAAGATCGTGCCAGCATACATTGTCAACCTGCTATTACTTTTTGTCGGAATCTCACTTCCAATCACAATCATCACAAAACATTCACTCATTGCACTCGCAATCATACTCATCTTCACACTTCCAGCACTTGCATTCGCAAGAATTAACATAATAATTGCAACATGGCTTCAAAAATCTTCATAACAATCGGAATGATGGCAATAATCGGACTTCTATTATACATAGCTGCAAAACCAAGCGAAGTCATTGTTACGACGCCATCGCCGATAATTGTAGAACAACCGCAAGTACAGCAGCCAACTCCAACAGAACGGCCAACACCAAGAGCAGAACCGGAGCCAGAACCACTCCCGCCAGGACCATCAATGGAAAACCTGCTTCCAGCAGAAACAAACTTCTGGGTTAACACGATAAGAGTGCCGGACGTATCAGATTACGAAGGATACAATTTCATACCAGTCAAAAAAGATGATTTGAAAACATTCGCAGGCTCATTCGGGCCATACTTCACAGACCCAAGCCCATACATAACAGTAATACTCTGCTCAGAATTGTACAAAGTGAAAGCAGCGCCAGCCTGCCAAAGAGTGCAGACAATATACCGCGACAATTACATGAGCTTTGCAGCAGGATTTGCCTCTGACGAATACATCGGCGGAATGGCAGTCAAAGATTATCTGGCTTATTACGTAATAAAAGCAGAAGACACAGTAATCGGACACAGCAGTACGGCAGTTATCCGGACAGTCAACAGCTAAACCGGATAAATTACTAATTCTGATATGAAAATAGACGGAAAACGTACAGATAGACATTAAAAGGCAAATTTCTCATTTTCTAAACAGGCTTGCAGGCCTGCAATAGGTGCTCGCCAAGCAGGTTTGCAAGCCAATTACAATGCCTGATTTCACCTTTTCAAGACACGCGTGGATTGAAGCTCACGAAGATGGCATTTCCAATTCAGAAATTGCAGAAGCACTTTCACGCGGGCCAAAATTCAGACAAAACGGTCATTTCATCACAATGTATAAATACTTCACCGTTGTATATGTAAGATTATCAGACGGCAGATACAAAATAATCACTGTTCATTCAGGCAACCCAAGAAGATGGAAAAAAGAATAAAATGCACGGAATGTGACGGGAGTTATGTGAAGAAAAAAATCCCTTACGACTATTTAGAGCAACGCATAGGAATCTATCCAGCACTTGTGTGCAATAAATGCGGAGACACCATGTTCGAACGTGCTGCCTGCGAAGCAATGGAAAAAGAGCTAAAACGTCGGAAACTATGGGGCTTGAGCAGACAGAAAGAATTAGATTCTGTTGTTGAATAATTCTAAACATTTAAAAAGCTTCCTCAGGAAAGAGGACATATGAACCTTCAAGGACTGGGCAAAGTAGAAGACTACCAGAAATATCTGGATATTGCTTTCAAGAATGGAGTAGCCACGGCAGCAGAAACAAGAAAGGACATAACTAATCCGAACAGATTGTTCAGAAGCAAAAGAATAGAAATAGCAAGAGTGGAAACAATAGGAAAATCACTGGTGAGCAGCCTTAACTTCATCGGCAGAAGCTTCCCATCATTCGACCAATTAGCTCCATTCTACCAAGAATTAGTCAAAAGCACGCTTGATTATGATTTATTGAAGAAAAGCTTAGGCGCAGTCAACTGGGCAAAAAAACAAGTAGCGGGCCTAATGATAAAATACAGAGGCGAACTTGCGAGAACACAACAAGTTATACTAATAAACAAGACAAGAACTGCATTCTCAGGAAGAATAAGCTCTGTAATGAAACAAATCAAAGACAACCTGCTCTATCTTGAAGAAAGCAGAAAAATAATGAAAGAATACCCATCGCTCAAAACAAAGGCAAACACAATAGTCATTGCAGGAGCGCCAAATGTTGGAAAAAGCACACTGCTTGCAGCACTAACCGGAAGCAAGCCGGAAACAGCACACTACCCGTTCACAACGCAGAAGTTGAACTTAGGATACGATGCAGAAGACAACCAATACGTTGACACGCCAGGACTGCTGGACAGGCCATTGGCACAACGCAATCCAATAGAAAAACAAGCAATACTTGCGCTCACGCATCTTGCAACAATAATAATATTCGTCATAGACCCAACAGAAACCTGCGGATACACAATAATTGAACAACGAAATTTACTTTCAGACATAAAAGAATCATTTACGCAGCCAATGATTGTTGTGGCAAACAAGTCAGACACAGGAGCAACATACAAAGGCGCAATAGAAATCAGCGCAAAAGAAGGCGCTGGAATAGACAAATTACGAAAAGAAATCAATTCTTTGCTTGCTCAGAAAGCCAAATAAGCGCAACGCCAACAATAATGTAAATGCCTGCCAATAACCAAGCTTTAGGAATATAAGTCTTAATCCATTCTTCAAGATAAGGAGAAGCATCACCAAGCATACGCAGGAAAATAGCCATACGCCTCGGGCCTGTAAAAGAAAAGATTACTGCTACAAGCCCAGGGAATAATGTTGTCATTCCAAGAACGCGCAACGCAACCTTCTTTGAAGCAGAAAACCAGTAAACAAGAAAAAAACCTAATACGATAAAGCCAAGCGCAAAGCCAAAAGCATACTTTGCCTGAATAAGCTGATAAGGGGACAATAGTAAAGGAAGCAAGGGAATAAGCGCAGTCAAGCCGGTGAAATAAAATAACTGCGCAATATACTTCACAAGTTGAAACTCAACAGCACGCGAAATTCTCTTTTTGAAAGGCATACCCTTCTTGCGAATATAAAAGTATAAAAAGATATGTACTGATGGATAAGTTATGAACGTAATAGCAGATTTACACCTTCACAGCAGATATGCGCGTGCGTGCTCAAAGAATATTACTCTGCAGAATTTAGAGAAATACGCGCGGCTGAAAGGACTAACATTGCTTGGTACAGGAGACTTCCAGCACCCAAAATGGCTTCCAGAGCTCAAAGCAAATTTAACAGATAAAGGCAAAGGAGTACTTTACACGAAAACAGGATACCCGTTTGTACTGCAGACAGAAATCTCGCTAATCTATTCACAAGACGGCAAAGGACGAAGAGTGCACAATGTCGTGCTTGCGCCAAACTTTGAAACAGCAGACCAGATAGTTGAATACTTATCGAGTAAAGGAAGAATGGACTACGACGGAAGGCCAATATTCAAAATACCCTGCCCTGAATTTGTAGAGAGCTTGAAAAAAATAAGCCCTGATATTGAAGTAATACCAGCACACGCCTGGACTCCTTGGTTCTCAGTCTTTGGAAGCATGTCAGGATTTGACTCACTGCAAGATTGCTTTCTTGATAAGACAAAAGAAATTCACGCAATAGAAACAGGACTCTCCTCAGACCCAGGAATGAACTGGAGGTTGTCGCAATTGGATAATGTCGCGCTGATAAGCAGCTCAGACAGCCACTCACACTGGCCCTGGAGAATAGGCAGGGAAGCAACAGTATTTGATATGGAAGAAATGAGTTATGCACAACTGATAAAATCAATACGAGAGAACAAAATAGTTGAGACGCTTGAATTCTTTCCAGAAGAAGGAAAATACCATTTTGACGGGCACAGAAGCTGCGGAACTTGCCTTTCTCCAAAAGAAAGCCTTGCAATGAAACAAGTATGCCCTGGGTGCAAAAAGCAGGTTACAGTCGGGGTTGCAAGCAGAGTCGAAAAGCTTTCAGACAGGGAAGAAGGACACAAGCCGGCAAAAGCAAGACCGTATAGAAATTTAATACCATTGTCTGAAGTAATATCACACGTAATCGGAGCACCAATAGCAGGCAAAAAAGTATGGGAGCAATACTTCAAACTGGTTGGCGCGTTTGGAAATGAACTTGCAGTATTGTCAGCAAAAGCAGAAGACATAGCAAAACACGTAGACCAAAAAATAGCAACAGCAATAGCGCAAACAAGCAAGGTACAGTGGAAACCAGGATACGACGGGGTATACGGAATACCATTATTTGAAGGCGCTGTTCACAAAGAAGAAAAAGTTCAAATAAAACAAAAAGATTTAGGAAGCTATCAATAAAACTGTCTTGGCCGCTCCTGCTTTCTTCTCATAATCATTGCTGCAAGAACAATTGCCAAGCCAAGAATTGCAGCAGGAGTAATCCAATCATTCTTCACAATGGTTTTCTCAATAGTTGGATAAGTATGGCATTTAAAGTCGCTTCCGCAATAAGACTCACTGTTGCAATCACTGTTTAAATTACACTCTTTCTTGCTTTCCATAAACTTCAGAATAGTTGCAGCACCGCCAATGCTGAACGCTATAATAGCAATAACAACAAAAGCCCCCCATATATACTCGCTCATATATAGACGACAAACACGCCACTATATAAAATTTACTCGTCTTTGTGAGTGAAATTTAATAGCACAATCAATAGAATACCGAATGCTGCCAGGAACGTTAAGGCAAGCTGAGTGCTTCGCGGGGTTGGAGAATCTAAAATTACATAATTCGTGATAGGTGCGCTAAAGCCACCAGTTGGTCCAGACGATGCCGGCAGGCAAGTGTACGCGCTTGTTGCAGTTATACCTCCAAAAGTGAATGAGTGAGTGCAAGAACTGTTCTCCTGAGAAGCAGT
>DATDPK010000045.1:0-24414 GCA_035292785.1 Candidatus Nanoarchaeia archaeon
ATTCTACAAGCAATGCGGACCAGGATTGTGCGAGAATGGAAAATCGAGCTGCATAACAACAACTCCTTCAACAAAAATAACAATCGAAGAAGCAGAAGGAACAATTGTAAACGTACAAAAAGGAGACATAATAACTGCAAACCTGAAATATACAAAAGATGAAACAATTGAACTGCAATACGACTCTGTATTTGCACTTGACACAAGCACTTGCTTAAGTTCTTTCACAATAAAAGGAAGCAAACAATGCAGGTTTACGGTTTCAAACAGCGCAAATCCTGGAAAATATAAGATAGGCCTGAAAAACGGGCAACAGACAACTGTCAAAGTTGTATCAAACCCGAGTGTGATAATATTAACCAATAAACCAAAATTATACATCCGGTTCAACAATGCCGGTGTTTATGACCTTCTAAAACAAGCTTATTCTTATGCGGATGGCAAACAAGCAGTTGTTTATGACCTGGACGACTATCTAACAGGCCATCCTTGGACCAAATTAGATGATTACAAAGAAAAGTATGATGACCAACAGTTAAAAGACAATTCATACTCGCTGGAAGTTTCGCAATTCATAGCCGAGAAATGCAATGAATGCAGCACGTTAATACTCGGCGATGATTTTGTAGTTCCGCACTACAGAAGAGATTTGGATATGAGCACCTGGTTTGGGTTGAGCCAGAAGACAGACGAAACATATTCAGACATAGCTTACATACAAAGAACAACAAAAACATTTGCGGAGTTTGAAGAGCTGTTCTACCAAAAAGACAAATTTGACGGCAAAAATGTTTTGGTGGTCTTACCAGATAATGTTGACACTGCAAAGAGAAAGGAAATAGACAAGCTTGAGAACTTCCTGAAAAATCACAATGAAATCAAGGCAAAAATCAGCGAGAAAAACGCAAGCGATGTTGTCTGCAATTCCAAACAGGCCTTCAGCTATTACGATGGATATACGTTGATCATTGTAGGCACTTCAAAAACAAACGGGGCATTGAACTGCTTCCCATTCGTGATTGAGAATGACCTTGAAACAATCACGATTGAAAGAAACCCGTGGGATGGAAGGGCATACGCAATTGTAGTGAACAGCGATAATACTGACTTACTTACTTCATTAAATGGTTTGCTTGATAATGGAACTTACAAGCAGCTCGACTCATCAGGATGGCTTATAGCGCGCACGACAGCAAACGTGGCTGTGGGCATAGCAATCGGAAGCCTTGCCTTAGGAGCTTCTCCAGTAGTCTTGCTGATTGCAGGAGCAGCAAGCGTGGCAGCAGATTCCATAGATGGAGCAGAATGCTGGAAATTCAAGGGAAGCGAGTGCACAGAATTCGTTGTCGGACTTGCAATACCTTTTGGGGCTGAAAAAGTAGGAAAACCGCTGATTAAATCAGCAATCGATACATTCGGACCACGACTTCGATATTTATATGAAATTCACGGGGAGAGCATAATAGGCGCCATTAAAAAAATGAATAAGCGCGGGGCACTTGCTCCAGGAAGCAAAACAGGCAAATACTTCAAATCCTTGACTGATGAGTTTGATGTACGAACAATAAAAAAATACCTGTCAAAAGAAGAAGCAGATATTGCACAAGAAGGGACAGAATTATTAGGAGACGAATTCTCACTTGCACTCAAAGACTTTGAGCCAAAACTTCCTAAAGAGCACAGATTGAATCTGCTAAAATACGCCGGTGATTCAGAACAAGCCATCCGATATGCTTATCAGAATTTTAATGAGATTTGGGTTCCATTTGTTCCAAAAAAGGGAACCTTTCTTTTTAGAGGTGATAACGCTTATTCTTATAACCCATCGAAATCATACCCCGGAATACACAGAATAGCAGAATTTGTACCTTTGGAGGAGCACGCTTTCAAAAACGTTTTCAATGCGCTCATACCCACGACAAAAGACCTAACTGTTGCAGCCCAGCACGCTGTGAAACGTGCCACCTCCGGAGCCACATTTGAGACATACATTCTTGTCATCAATCCCCGTGCCCTAAATGGCATTGACATTGATACAAGCTATCATTTGACTCACGGTTCTCAGCTCAATTTCTTGGAATCAGAAGTTGGAATAGTCAGCAACGTCAATACAAGAGAGATTGTCGGCGTTATAAAAGGCAAAGTCAGTTATCTTGATGGCTCTGTGATTTCCCGCTTTAAACCAGAAAAGTTCGAGCCAAATCCAGCATATGTTGCGGATTCATCAAATCCTTTTGACTACAAAAAAGCAATGGAGGCACTGAAATGATTCAAATACAGGCAAAACCGGAGGATTTTGACACGATAATTAATTACTTGAAAAAAGCCGGATTTGACTGCAGATTTGAGAAGCAAAAAACAGGAATAAATGTTTTGAATGATAATAATATATCAATAAATGAACTAATCAGAATTCTGACAAGCCTTTGCAAAAATTTTGGAATAATGACGTTCAACACAATCATCGGTGAAAAAGGCAGAATATACTCGATATTTTATGGATGGGATTCACAAGCAGACTATTTCCACTTCAGAGAAGTAAGAGAGAAAATTGAATGCTATTACAAGGAAATCATCAAGGACAGACTTTTCATTGCATACGAAGCAAAAACGAAATCAATAGGTTATGACACAACACTCAACGCAATTATTGCAACTCCAAAAGGAGATGAAGTTGAAACGCCTTGTTACACTGCCTTTGGAAAAGACTCAATCACTTTGATAATCGGCAGACTACCACAGATGTTCTTTGCAGCAGTTCAAGAAAACAGCCCGTCTCAAGCAGTAAAAGCTCTAAAATCCGAGTTAAGCAGGTTCAACTACACGTTGGTCAATGAGCGCCAAATCTCAAAAGAATTGGAGAAGCACAATGAACCATAAAATCAGCTGGATAATCACAATGCTTTGCATAATTTCAATAGCGTCAGGAGTCCAAGTCAACTATGAGACAACCTCTGTCAGCAGGATAGTTGGAGAAAATGCAAATGATATGGCAAGACAGCTAAAAATAAATGATTTCACGCTGGACAGTGCAGGATTATACATTCCTGACTATTACACACAAAAGATACTGGAAAAACAATATGGCTCTGAAGCAACAACAAAATATCCTGCATTTTTGGCCAGCGATGTAAAGGACAAACTTGACAATGGAAAGAACAATCAAGTCCTGATACAGTCGATTTCATCAGGCAACACTCCATATTGGACTGCAAATGCAAAAGAATCAGATGCTGCGAATTGGAATTTAAACAAAAATAACCTGTTCATATTTGATTCAAAACACGCAGGACTGCACATTCCAAAAAGCGACACTTTTGCAAGCAGAATATCCTCAAAAAACCCATACATAGCGCCGCTCTCTTACAAAAGTATGGCATTTGTACAGGCAGCAATCTGCAACCTTGGCAGGTATTCAAGCATAGCAGAAGATTTCAGGCAGGCAAGAAACAAATATTACATTTACACAAAGCAGAAATCGGAATTTTTGGGCTTAACATTGCTGTCATATGCTCTATATGGAAAGCCAACACTGAAAGTTTCAGTTCCAAATGTAGATATAAGCGCATTTTGCGGAGATTATCTTAAGGAAGTTGAAACACAATCAGCAGACACTTACTCAATTACTGGAACATCAGGAACGTACACGAAGACAGTCGAGGTCAATCTCGGGGAGCCGAATACAGCAACATATGAAAACCATACGCTGATAGAGTCATCAAGAACTGTCCAACAATTCATACCAGATGAGCCGGTCCTGCCGGTTGCAGCAGAAATCACAAGATTTCCATTAAAGACAGTAATATTGAACACAACACTTACAAGCATTGGAGACGCGGTTGACATAACAGCAGATGTGCCAATGTGGAATGAAAACGAGTTTGCCTCACGTATTTGTTATGCAAATTCATCTTCTGCAAATATGGAATTCTCACAATCATACACTGAAAATGAAGTATTGGCAATTGCAAACATCAATCCTGTTGAAGTTGTTGACTGCAGCAAGGGTGAATTCAAGTTCTACAAGACAATCAAGTACACAATAGAATACCTGCCGTACTCTCCAGTTCTGATTACTGACGTCAAATATCCGGCGCAAATGCTTCCAGGACAGCAGACAGAAGTTGAAGTAATTGTAGAAAATACAGAGTCCAATCCTGCGAACGGAACATTTGTCCTGTCAAGCGATAGTGAAATAAAATCAGTGCTTCAGGCAAGCATCACAAAAAGCAGCTACAAACTGGAATTGACAGCACCAACAGAAGAAGGAAGGTATCAATATAGAGTGGACTTCTATGACGGAGCAGAATCAAAAACATATGCGACTTTTGCTATTGAAGTAAAAGCACTTGAAGCAGAATTGCAAATCCCAGAAGTCGTAAGCAGCACAGCACAACTCCAGCTTCTAATAACAAACAACCTGAATTCAGACATAACAACCACCATAGAAGACTTTCTATCAAAGGATGGAGCGGTCTTAAAGTCAAACTCACAAAGCGTAAAATTAATACCTGGCGCGAACACAGTAACTATAACTTATACAAACTTGGAAAAAAGCAAAATCAGCTATGACGTACTTGTAAATATACCATACCTTGGCAAAAATAAAGTCTTGACAGGAACAATAATAACAAATCATAACCCAATAATCAACCAAAATAATGTGGAATTATACGAAGGAGACACGTTCACGCTGACGCCTGCAACAACAGACTTAGACGGAGATACTGTTACAACGACGATAAACTCGCCATTTGCGACAGACGGAAGCTATGCATTCACTTACGAAGAAAGCGGAGAGTATCCGATTACTATCAAGGCAACAGACGGCATCCTGACAACAGAGAAGACAACAATTCTGACCGTGCTAAATACAAACAGGCAGCCAGTGCTGACTGTTTCTGATACTGCTGAGGGCTCTGAAAACAGTGAATTAATGATAACAGCAACGGCAGCAGACTTTGATAATGAGAACTCTGTTAATAATGATGACAATACATTGACCATAACTTATGGAGCGCCGCTGGATGCAAACGGCAAATGGACGCCAACATTTGATGATTCGGGAGAAATAAACGTTCCAGTCACGGCCAGCGATGGAGAACTTTCAGATACAAAGCTTGTTACAATTAAAATTGCCAACACAAACAGAGCACCGCATCTTGATGATTTGACGGATGTAACAGTAAAAGAAGGAGAGCTGGTTGACTTATTGCTTGGAAGAGACCCTGATAATGAGAATGTCGTAGATAATGACGACAATATTCTCCAGCATTCATTTAACGGGCCATTTGACCACTATGGAAAATGGCAGACAGACTATGATTCGAGTGGAGTATATGAAATAATTCCGAGCGTGACAGACGGTTATTTAGTTGCCGGCAAGAAGATAACTGTAACTGTTGAGAACGTTAACAGAGCACCGCAAATAACAGCCGCAGACACGATTTATGTAAAAGGTTCAGCAGACTTATCGGTTTATGTGATTGACCCTGATAATTTCAACTCTGTTACAAACGATGACAATACATTGACGATAACGTATACTTCACCATTTGATTCAACTGGCAGATGGACGCCAACACAAACAGGAACTGCTTATACAACAATAACTGTAAGTGATGGAGAATATTCTGTGCAAAAGAACTTGTACGTCACAGTTGAAGCTGTAAATGTTCCACCAGAACAAACACCGCCACTGCCGCCTGAACAGCCTCCAGTGCCAACAGAGCAACCACCCACACCACCGCCGCCCACTCCACAACCTACAGAACAGCCTCCGGCGTCTCAGCCAACACCGCAACCAGCTACACAACCAACGACACAAAGTCCGCCAACTACACCGCAACAAGACTTGATAATTGAAGTAAAAGCAGACGGCAAGAAAATGAACAACGAAGACACAATAAAAGTCAAGCCAGATGATGAAATAAACGTTGAAATTGACATTAGGAATAATGCAAATGAAGCAAAAGAAGTTGATATTGAGGCAGAAATAGGTGATTTAGACCAGGAAGAAAGCGACACGCTGACAATTGAGGCAAACTTCGATGAAGAAATAGAGTACGAATTTGAAATACCAAGACTTACCGACGATGACGAATACTTGCTGAACATATTTGTAGATGAACAGGAATGGAATGTCAACATAAAAGTGGACAAGCCATCGCACGAAGTAGGAATAAGATATCTCAAAATAGAGCCGGAAATTGCGAAGTGCGAAAACAATATTGCAGTATTAACTGTTAAACTTGAGAATACTGGCAAAGACGAGGAAGAAGGAGTGCTGAGAATAGAGAGCGCTTTGGGCAATGGAGAAGTCAAGTTTGACCTGCCACAGGGAGAGACAAAAATGTTTACGAAGACATTTAATAATTTGATTGCAGGAGAGCACGATATCAATGTAAAAGCAGCTTATGGAAAGAGAATTATTGAGAAAAGCTTGAAATTAACAGTTGAATCCTGCAAGGCAGAGAAAATAATGCAGACAAAAGTTGAGCAGAGAGAAATAATAGTTGAGCCAGCCAAATTGGTTGAAGCAACAACAATTGAGACAGAAACAATGCCTGTAAGCGACATAATGAATATAGCATTACTTACAGCAGCATCAATATTTGCGATACTTTTAATAATAACATTTGTACCACCATTGTTAAAATGAGCATACTCGAAAGCTACAAAGATTTGTTTCTTAATCCAAGAGATTTTGCTAAAGATAAGTTAAAACACGGATTAAAATGGTACGAGTATGTCGCAATACTGCTTGGGCTTAGCATTTTAATAGGGGCTCTGCAAATTTTATCAGGAACAGCGCCAGAGGAAGCAGTGCCACTTGAAATGTTCTTTTTTGTGATGACGTTTCTTGCAATATTCGTCATCAACCACCCATTTAGGAAAAAAATGAAAGCAAGCGAATATTACAAAGTAAACCTGGCATTCCAAGCATACGGCTCAGCCGTATCGCTGGTAATTAGCGCAATAACAATCGCCTCAGAAATTATTCAAGGAATACTTGCGATTGTGCTGACGGTGTGGCTGACAATCTGTTATTGCAAGGCAATATCTGAACTGCACAAAGTCAGCGCGTGGGCAATATTCGGAATGTCTGTCGTTGCAGTGTTCATAATAGGCATAAGTTTCATCCTTTTTGTATTAGGGTGGCAGGCAATCGGTTTGCCGGGGCTTTAGACAACATTTTTATACCCTTTCTCTTTATTTTAAATTATGCAAAAAGAGCTGATGATGGTATTATTGATTCTATTACTGCCGGCATTTGTAATAGTCAGCGTGATAGAACTGCAGAATCCGGCAGGACAAATAGTAAATGACATTGAAAAATTGCGCCTTGAGAGAATCAAGCAGATGACTTTTCCAAAAACAGGAGTAGGATTAAGCTATGACTGCAAACAAGAAGTAAATATGATAAGAGACTTGCTAAGACTAAACTCAGACCACAGATATTATGATTATTTAGGGCTCAGAGGCGGACAATTATTCTTTGAAAATGAAAAAGAATTGTTCTCAAGACTGATTGGACTGGTGCATTTGAGAAAAATAGGGGAAAATATGTATGCAGGAATTACAGATGCGCCTGTTGTAGTAACAGAATATGATTCGATAGTGAATTATGGCAGACAAAATGTATGCTCAGAAGAAATTGCACTGCAGGCAGCAGAAGAACTGGCGCTGTTATCAGACTGGAATTCAAGATTAATACTGAAAACAATTGATATGTCAAACTGCCCGAACAAGCAGGAAGCATACCTAACACACGGAAGAGCAATGCAGGCATATTCAACAGGAAATTACGACTTGTTCTTGAATGACTTGTATAATGCATGGTGGCAAGCAACAGAATGCAATGAAGTTCTCCAGTATTGAGATAAAGGAAATAGCAAAAGCCTGGCTGGCAGTCTCACTAATATTCGGCATAGCATTTGTAGGGCTAAGTTCCTCGCTAATTATAGCAATACCAATCGCGCTAATCACAGCAGGAATAGGATTCTTACTGCACGAAATGGCTCACAAGTATGTTGCACAAAGATACGGCTGCTGGGCAGAATTCAGGGCGAACAATTCAATGCTTTTATTTGGATTATTGATAAGCTTCACAGGATTTGTATTAGTCGCGCCAGGAGGAGTCTATATTCACGGCGCAACAGCAAAACAACACGGCAGGATAGCATTTGCAGGACCCATGACAAATGTCTTGCTTGCAATAATATTTTACCTGCTCGCAGGAATAATGACTGCACCATTGCTGATAGAAATAATGAAATACGGATTCAAAATAAATGCTTTGCTAGGCGTGTTCAACATGATACCATTCCCTCCATTCGACGGATATTCAGTATGGAGATGGAACAAGATTGCTTATTTTGCAGGAATAATATCTGCAGGAATACTTTTAGCGGTTTAGACTCACTATTTTTTATTTTTCAATGTGTCATAAACGCCTTCTATAATCTCTTGCGGAAGCGCCAAAGAGCCTCCGTTAACAACAAGTTTCTTAAATACCTCTTCAACAGGAAGAATCTCGTCATTCATATCCTTTCTAATTGCGTCATACCTGTCAGCCATACGCTTCACTGTCAATTTGCCTTGCTCGCCTATTTTCTTAGCGCTGCTTTCATAGTCCTCTTTAGCAATTTGCTCACGATTTCTGCTTAACAAAAGATTGTTTTTGAAATGAACTCCATATTCAGTGCAGCCTGCCATAAAAATTTCCATAATCGGCCCGAAACAATCCCTCTTTAAAAACTCCTTTTTCTTTTCCCTTTCCCATCGCGCAGACGCAACTTCGTAAAGAAGCTCAGACACTTTGTAAGCTTCTTCCTCGCTTCTTATCTGGAAGTTAGGATGGCTGTTATTTTTTCTGGCATAATCCATTCTGTCAGCAAGAGCAAGAGCGATATTCTTTCTTGCAATCTCAGGCTTGATACCAATCAAAACAGACTCGTTCAAAACAAAAGGAAGCTCATTTCTTACCATATAAGTAGTTATCAATGAATTATATGCTTCCTTGTCGTCAGGCTTCAGCTGAATGTATTTTCGAAGCGCTTCTAAGGCATTATCAAATCTTTCCAGCCTGAAATAAGCATCAGAAAGCATATGCAAAATCTCTGCATTGTGCGGCCAGCCATTTGCAAGAATCTCGAGCTGGGAAATTGCGCGGTTGTAAAATTTTGCAGCCAGCGACAAAGCTTCACCAGCATCCTGAACTTCAAAAAGCTCTTCGGCAAGCTTAGACTTCTTGGGGTCAATGCGGTACTGCGACAGGATAAAACCGCTTGCGATATCGCCTTTAGCAACAGTATACCTGCATTTCAAAATTTTATCCTTGTATTCATCAGGTTTTTTCGCGTGAGGCAAAAATCTCTCCCAACGAGAAATGGCCAACGCGTGATCACTTTTCGGATGCTCCTTTGTACTTGGGCGGTCCCGGAGAGTGTAAATCTCTGCGAGAATCAAGTCGATGCTGGGTCCTTCAGCCTGGTTGTCAATAATCAGCTTTTCAGCTTCATCCAAAAATACAGTTCCAACCTTTTTGCCAGTCTCTGTACCGGTTTCATAGGCTTTCAAACCCTGGCCGTACAATTCCATTGCCTTGCCAAGAACTTTAACCTCATCAGGCACTTTAGGCACATTCGGGGCTTTTACAGGCGCTCCGCCATCTGCGAAAGCAGGGGAAACTGCGAGAATGCCTCCAAGAATAATTTCCAAGCTTCTGACCATCTTACTCACTTTATTCTCGATAAAAATGACCATTTTTAAAGGTTTCGACACATATGTGGCAATACGCTTTAATACAACCAGTAAAAGCATTTTGCTATGGCATATTTTTGGACAAGGTTAACAGGAGAAGACATATCGAGCCTGAGACAGCAATATGGTGAACTCTTTCCAGAGTTTTATGCAATTAAGGATGAGCCGTTTCACGAAAATAATGCGCAAATACTTCAACTTGAGGAAAGAGGCTGGTTCAGAAAAAGACAATCGCTTCCAGTGTTCTTGAGCTATGCAGCAAGAGATATGGAGCCGTTCATCACGCTCACCGTGGTTGATGAAAATGACCGCATGTATTTTTCAGAAATAGATTACTACCCTCATAACACGGCCAAATCCTTCCACAGACTGCTGAAAAAACACGGAATACGCCTTAAAACCTGCCGTGATGCAAGATTTTACCAGCGAAAACATCCAATACCAAAAAAGCAATTGGAAGAAAGAGTGAAAGAATTGATAATGAAACTGGTGGGACGGCATTGAAAGATTAATATACTGCAGATATTCGACGAGAAAATATGGGGGACTTGGAATCAAGGACAGAGGAAAGCTTTGCAGTACCGTCTGCTCTGGCGGGACTTCTTGCAGGCACTGTTCTTGCTCATTCTGAAGAAAATTTCGCCAAATGGGCAGGATATGCATTAATCGCGGCAAGCATAATTGGCGGCGGAATATGTTATTATGTGAATTACAAGCGAAAATGATATTATTTCTAAGTAGTAACATATGGAAAGATTTAAAAATAAGACGAGAATTCAAGATTTATGCAATATCACTACGAAAGAAAACTGCATCCTGCTCTAGAACTCGCAAGAGCAGTTAAGGCAATAGTCGCTTGGCCTGGCTTTTCAAGATACCTTGTTGGACACGCTGAAATATGCACAAACAGGTTTACATTCGAAATTTCAGGAGGAATAGATGCTCGTCCAGAGCTAGGACTGGTTGCGCCTTCGATTGAAACAATTCTTGAGCCAGCAATATCAAATCCAAAGTGTAAACTTGAAAGGTTGAAAATTGATTTACGAACTCCTTTAAGACTGTTATCTTCAAGACACAAGGATGGTGATGATACACAGTCATTGTTTGTAAATGGGGATGAATCTAATTCAGGACATATTCTCAGGGTATATCAATTGGGGCTGGGTAAAAGCTGGTATCAGGAATATGCTCGCGAGCTGCCAAAAGGCGCTTTCAAAAGAGACACTGCAACAATGAAAAGATGGTATCAGAGAATCGACAGAGAAATGCGCCAAATTTTTCCTTTCGTTAAAATGGATTCTGGAATAATTGAATAAACTTTTAAAGTTCTGACAAAGCTGACTTAAAAATGATAGAATATTTAGTCGGATTCAAGTTTCAAAAGGAAGGGGAAGAGTTTAGAAGCAAGCCGTTATTATCTGCTTCCAGCGCATTCGAACTGGCAAATGGCCTGTTGGACGTTCTAAGCCAATATCCAACACACGAACTGACAATTTACGCAAAAGGAAACAAGATTACAGTTGGAGTCAGCTATGAGACAATCATAAAAGCAATGGATGGCGCTGACTTTCACGGCCACTCTTATGTAGAAATTGGCGGGCAAAAATTAGAAGAACTGATAAGGCGGAATCAGCAGGGTAAGTAGCACTGGACAAGTTCTCGCAAGCTTAGAATCCGCGTTTATACACTGAGGGCCTTTTGTCAATTTTTGCCACGAGAACAATGCTTTGAGCGTCCTTGATCTTATATAATGCCCTATAGTCGCCAATTCTGATTCTAAACACTTTTTCATTCCCATCACGAGTAATGAATTTGCTATCGCTCGGTATGGGATTGTTCCCAAGCATCTTTAATCTTTCACGAATGCGCTCACTCAACTCGTTATCTAACTTTTTCAAGAACTTATCAGCTTTCTGAGAAAGTTCAACAGAATACAAATTACAATCTCACCGTCTTGCCCTTCTTGAGGTCTTCTTCAGCTGCACGCAGTGACTCAGCATCATCTTCTGTGAGAACAGTATCTGCATCAACCAAGCGTCCCTTGATATCATCTAATTCTTCTTTAATTGCATCCAATTTCTCAAGAATTAATTTTTCATTTGACATGCCTTAGCAGTGTGTATTTGTGTATATAAATCTGATGGCAGTTTGGCACTGGACAAGTGCTATTTACCGTTTAAAACCTGTGAGTGAGCATATAATGCAGATAACGGCTTGAATTCTCGGCTGATGTTTTAGGGTTGATCTCCTGCCATAAATCATCTATTGCAAAGCCGGTATAACGGGTGCGTTTATCTTCCTCAATAAGTGCGTATATGGCATTATACTCTGGGCTGGAAACTTGAACCCATTTTTTTGGCTTCGAACCACGAAGGATTGCACGAAGGGCTTCAGACAAACCGTTACGAATATCATCATCTTTCAGAGCAGCAGTCATCGTTTTAATGTCTGTTCTTCTAAAACTCTCAAATAATCCCCTGACAGGTGTTCCTTCAGCACCCATACTTTCAATCTGGAGCTCGTAAACAGACTCGGCTTTTGGAATGCCTTCACCAAGCAAGAATTTTTTATACCATTCAAATGCGGCATCAAGCAGCCTATCTGAGAATTTCTTGGTTTCCTGATAAAATGCAATAAGAGCATCTGCATCAAGTCCTGTTGCTTTAGCTCCTTCAACACGTTCGCAGGATAAATGAGACCATAATTTACTGCCAGTATGATCAAACATATCTATCCAAAGAGTAAAATTACCTGTTCCTGAGAACCTGCCAAGTGTGTAAGAGAATTCAGGCGAGTCAAAAATAGGGCCTTCGCCATATGAAATTTTCCAAGGTTTTCGCGGAATCCTGATTGTTTCATCGACAGCCTGCTCCAAAGTACCAGCAAGGTCATCGGTTTTCGGTTCAACGCTTGCGCCAAGTTTACTTGAACGTTCCCAAGAAAGCTTTTCACCTAAATCAAGAATCCTGCCTACTCGCTGCAAAGGAAATGATAACGTTGCACATTCTTCTGCTACTGCGGGCATAAATGAAGTATATGTCTAGCGGGTTTTAATATCTTTCTGCCACTGGACAAGTTCTCGTAACCTTTTTATAGCGACAATTTAGCAATGGACGTAGATAAACAGCTATTATTTATTTTCAATATGGAAGATAATAAATTATTGACGAGGAAGGAAAAGCCAAACACAGAGAAAGAAGTAGAGGCAATACTAAACCCAACAATAAAAAAATGGTTCAATTCAAGGTTTCCAAGCTTTTCCCTGCCGCAATTGTACGGAGTTCTTGAAATACACTCGCGCAACAATATTTTAGTTTCAGCACCAACAGGAGCAACAAAAACACTGACAGGATTTCTATCAATTCTAAACGAACTTGTTGATTCAGCAGAAAAAGGAATACTGAAAGACAAAGTTTACTGCGTCTACATCTCTCCGCTGAAAGCACTTTCAAACGACATTTCAAAGAATTTGAAAGAACCACTTGAACAAATAGAAAAAATAGCAGGAAGAGAATTAGGAATACGGGTTGGAGTAAGAACAGGCGACACAACGCAAACAGAAAAAAGCAAAATGCTGAAAAAACCGCCGCACATCCTGATTACAACGCCTGAAAGCCTTGCAATAATGCTTGCATCAATAAAATTCAGGGACCACCTGAAAAACGTGGACTGGTGCATTATAGACGAGATTCACGCTTTAGCTGAAAACAAAAGAGGAACACATCTTTCATTATCAATCGAAAGACTGCAGTATTTATCACAAGGAATGTGCAGGGTAGGGCTAAGCGCAACTGTTGCGCCATTAGATGATATAGCGGGATTTCTCGTCGGCAATGGAAGACCGTGCAAGATTGTTGACATCCAGTTCCTGAAACAATCAGATTTCAAAGTAATGTCGCCGGTTGACAATCTAATAGATACGCCACATGGCGAAGCACACCATTCAATGTACACCCTAATAGACCGGTTAGTACAAGAACACAAGACAACCTTAATTTTCACAAACACCAGAGCAGCAACAGAAAGAGTGGTAGACCATTTGAAATCAAGGTTTCCAAAAAAATATCTTGGAAATATCGGCGCTCACCACGGCAGTATGAGCAAAAGACAAAGACTGGAAATAGAAAATAAACTAAGAAACGGAGAACTAAAAGTTGTCGTCTGCTCAACAAGCCTTGAATTAGGTATTGACATAGGTTATATTGACTTAGTCATCTGTCTTGGCTCGCCAAAATCAGTGGCAAGATTCCTCCAAAGAGCAGGAAGAAGCGGGCACAAACTGCACGAAACAGTAAAAGCAAGAGTAATCGTGATGGATAGAGATGACTTGGTTGAATGCTCGGTTCTTTTGAAAAGCGCAGTTGAAAAGAAAATAGACAAAGTACACATTCCAACAAATGCGTTAGATGTTCTTGCACAACAAATAATCGGAATGGCTTTGGAGCAAGTCTGGGAAGAAAAAGAACTTTATAACGTAATTAGGAAAAGCTATTGCTACAAAAACCTGAAACTTGATGATTTTAACCAAATTCTAAGCTATTTAGCAGGAGAATATGTTGATTTAGAAGACAGAAACATCTACGCAAAAATATGGAGACAGGACGGAAAACTCGGAAAGAGAGGAAAAATGTGTCGAGTAATCTATATGACAAACGTAGGAACAATACCAGATGAAACATTTGTCACAGTAAAAATAGGCACTGAAACAGTAGGAATGCTTGACGAAGGATTTGTTGAACGACTCAAACCAGGAGACGTATTTACTTTAGGCGGAGAAACTTACATGTTCAAGTTCACCCGAGGAATGGTAGCACAAGTTAATGCGTCGTCTAACAGGCCTCCAACAGTGCCAAGCTGGGTTTCAGAAATGCTCCCATTAAGCTTTGATTTAGCAAATGAAATAGGACGTTTTAGAAGATTGATGCTTGACAAATTCAGCGCAGGAGACAATAAAACTGCAATTCTGAAATTCATTAATGAGCACTTATATGTTGACGACAAAGCAGCAAGCTCAATCTACGAATATTTCAAAGAACAATACGATTACTGCAAAAAAATACCAAACGACAAAACAATATTAGTAGAATATTATGATGATGAAAAAACACCAAAAATAATCTTCCACTCATTATTCGGCAGAAGAGTAAATGACTGCCTGAGCAGGGCAATAGCGTTCGCGCTAAGCAGAACAGAACACAAAGACGTTGAGCTTGGAATTAACGATAATGGATTCTACATCGGCGGAACAAAAAAACTGAATCCAATCAAATCAATGAAACTGCTCAAAGCAGACAAACTGAACTTAGTAATGAATACTGCAATAGAGAAAAGCGAAATTTTCAAACGAAGATTCAGGCACTGCGCAACACGCAGCTTAATGATACTGCGCAATTACATGGGCAGACAAAAAAGAGTCGGAAGGCAGCAAGTAAGCTCAATGATACTAATGAGCGCACTAAAACAGCTGGACAATGACTTCACAATACTAAAAGAAGCAAGAAGAGAATGCCTTGAAGACCTTATGGACATAGAAAACACAAAAAAAGTACTGCAAGGCATAGAAAACGGGACAATAAAACTGGTTGAAATTGACACAAACATACCCTCGCCATTCGCACTCAATCTTGCATTACAAGGATATATTGATGTGCTGAGAATAGAGGACAAATATGAATTCTTGCGCAGGATGCACGAACAAATACTTGCAAAAATCGCAGGAAAAGATGTAAGTTACATCAATGCAGCAAAATACGTTGAAAAATCACACGGACAAAGAAATGAACTAAAAGAAATACTCAAAAAAGAAGCGTGGAACCTAAAACACGTGCCAAAATTCGCAAAAGCAGAACTTGTTCGCATAATTGACGGCGAAAGAAGCAACATTGATTCAAGATTCATAGAAGGCATAAACAAATACCGCGCAGAAATAGAAGCAAACTGGCCGGAAGAACTGAAAAAATTCCTGTTCACAGTACTTGAGGATTTGAAAACAGGAGATTTTTCGTATGAAGACTTCTGGAATGAAGAAACCGCAAAAGAAGATGAGAAAGTAGAAGAAGAAAAACAAAAACTGTTTGAACAATTCAACGAAGCAGCAAAAAAAGCAAAACTGGACGCGCAAATAAGATACGATGTCTACAAAATGATTGCAGGAGACAAAGAAGGATTCAGGGATGACACTATAAAATGGATGAAACAACTGTTCAGCAAAACAGTGCCAAGAATGTGGCAGGATGACATTGCAAAGTTCTTACAGAAGAAGATGAAAGAGCTTCACTAATTATTCCAAGGCAATTTGCTCTGAAAATTATCAAGCTTAGTGCCAACCCAATAAAGAGTGCCGCCAATCGCCATATACACGGCAGCAACGCTGAGAACAGAAGGAACACTATGGCTGATATAATATTTCGTGACAGGCTCGATAAAAGCCATTCCAGTAATGATGTTTGCAGAATCAAATAATGATTCGATATTCAAAACGCTGAGCAAAACGTTCAAAGCGCCAGGCAAAAACATCATTCCGCCCAGCCCCTGCAACAAGCCAGAAGTGCTTTCCTTAATCCTGTACAAGAAAAAACCGCTGACCAAAATTAACAAAACTCCTCCAATGAACGATGAAGAAGCCCACGAAGAATTACCATCAAGAGCAGAAGTCGCGACAGGAATCAACAAAGCACAGCCAGTAAACATGGCGGCGTGGACAAAAATGTGACCAACTGTATGGTGCAAAATCTTCATAGACAGATTTAATTGTAAAAAGTTTATAAAAGTAACGGTTTCGATTATTCAGACGGTTTTATCGCGCCCTCTTTCTCAAGACGCTTAATAGACAAGTCAACGCATTTCTCAATCAAATGATTCAAAGAGCGGTAAACACTCTCAACAGCCAGCCCATCACGATAATCCACTCTTCCCAAAAGCCTGTAATAAACCCTTCTTGCCTCGTACTGAAGCGTACAAAGGAGAGGAAAATCAGGAACTGCCCCAATCAATTTAACAGGATCAGGAATATCTCCGGCAACCCCTGCAAATTCAGGCAGAGTAAACACTTTTTTGCCACCCATATGCCTGACAGCTTCAACCTGGGACTTCTCCATACAAAGAACAATATCCTGCTCGCTCAGCAAGTCAGACGTAACACGTTTCAAATGCTTATCAGGATTAAAGCCCGAATTCTCCAAAATTGTTCTTAATTCATCAGAAAATCTCGTTTCAGAAGTTTCCAGACCTGCAGAATGGACAGCAAGCCTGTTATTTACCTTTTCCCTTGTAACCCTTTCGGCAACAGGGCCTCTTGCAAAATTCGAATGGCAAACATACAATAGATTAGTCATAGTATGAGCAAACCTTCACGTGTATATAAGCCAAGCTATAAATTTAAAAAGCGCGAAAAAAGACTGAAATCTATGAATGTACGAGTATTAACCTGGAACAAGACAAGAGTGCCAAAAGAGGAAGAATTACGAGCAATGATGGAAAAAGAAGGAATGAAGCCCTATATTTCCGTGATGGAGAAGAATGAATTCGTGGACGCGCACGAGCACAACTATGACGAGACAAGAATACTTGTTTCAGGAAAAGTAGAATTCTGCGCAGAAGGAAGAAGCCACGTGCTAAAGCCAGGAGACAGGATAGACCTTAAGAAAGGCACAGCTCATACTGCAAAAAACCTTGAAAGAGGCCAGTCAGCAATGCTTTGTGCGACAAAAGGCAAGACAGTTGCTATTGAGATTTACTGACCAACTTTAAAATATTCAGGCCTTTCAATCAACCTGCCGTCAGCCAGCGTATCAATAAGCTCCTTTCTAACACGAGAGGTCCCGACATTATCTAAACCAGGCGCACTAAACAGCCTGTCAAAAGAAAGATTTTGAGTATCAACATCCAATTTCAATCCATTTGAAACAGCAAAATACACACGAATGTTAAACTCCCTCAAAGCATCATAAAAATCTTTTCCTCCAGGAATCTCGCCATTTGCGATAAGCCTGCAGGATGCAATCAGCAAACGCCTTATATCAGAATCTGGAGTAACTATAGTGCAAGGCTCTTTATCTACCAAAGATACGTACAAAGCAGCAGCAACAAGACTTTCATCTGCCCGCAAATCATCGGGCCTGCGAATAGGATTTTCCTCGTGACGATGACTATAATCGCGCTTTGAATCAGTGTTTTCAGAAACAGTAAGAATTGCTCTTTCCAAAGCGCCAAATTTCTGGGGCTCAAGAGGCCTGAACACAGCTTCCCTTGCAGCGAGATAAACTTCACGATACATAGATGCGACAAGCTTGAAAAGCTCAACTTTTCTCGCATAATCACTGCAGTGCATTGTATGATAAACCTGCTCCTTAGTCTGAAGTTTTTGAAGTTTCAGCCTAATCCTCTTTCTAAACCTATTAAGCTCCTGAACAACACACGTTGTTGTAAGAATCGGGCTCTGGGAAAACCACCATTTAAACCACTCAGCTGCCGCAATACCCTTTTCCAAGCCGCCAATGTCAATTTCTGCCATAAACTGGCTGCCACGCACGGAACTGCTATACCAATTACCCAACGATGTATTCACAGCAGTATCGCTAAACAAGATTGGCTTCTCTTCCAAAAGTTTCCCAAAATCAATCATAAACAGGCGTGTAAAGGCGCAATATAAAAAGACAACGCCATAAGGTTTAAATACCCTATAATATAGATGTCAGTTAGAAAGGGAAAAAAGGGGAATAGCATTGACTAAAAGAGCCCAGAACCTGGCAACATTACTAATTGTGTTAGTCATTATAGGTGTTGCTATCTTCTTAACAATACCAATAGGAAAGTTTGGAATAACAGGGCTGACATTCACAGACGGCAATGAAAGCAACGTAACCACAACAGGCGTAACAACACTTGCCATAAATATTGACAACAGTGCTATAGATACAAATACAAACTATACAGACAATCTTTCAGTAGAATTCTTTGACGGCAATAACGTTCTTGTAAACTTCACCTTTGACTTTGAATACGATACGCTAAACCTGATAACAGTAAGCATAGAGAAAACAACAACAGGAATAGCAGTAACTGGAATAAGCGCAAACAAAACAGTCTACATAGGAAAATCAAACACGAACAATGTTTGTGTCAGGGATGTAGACGGAGCAACAATCTCAAGCATATCGAATGATTGTTCCGGCGGAGATGAAACATTAGTAACTTGTGATGGCTCACTACAATCAGGATACACCTGCAGTTCATACAACTCAACACACTTTAATGTTACAGGACTAATGAACTCTGCAGGAGAATCATCAGAAATGACAATAACAGCAGTTACTCTCGACGTATTAGGACAGGGTGCTTATACGACATTAACTGTTACTGGAACAAACTTTGAAAACGGCTCAAATGTAACATTTGTTGACCCTGATGTAAATGTCCTGAATTCAAACTTCATTAGCTCAACACAACTTACATCGCTCGTATATGTTTCCCTGAATACCACGGAAGGAAATGCAGAATTGTTCGTGAACAGCTCTGTTGGAAATACAAGCTATAACATAACAATCGTTGAAGGGCCTTTGAATACATCAAGCATAACAGTCAATTACACGCCAAACTACACAGGACTTCCGTCCTCCTTTAACCTCAGCTTCACAACCTCTCCAGGAGTGAACAAGTCAACACTAACATTCAACAATTCATACTTTGAGATAAGAAACAGCACATTCCTTGCAGGAAACATAACATTGCCAAACGCAACAGACCCGCCGGAATACTTCTACTTTACAGGCGAAGGCGTCGTTGGAACAAGCGGATACTGGGATGACAATGAGTTTTATACCACAGTAACAGTATCAACACCACCTTGCGCAGCAGGCTGTGAAAAAGAACAAGAATCATACTACTCTTATCCGGTTTATTTTGGAGCGCTGACTTGTGAATTTGTAGAGCCCTGCACAGACAAAGAGGGCATTGTTGGAGGTAGCTTCCTCGGCTTTACACTTCCAGTAGTAGGACCAGGCTGCAGTCCAGCGCCAACCCTTTGTGAAAAAGACCCAACAGACCCGGATGCAACTCCTGTAACACCCGAACCAGTAGTTTCAGCAATTCCAGGTGCTTGTGATGTTGCAGGTGGAGGCACATTTACGCCTCCAGTAGGAACAACAACAATCACATACCATATGGAAGACGGCGCATTTGAAGACTTCATAGACTGCGACTACGTCATTTCAGCAGCACCAACCGGCGGAGGAGGCGGAGGCGGAGGAGGAAAACCGCAAATAAACCTTGAAGTGTACAAAATAGTTGAAGTAGCAGAGCAAATAGGCGGACACCAGCCAAACAAAATTTACAGGCACTACGGGGCCATACAACAGTTCATAGATGCAGTAGGAAACAAACTCAAGAACATTATCCCGCCAAACGTGAGAGCAGTATGGCTGCACCTGCAGATAAAACGACCGCCAGGCTCGCTCCAGCGCTCAGAACCAATCATCTGGAACTGGATGGGGTACAATGGAGTAATACAAACAGACGCGAATGGCTACGCGCAAATCTATATGCTCAGGGAACAGCTTCTCAGTGCGCTTGATAACGGATACGACCCTGCAGAAATTCACACTGCACCAAGAAATGCCCTTGAACCACCGACCATAGAATGGCTAAAGCCTGGAGTAGTGCCGCCGGAAGAAGAAGCGCCAACAGCAGCACAAATAGCACTGCCAGAAGGATTCTGCCCGACGGAAATCAAATGCGGTGGCGGAGTAAGCACCTTCAACATTCCGACAATAGAAGAGCCCTACTATCCTGTTGACCCCGAATTCTCGCCAGAACCAGAAGGACCAGAAGAACCAACAATTGCAGTCGACGGAAACTTGGTCTGCAAGGAAATATCATACACACCAGCAGACAAAGGAAACACAGACGTTGAAACAGTTGCAGAAAACGCGTGGAACACACAAAGCAGCTTCGGACAACCATTTACTGGACCAGCTGGAGAGATTATTGAAAGCTCAGAAGCGCTTGCAGCAGCAATAAAAAGTTGCGTCGAGCTGCCTGAAGAGCCCCCTGAACCTCCACCAGAACCAGAACCTGACTGCTTATTCATACAATTCCCTACAATAGTTTGCGACAAGTCAGGAGGAGAATCTGCTGTTGAGCTCTGGATAACAAACTGGTGGCTCCCAGACCCGCCATGCCAGCCGCCAGGATACAGCTGGATGTACGGCAGATGGGACTGCAAAGCAGGACGAGGCAAGCCACAAGGACTCCCTGATGACTTTCCAACAGGAACAGCACCAGCGTCAGGAGTTCAGGCAGGAACATTCACACTCGTTGACATTGCAAACGAATACAAAAACTGCTGCAAGATAAAATGCCCAGAACAAAAGAAAACAGGAAGCTGCGGATACAATGGGGGATTAGGAGGCTACTTCCAGCAGCAAGACACAACATACACCTCGCCGTCGGGCGGAACAATGACGCCAGAAGCGCTCGCGCGATGCCCCAAGCCAAAAACAGAAAACATACCCTGCGACTGCAATGATGTCCTTAAAGACCAAACGTGCACAGAAATAACAATGAAAGCAGCACTTGGAAGCAGAAACAATGCCAGAATGTCAGCAGACTGCTGCAAGAAAGATGAAAAATGCACTCCAGGCACAGTGCTAACCTGCGTCCCGCAAGAAGTGCTTGAGCGCTCACCATACTTAGTGCCAGGAAATGATATTGTTATTGTACCAGAGACAACACTGCCAACGCCAAGCGACACGCCAACAGGCGGATTCATCACAGGCATGCAAGCACTCGGAGGAACAACATCAAATGTTCCAGGCGTAGGACAAATGACCTTTGTACAGATTGGCACAGGCTATCCAACACAATTTATGCAAGTAGGCCAGGTTGGAGCAGGAGCGCCAGGAGTTTCAACCGGCGCTGGAACAGCAGGAGCATTAAGCACGCAATACGCTACAATGGGCAGCGGTTATCCGACACTATTCTTCAGCAATTTCTACACAAACATACCGCAGCCGGCAACAGGCGGAAACATCGGATTATTTGGACAACCAGCAGGCTCAGGATGGCCGTTCCTCAGCCCGCTTCCAACAATACCAACAACAGTAATTGCGCCAGGAACACCAGCACCCGCAGGAACAACAGGCGGAGACATTATCAGAGGAGTAGACCCGAGCTGTCTTGGAAAAGAAACCTGCCTTCCAGACGGAACTTATAGTGCGTGCGTAATCCCAACAGACGGCACAACCAGAGAAATCGCTGACACAGAATCAGGAGACACTATATATGATGACGACTGCAACCCGTGGACACCGCCACCGCCAGTATGCGGAAACGGATTTGTAGAAGGCACAGAGACTTGCGAATCAAACTCAGACTGCATAGGCTCACAACCAATGACTTGTGTTGGATGCCAATGCGTACCAGGAGTACCGCCAGTATGCGGAAATGGCAACCTTGAAACCGGAGAACTCTGCGAGCAAGATTCAGACTGCCTTGCAGTCTTAGGAGCCCCAGGACACTGCACAAACTGCGCCTGCTTCCCAGGACCAAGAGGACCAACACCAACCCCACCGCCAGGATACCAACCACCAACAACACCAACTCCACCACCATACACTCCAACATTACCAACACCACCAGGAGTACCAACAGGCCCGATAAACCCAACAGCACCAACACCAACAAGCCCAAGCGCCCCAACACCAGGAACACCTTACACTCCGACATCACCAGCATCGCCGCCAATACCACCAGCAATACCAGGACCAATAATTGGACCGATAACTCCAACACCGCCAACACAGCCAGGACCAATCACTCCAACTGCAACTCCACCAGCAATGCCACCGGGCATCAGCCCAGAAGGCGAATCTGTTGAAAACAGCGTAGGCCCAGGAATGTGCACCTATGCAGAAGGCAAAATGAGGCTGGAACGCATAGAAGACGTGCCAAGAGAACTTATTCCATCAGGAACAAAACTTGCATTTGCAGCAAAAGCAGAAAACCAAGGAGACGGAGTTTATGACGTAACTGCCTCAATCTCAGACAGGTTTGACTCAAAAGACACCTACATACTCAGATGCAGAATGGTAGACGGCGAATACGAATGCGGTTCGATAAACGGAATGATAGGAACCGAAGCAAGCTGCGGAGGACAATCATACACAAGACTGCTCTTTGACCAAATGACAGCACGACAACAAAACATAGACGTACCATCAGGCTTCCAGCCCGTCACAAAAACAATAACATCAACGCAAAGCATAAGCAACGGAGACTACAAAGTTGAATTATTGGAAGGAGCAGGCACATTTGTTTTACAAATGCCAACAACACTCACACAGCCAGTCAACCCATACTCGAACATATTGACGGCAATGGAATTAATAATGCCGGCAGGCAAAAACAAGCTTGAAGCACAAGTTACAATGCCTCTTCCGCGACCAATACCTTCAAACATCGACAAGTACAGCCTGCGCCTGTATGCATTTGCAGAGGGAAGATGGTGGGAACTCAACAGTATACCAGATATATTCGCAGGCAAAGTCAGCGCGAGAATCAACCTAAGAGACTATGAAGAAAACGGCAAAGTAATCTTTGCAGTTATGGGCGTAACCTGCTACGCGTGCACAGAAAGCAAATTCGACATGGTTTACGACGGCGGAGGAGAAAAAGCAGTAGTCCTTGTACACGGATTAACATCAGATGGAATAGGAACCTGGGCGCCTCTAATCCAGGAAATAAAAACAGCACAACTCCCAGTCCAAGTATACATATACTCATATCCGAGCTGGAAAACACTTGAAGAAGTCTCATTAGACCTTTCCAGCAGACTGGAAACACTCAAAGACAAATACAAAATATTCCCAGTAGGACATTCACTCGGAGGATTAGTAGTACAACAAGCGCTACAGTACAGCTACATCGCCAGACAGCAGGATTCAAGCCTGTTCAAATATCTTGACGCAGTCGAGAACGGCGGAGTAATACTTCTTGGCGCGCCAAACAAAGGAAGCCCTGTAGGAGAAGTATGGAAAAACCTCTTCGCACAACTCGTGGCAATGAAAATTCCATCAACACAATTCAACCCAGACTCACCATTAATCAAAGATGCAGTAAACGGAAGAGAAATACCGCCAGTCCCAGGCATTAGATACTATGTATTGGCAGGAACCAAGCCGTTATTATTCAACCTTGGCTTCTTCACAGTAAGCACAGAACCATTGCTAAACCTCTACACGCCAAACGACGGAATGATAACAACACAAAGCGCATACACGCTTGGCGAAGAAGCATTCAATGACCCCTGCGACAATTACTTTGAAGTCAACCTCGACCACCTTGAATTAAACGACCACGAACTTGCACGCCTGATAATACAGCAGCTCATTAACAGGCAATTCCACGATGCAGACCCAGACAAAGCATACCCAGGATACAGCAAATACGTCAATTTCAAAGGAGACGGCTGGGAAGTAGACGATATTTACTTGATTGTAGGCAAGGAATTAAATGAGGCGCAACGCCCAGCAGTACTTGACTGCGCGTGCGGAAACGGCGTATGCGGAGAAGGAGAAAACGTCATAAACTGCCCGACTGACTGCTTCAGCACAGGATACAATTCATTCTGCATAATAGCACCAACCTGGACTT
>DATDPK010000046.1:0-6671 GCA_035292785.1 Candidatus Nanoarchaeia archaeon
GAAAGATAACACACGTCATAATGTACGGAATGCTCCTGTTTGCAATAATACTGATATTATTGATGCTGATAATCTGCCAAAGAGCACCCCTATGGGCATTAATTGCAGCAATAATAATACTGATACTGGCATTCCTTGAAGGCAAGATAAAAAGAAAAGAAAAGATAGAGCCGGAAGTACACAAAGCACCAAGAAAGCCATTCTTGACAGTATTAAGCGAAATGTTTGCGAGAAAACCACAAAAAGCAAAGCCACTTCCACCGCCTCCACCTCCAAAGCCAGTAGAGGCGCCAAAATCAGCTGTACAAAGAACGCCAAGAAAACCATTTATGGCAGTATTAAAAGAAATGTTTACACCACGAAAAACAAAGTCAATATCAACACAGCAAGACCAAATGCTGAAAGAAGCAAGAAAACTGGCAGAACAGCTGAAAAACTTATCAAAGAAATAAAAAAGTATTAAAAGCTAATTCTATAAAAACAGTTTCATGCCAACAAAACTAACAGCCAGCGTTTACGCAGTAGACTTATGCACGTACCTGCCAGACATCAAGACTATCGTAATTTCTGATTTACACATAGGCTTTGAAGAATCACTTGGAAAACAAGGAGTGCTTGTTCCAAGAACACAATACAAACAAATAATCAAAAGACTGGACTGGATAACAAGCAATGTTAAAGTTGAAAAAGTAATTCTTAACGGCGACGTAAAACACGAATTTGGAACAATCTCACAACAAGAATGGAGAGAAGTGCTAAGACTAATAGAATACTTTGAGAAAAAGAATATAGAAATATTGATAGTTAAGGGCAACCACGACACGATAATAGGGCCTATTGCTCGAAAAAAACAGCTAAAAGAAGTCAAAGAATACAGACACAAAGACATACTGATAACGCACGGAGACTATGTGCCGGACAAATTAGCGCCCATCATAATAATGGGGCACGAACATCCGGCAATAACTTTGCGGGAAAAATCAAAAGCAGAAAAATTCAAATGCTTCATCAAGGGAAAATACAAGAAAAGTGTTCTTATTGTCCAGCCAAGCTTTAACCCATTAACACAAGGAACAGACGTTACAAAAGAAGAAGTGCTGAGTCCATTGCTGTCAGACTTATCAAAATTTGAAGTCTATATTGTGAATGACAAAACACATGAAGTTCTGCCGTTTGGGAAACTAAAAAACCTATGACTCCTTAAATGGCTCTGTCTCGTCCTCAAAAGAAAACCACCTGTCAGAACCAGACTCAACAGGAGACTTGCAATAAATGCAAAAACTCCTCAAATCACCAAACAACTCTTTTTGACAATTAGGACAATTCATAATGTGAATTAGAACTAGTCCCGCCGACCCTTGCGAGCCGGCGGGAACGTAGTAGTGAGTGAAGACTATCGATCTAGCCAAGAGCTAACTGGAAGACGCTCACACGAACGGCAAATATAAGGGTCGTGATGAGCACTCTTGGCAATAAAACCCCCGCACGAAAAACAACGCTGTTTCATTTTCTGATTTTCTCTATTATCCTGTCAACAAACTCTTCCTGACGCTTCTGGGCGAGGATAAATCTCCTGATATCCTCTATGTCCTGGATGAAGACTACTCCCATTCTTCCTCCTTCTCCTCCCAGATTTCATTGCTGGCAAGCTTTTCGCCTTCCTCAAAAGCAATCTCCCAAGCCTGCGCTTCATTCAAGCGGTCTTCCATGACTTCCATCTCATCATCTTCCGCCAAATCCTTATACACTAATTCCTGTTCTTGTTCTCTCATTACCTCCACCTCCGCCACCTAACAATAGAATATGCTAAAAGTTCATTTATATTTATCCGTTATATAATATAGAATTTATATAATTCATAGAATTCTATAATTTACAGAAAGATTTATATAGAAACTTGCAATTTATACAAACCAGTGGGCAGGGTATAGAATTCATAAGGTATTATACAATAATACAATAATAGGAGAACAATACAATGAAACGCAAAGTCATTCAGATTGCCGAATCAACACAGCTAATCTCACTGCCAAGGAAATGGTGCCTTGCAAATAACATAAAAAAAGGAGATGAACTGAATGTAGACCCAACCGGCTCAAAATTGACTGTTTCCTGTGACGAGAAACCGCAAATTGAGCGCGCAGAAGTTGACTTAAAGGAGTATGGAATACTAGCCTCAAGACAGATACACGCATTATACAAACGCGGAATAGATGAAATAAAAGTCAATTATTCTCCAGAAGACATAGGAACAATACAAAAGATACTAAGCAACGAGACAGTCGGCTTCGAAATCATAGAACAAGGAAAGAATTACTGCATAATCAAAAATGTTTCAGGCCACCTCGAAGGATTTGACAGCGTGCTTAGAAGGGCGTTCCTACTTTTATTGAATATGGCAGACGACTGCGTCAAGGCATTAGAACAAAAAAGCCACGACATGTTCAGAAACTTAATCCTGCTTGAACAAAGCAACAACAGATTTACAACAATCTGTAGAAGGTATTTGAACAAACACGGACACGATGCTTACGACAAGATAGGGCCGATATATTACATAATTGAAGACGTTGAAAACGTGGCGGATGAATACAAGTACTTGTGCCAGATACTGGGAAAAATAAAGCCAGAAAAACTCAAAATAGACAAGATATACGTCCAGATTTATCAGGATATAGCCGTGATGATGAGACTATTTCAGGAAGCGTTTTACAAGCGCGACAATTCAAAACTGGTAAAAATAGCAGAAATGAGAAAAGTTGTTGTTGACCAATGTCATACACAGCTTGAAAAAACAAAAACACCAGCAGAATTTGTATTAATCCATCACGCGCTTGTCATATTGCAAAAAATATTCAACCAGATTGGCCCTTATTTCGTGATTGCCCAGAGTCATTTATCTCACGAACAGCATCAATAACTTCATAAACACTTCCGCGAACATAATGATGCGTTCTTGTTGAAGGATCAAATGAATGGCTTGATTCATCTCTCTTGATAAGGAACGTGTTCATTCCGTGCTTTCTTGCAGGAATGATATCAGCTTCCATCCTGTCTCCAACAAACATGAGTTCGCGCAAGGCGACATCAGAACATTCAACAATCTCCTTGTAACCCTCTTCAGAAGGTTTTGGCTCAACTTCCTCTGCAGTCATCAAACGCCTAAAGTCATCGATGTTCAATCCCAAATTTCTAAGGATTCCGATAAGGGTGCTTCTTTTGTTGTTGGTGAAAACACTTACTAGAATGCCCAAATCCTTGATTTGCTTAATCATATCAGCAAGCCTTGGATCGGGTTTTACATAAGATGGAATATCAGGCCTGTTGTAAATTTCCTGAGCTTCGGGTTTGGGAATTCCATAAGAGCCCATTGCAAGCGTATTTGTTCTGAATTCGTGCAGTCTTGCAGGATATTCCTGCGTAATCTCTTCCAAACTCCTGCTGGTGCGCAAAGCAATCTCAGTGCAAATTGTACGCCTTATTTCTGCCTTCAATTCAGGAGGCTGAACGTACATAGTATCGTCGCAATCAAACCAAACGTGGCTAATTGGCATTTTTGCACCCCTCTTCAAATGCCAGGTTTTTCTTTTCCAGATAATTCCTGAGCTTTTGGTAGGTAAGCGACAATGCAGAAACCTGCGCATACAATCTTGCATTCGCATCGGTCAACCTTTCTGTATCTTCAACAAACGGTCTTGCTGTCTCAGCATCATAATTCTCGTGCGCCTTCTTGTACCAGGAATCAACCTGCTTTCTTTCTCCCTGGTCGATTTTCCTCTTTCGCAAATGTCTCCTGAGCTGGCCCAAAATGACCGAGCAGCTTCTTGCATGGTGGGCAATTGCCTCCTGAAACATCCTCTTCTTCCTGTCAAATGCGGATTTTGAAGCCAAACCTGAATTATATTCATTAAATGCATTGCAAATGTATCTCTTGGCGAAAAGCTTCAGCTTTCTGGCAGAACGGTAAAAGAACATCAGATAGAGTGAAACCCTGTCGTCCATTAAATCAGCCCGCTTAACGGATTCCAAAAAGCCCCTGGTTAATTCCAACACAGAACGCTCGTCGGCAGCCCTCCTGTTCTTATCCTTAATGAGGAAAGCAGTTTCGTGAGCAGTTATTATATGGGATAAATCTTCCAGCAAGTGACCATATCGGTAATGAAGGTCTACATTATACAAATTCTCAGTAATTTTATTACGGTCAATGCTCGTGCCGTTTGTGGTATTTCTTAAAATGTCATCAATGGTGAAGACAGCTTCCTGCGTCTCTCTGTCGTATCTCACCTTGTCAAGCCTCAACCTAAGATTAGTCAGAGATGCGTCCATAATACGCACAACGTTTTCAGGCGAGGCATCAACCCTGCCAAAGCAGTCAAGTCCTGTCAAAAACGCAAGGTCTTCTGCATCTGAAAACAAGTTAGGGGCAAGCACTGAAAACATTCCAGGAAAATCATCAATACGGGACTTGTATTCCTCGATGAGATCATTCCCGCTTGGTTTTTTGACAAAAGTCTTGAGGTCAAGATTCTGCCATTCAGCAATCCTCTCAACATAGTTCTTGACAAGCTCTTTTCTCAGCTTTAACAGCAAATCGCGACGGCTATTATCGGCTGCACGAGGAATTTCTTCATCAATCTTGCGAAGAACCTTATCTAAAGAAGGACCAGGGACTTCCTGCATAAGGATAAATGAGGCGTTACGACCCAAATCACTCAAAGACAATGGCTGGCACATCATCGGAGTCTTGAAATCAGAAACTGCCTGCAATTGCTGGGAATCCTGATATCTTTGATACGCAATATACGCGTGCGGATGTCCATTTGCATCGTCAGAAAGCAGGCGGCAAATACGCCATCTTAATGGACTGAAAGGAGTAGTGAGAACCGTGTGCAAAACTTTTTCAAACCTATCAGCACCCCCTTCTCCGTGCTGACTGTCGCCCAAAAGAGGACTTCTTCTAATTCCGTTTTCGCGCTGCTTGATATACTCAACAACCGCCTGAGCTGCTTCTCCTTCAAGGGTCTTCTTGAACGGAGAAGACGGGTGGCATTGATCCCATTCGAGAACACTCTTGATAAGCAGTGCATCAAATGTATCCTGCTTGTGCTCATTGTGTGCAACTTTCACACTTCTCAAGAGATTGAGGAATCTTGGAGTCTCATAATCTCTTTCCAAAAGCTCGCGCTGCCTCTGCTCTGGAAGGTCTTCAAGGCATTTAAACAGCTCCTCTTTTTTTTGAACTGCGCTGCTGATTGCATCGAAACCGGATTTCAAATCGTTTAAATTTGCAACGCCAACAAGGTTGTGTTTTTTACAGGCCCTTTCAACTGCCGCTTCCAAAGTTTCGTCCGGAGATTTTTCAAGAACAGCACCCACTTCAGAGTCAGAACCAATCAAAACAACTGGCGTAACCTTCAGTTCCTGCGTTGCCTCTGACAACTGCTCCCGCGAGACTGCGCACAAGTAAAAGTCAGGAATCCAAGAGGATTTGACAACTGCCTCAAGAGAAGGAACAACAACGAGCTCAGCATTTGAAAGGAATAGTGTGATTTTTTCTCTTAACTTATCTGTATGTGCTGATTCAGCTGTAAGAATCCGCCTGCTACTATCATTCCCCAAAAAATCTGCTTGTGCCATAGTCATAACTGCCTAGTAGTGTGTTTAATCTATCTGTTTATAAATTTAATTGCTTCCGTGCATAAAAACCAAAAGATTTATAAATGCCTTTTTCAATTTAAATAGATAAGGGGCATAAGATGACGGATACAATTCCTACAAGCGATCAAATGGACCTAAGAAGATTTTACTTCCAAAACGCAACTGACAGAGATGCTGCCTTGCTGCGAATAAGAAAGGAAGATTACTCAGATAGCACGGCAGACATGATAAGAGATTATCAGGAAAGCCTGCTTGCGCATTCACAAGCAAATCACAGGCAAGTTCGCGAAGCAATTGGCAGATTGGAGCGATTGGCTAACGCCGAAGCAGTGCTTGTAAGCGTAGCTGCAACACTTGATGGCATACCCGTTACTTCTATGTCGCAGCTTGAAGCAAAATACGAAAGATCAAGGAATGACCACCGCATAACCAAGACAATCAAAACTCCTGCCTGAGTACAGCAACCTTTAAAAAGCTAATTCTGATTTTCTCATCTATGCCGACAGAAGAGGAATTGATTGCGGAGAGAAAGAGGAAAAGAGAGGAACTGCTGCAAAAAGGCATTAATCCTTATCCATACAGATATGAGCCTACACACAAGTCAATTGATGTCAGTTCAAAGTATGCTGGCCTGAAGCCGGAAGATGCTACAGGCGATGCTGTAAAAGTTGCAGGCAGAATAGTTGGATTACGCAGACTTGGCAAGGCAACGTTCATGCACATTCTGGATGAAAAAGGAAAACTGCAGATATATTACAAGTTTGACGATATACCAAAAATTTACGACTTGCTCAAGCTAACAGATGTTGGAGACTGGATAGGAGTGGAAGGCACAATATTCAAGACATCAACAGGAGAAATAACAGTAAAGGCAACAAATTTTGAAGTGCTGTGCAAATCACTAAGGCCACTGCCTGAAAAATGGCACGGGCTGAAAGACGTTGAGCAGAGGTACAGAAAGAGATATGTTGACCTGACAATAAACCCTGAAATAAGGAAAACTTTTGTCAAAA
>DATDPK010000047.1:0-19948 GCA_035292785.1 Candidatus Nanoarchaeia archaeon
CCAGGAACAGAGTTCAGCTCTTCACAAAGCTTGACAGCACTATCACGATACTGCGTGAACAAAATCATCTTAGACATCTTATTGCTCTCAAACTCATTCTTAACAAACTCCCTCAAAGCAGGAATCTTCGGATGCTCAATATTCGAATCAACAAGCTTCTGTGCAAGAACATAAGCAGTCTTAAAATGCAAATCAGCAGTCAAATTCTTAACAGCCTTAACCTTCGAAGTCCGAGCATCAGCAAACATTTCATTCATATACTTCATCAGCTGGACTGCGCCCTGAGTCTCCAGCAATTCCAAAGCGTGCTGAGCCTTGATAATCTCAGCAAGCAAGCTAACGCACCGCATCGCATCAAAATCCCTCTCGCCAGAAGAAAGCTTTGCGTGAAGCTGGGCCTGCAACTGCAAGACATCCTTCTTGCTCATAAAAGCACCAGCCCTCACATTATACTTTTTCAAGTCATCAACCTTGGAGCGAATACACTTCTCAAGCATAACCTTGACTTTCAAAAACTCCTCAGGAAGCTCAACCTTAACCCACTTGATATCAATCGGCTGAATATAAGGCTGAACATCAGGGTCACGGTCGGTGCGAATTTCAACAGCCTCAATAAACAAATTTTTGCAAACCTCGTCAATTTTTTCTGTTTCACTGCCCGGAGAAGCAGTCAATGCAAGAATTCTCGGCCAAGAAGCACGCTTCTGATACTGCTTGGCAACAAAAACATAACTATAATTCCCAGTCGCACGATGAGCCTCATCAAAAACCAGCAAACTAACATTAGAAAGGTCAACCTTGCTGCCAATAACATCATTCTCCAAACCCTGCGGAGTGGAAAAAATCAGCTGAGCACTCTGCCACAACTCTGCACGTTTTTCAGGACTAACGTCTCCTGTAAACAAAACCATCTTCTCGGGCGGCAGGTCAAAACCCTGCTGAAACGTAAACAAATGCTGCTCAGCCAAAGGCTTGGTAGGAGCAAGAATCAAAATCTTAGAATTAGGAAACTGTTTCAGCCTCTGAGCAGACAAAAGCATAGCAACACCAGTCTTGCCCATTCCAGTCGGCAAAACAACCAAAGTATTCTTCAACGCAGCAGTAGCTAAGATAGTTTCCTGATACAATCTCGGAACAAACCCCCGCAACATAAAATGATTAAAGAAAAAACAGTATATATGCTTTACTAGTGCCCAGGACATATAAACTTGAATTTGTAATCAACCAACTTTGCCAAAGAATTCCTCAAAGAGTCAATATTTCCGGTGGGCGCATGAGCGTGGCCAAGACCGTTCTCCAGCAAAGTATCGCCAGTAAACAAAACCTTGTCATCTGAGAGCAAAATGCAGCAACTGCCTGAAGTATGGCCAGGAGTGTGAATAACTTCAATGCCCGGAATGTTTAATGACTGCGCAGAATTAAAGTCCATCTTTCCAATTTTTTCAGCCAAAAGGCTATCAGAAATCATTTTTGAAGAATTATTTTTCAAATCAGCAATGTCCTCAGGCATTGCAAAAATGCGGGCATTAGGAAACAAATCAAGATTGCCTGCGTGGCGGGAATGCAAATGCGTCAAAATAACGTGCGTGACTCTTTCAAAAGGCACAATCTTGCTCAAAAACAACTCAATATGCTGCCTGTCAGCACGAGCGCCGGTGTCGATGATTATTTTTTGCTCTCCCAAGTCAACAAAATAACAGTTGCAGGAAGCCCTAAGTTTCCAGACCCTTTCATTAATACTAGACACTATGGATGATTCCTTTTTCATGCAACCAATACCCGAGAACAACTCCTGCGAGCATCAATAAAACGATAACCTGCAGAGAAGCAAACAAAGAGCCAATCATAAAACCAAGAAGGAAAAAAATGATTGACAAAAACAAAGGAACGCGATTGGTTTTCTTGCCACGATGCCAAACCCTGCCAAACAACAAACCCATCAGGAACACAACAATATACGCAACAACCAGATTATCAGAGAACAAAGCAAAGGCAAACCCAACTACCATAAAAACAACTGCCCAAAATTCAGGCCAATCCAGAGCCAATTCCATCTAAGCCCTCCACTTGCTCTCAAAGAAAACATAAAATGCAAGCCAGGCAGCAATACCAATCAAGCCGGCAAAAATGTAGGAATAAATATTCAGCCAATAGATAAGAAGAGCATAGCTTGACACCGCTGCAAACATAAATACATAAGTCAGCCTTGAATAATAGAACAGCCTGCTACCGTCGAGAGGGGGAATCGGCAGCAAGTTCCACGCTGCAAAAACCAAGTTCATAACGAAAAGCCTCTCGGCAAAAACAGAAGGAATAACACCGCCCCATTCCAAGCTCTTCACCAAAGCAGAGAAAAAGATGTTAGCCAAAGGGCCTGCAACAGAAATTTTCATAATTGTTGAAATATTAGGGCCGTACCTGAAAGCACCAAGCCTGTGAACTGGCAGCAAATGGGCAATTGTTGAACTCGCAGCAAAAAACTTGACGCTTCCATCTGTTATCAGCACAAGAATCAAGCTGATGATAAGGCCGTGCCACCATAATTTCTGCTCGGCATAAAAGCCAAGGTACAAAGCCATCATACGCTGTCCGGCGTGGTGCACGAAAACAGTGATGCCTACCAACAGAAGCGCATAAATCCAATTTGCCACGCCAGAACGGAAATCAAAACGCTCAGCACCCCATTCAGTCCAGGAGGCGACCAGGGCAAGAAAAACAACCATGATGAAAAAATTCAATAATTCAACTTTTGAAAACCAGAAATACCTTCGCAACTTGTCAATATAATTTCTTAAGCTCATCTCTTTTCACTTTAAAGGCTGCTCTGTCTTTAAATATCTTTTCAACAAACCGGCAATCTCCCTCTCGTGGCCTGCGCCAACAACAGCAATAACTTTCTCATCAGGAAACTGCTTCATAATATGAAACAAGCGGTGCGCCATAACCTCATTGCGCTCGGCAACCAAAACACGGTAAACATTAGGATAGCGCAAGCGAACATCCCTGATAAGCTTTTCAATAACCTTTTCAGAAGGAACTTTTGACAGGTCAAACTTTACACCCTTGCCAAAGAAAAAGCCCTTGAACAAATCAACAGCAAAACGCCACTTTTCCTTCCAGGACAAAGCTTTTGAGAACCTGCGCAAAGTAATCTCAATATCCTGGTCGATAAATGCAATCTTTGCATTAACTTTCTGCGCGGTCTTAATCGCAAGCAGCATCTCAGCGCCAGGAGAAACCCCGACCTTTTTTCCCAACTTTTCCTCAACCCAGGCTCCAACCAATGCAAAAAGCCAGCCCTTGAAGCCAACACGGCGAATATCGCTGAAAGACAATTTGCGTTTTCCCTTCTGCAATAAAGCAGCAAAACGCTTCCTATCAAGCTCAACAGCAACAACAGCAGGACTTTCCTCTAGAATAACCCTTTCCACCTGCCTCAGGCTCTCAGGAGAAATGTGAGAAGTGCCTATAATTCTAAGATTTTCCACAGTGCGTTCCTATATACAAACTTATATTAATCCTCTGTTTCACCATAATCTTTATATAGTTTAACCATCCGAGAATAGTCGCAACAAAGGAGGGAAAATCATGCTCAGAATGAAAAGAATACAGGAAACGTACGGCATGAAAGTCTTCACAGACCAAGGCGACTATTTTGGAGACGTAGAAGAAGCAATCTTGACTGCAACAAAAGTACACGGCTGGAGAGTAAGAGCAACAAAGAACTCATTCTTAAGCAAAGTGCTTGGAAGCGCAAAAGGAGTAATAGTGCCACACCAGCTTGTGAAAGCAATCGGCGACATAATAATAATAAGCAAAGCAGCAGTGCCAAGCTATTCTGAAGAAAATCCACAAGAACAAGAAGTGGAAGCATAATTTTTTTTCTTTAGCTATAAGATTCAACCATAGAGAACAAGCTCTCCAAACCTCTTTTTAAAGCAGCGCGCTCTGTAATCTGCTCGTGAGTGTACGGGAAAAGCAGCCACTTGTTGTTTGATTTCGGGTTGACAAAATAAATGCACAAACCTTTCAATTTGCATAACTTATCCCAGCCAGCTATGACTTTATTCAAATTCTCCCTTGTATTCAAGACAACCAAGCCAAGCGGCTTGCCTTCACCCTTAGAAACAACCTCTTCAACATCAGAAAACTCAGGCCTAATCAGAAAAAACTGGTCTCCAGAAGATTTTCTAACAATAAAATCAAAACCATCAACATTCTCGTCGATACTTGTGATGGACTTCTTCATTACATCCTTGTTTTTGATGTAAATGACAGCCCATTCACGCAACGCTTTTTGAACGTCCATACAAAAACTTCAGGTATTAAGCTCTTAAACTTTTTCTACCCCGAATAAGTGAGTATACGAAAGCGTAATATTTATATATCAGTATATGTTGGTTTTAAATAGTGTTTTGAGTGTCAAAGAGGTGCCGAAATGGAAGATAAAATTCTCCAAAAAGTCGTAACAAGCGTAACAGAAAACGTAAACGAAATAAATAAAAGAGAACAAAGATTAACACAATTCAGGAAAATCCTTCCAGCACTTCTCGAAAAAGGCCTTGACAATGTCAACCTAAGCATGTTTGACGAGGAAACACGCCTTTCAATATTGAACGCATTCGGCGACGAATACATCAGGAAAGGAAGACTGCCGGAAGCAATGAAAGCATTCATACTCGCAGGAAACAAAAAAAGACTGACAAACATAGGAGAAGACTACGAGAAAGTAAGCCTGGTAAGCAACGCAATCGAGTGCTACAGACTGGCAGACAACGCAGAAAAACTGCTCAAAATCGGAAACAAATGCCTTGAAGACGGAAAAACAGGAGACGCAATAATCGCATTCCGCACAATAGGCGACTTTGAAAGACTTGCAAAAGTAGGCGAGGACTGTCTGAGAAAAGAAAAATATGATTATGCAATTGAAGTATTCAGCGCTATCAATAACAAGCAAAAACTCGCAGAAGTAGGCGACAAAGCACTGCGCGAAAGACAAATAGGATATGCGGCAAAAGCATACGAAATGGCAAATGACGCAGAAAGACTATCAGCATTAGGCGACACCTGCCTGCGCGAAGGACTTATCGCAACAGCATACAAATCATACACGCTGGCAAACAACACAATGATGGCAGACTTTGTAAAACAAAACTTCGGAACACAATTAAAACTATGAAATGCAATCAACATAAAAAAGAAACCACAAGCGCCTGCATGTGGTGCGGGAAAAAGCTATGCGAGTTCTGCATTGCAAAAAGCGACGGCAAAAAATACTATTGTGAAAAATGCACTGCAAGCCTGTCAACAATACGCAGGGAAAGAATGGTTGTGCCAATACAGAAGAGCAAATACAATTTTGAAAACGGATATCTTGTGCAAAGGGAGGCAAAGAAATGGACGTAGACAAAATCCAGAGAATAAACACACTAACAAGCGAACTACGCAAGCACAACTTTGCAACTTCAAGCGAAGACGCATTCCAACAAGCAGAACAACTCTACGAAGATTCACCAGAACAAATTGTTGTAGAAGAAAAACAACCTGCGGCAGAGCAAACAACACACCTTGAAGAAAGAAAAGCAGAATTATTGATTCAAATGAACAACAAAAAATACGAACAAGAATTTTCATTACTCAGGTCAGCATTAAATACACTGGCACATGAGCTTGAAACAGTCAAAACAGAACTGCGCAAATTCTCAGAACAAAACCCAAGACCAAAAGAAAAACAGGCTGAACTAAAAACAGAAACAAAAGAAGCACACCCAAGACAGGGAAACTTCACTCCGGAAGACGTTGACATCCAGAAGATGTTTTATTTTGGGAAGAAGTAGTTAAAGGTATAATACGCTAACGACCATCAAACCCCAAAGAAGAATAGATAAAAACATACGCTTGTCAAACAAAACCTTCTCAGGATGGCGTGAAATAATATTGCCGGAACTAATAAGACTCTCGTACCTGAAAATAGAATACATAGCAATAGGCAAAGTAATGTAAAGCAGCTTATGTTCACCAAAGAAAACATACAAAGTGTAAGAAATGACCAATGAAGTTGTTGCCAAAGCACTCAACCTTGAAACAACATCATCTGAATAAGCCGACAAAGCCTTTCTTTGCAAATGAGCCTTGTTTTTCAAAAGCATAAGCTCGCTTCTCCTCTTGCCGAGAATCAGGAAGAGGGCGAGGAAGAAAACACCTGCAACAAGCCAAGGACTAACCCAGACAGAAATTGCAAATGCTCCTGCAACTGCACGGATTACGAAGTTAACTGCAATCGTTAGAATATCTGCAAAAGCCTCGTGCTTCAACCAGACAGTATATAATTGTGAAAGAACAAAATAACCCAAAGCAGCGTACAAGAAATTAATTGGAAGCAACAAAGCAACACCAAAACCAACAGCCAACAACAAAAGAGCTGAAATCAAAGCTCCCAATGTGCCAATCTCGCCAGAAGCAATAGGCCTGTTCCACTTCTCAGGATGAAGCTTGTCCTTATTTTTATCAGCATAATCATTGATAACATACGTTGCAGAGGAAAGAGCACAAAAGCTCAGGAATGCCAAAACAGCAGTACTTATTGCAGAACTGTTTGCCAGATTGCCTGAAAAGACTAATGGCAAAAAGACTAACAAATTTTTGTACCATTGAAACGGCCTAAGTAATAAAGCGTATTTCATACTACTGTTTAGTAGTGAACTATATATAAATCTTGCTTAATCGTTCTCGACTCTCGGAGCAAGAATAAAGCTCAAAAGCAGTTTATCCATAACCTTGTACTCAAGCTTCAAAGGATAATCCTGATTGAAAAACACGCTAACTTCATCAGCAAGCTTGCCGGCATTAATCATCTTCTTCAAGTATTCAATAGAATACTTGGACTTAACCTTGGCAGTAGTCTCGCTCTTAATCTTCGTATCCTCTCCGTGCTTCATCTCAATATGAGCATTAGACAAATCACCCTCAGCAGAAATAGTGAACTTGTCAGCCTCTGCAGCAAAAGTAACACTCTCAGCCACAATGTCAACGTCAGAAATAGCATCGCTCAACACAATGCTCCTCGTGCTAATAGCAACAGGGAAAGCCAGATTCGGAACACGCTGCTCCTTTTCCTCCAAATCAATCAAAGGAAGATTAAAAGTCCTTGTAGTGTTGCCCTTCAACTGCAAGCGCAACTTGTTTTCAACAAGTTCCAAAGTCACGATGTCACTCGCACCAACACGACGCAAAACCTGCCTGAAATTAGCCAAGTTAATGCCAAGCTCCTGCTCCTTATCAACATCATACTCAGTAAAACTGCTGGACAAAAACTTGAAAATAACCATGGCAACATTAGCAGGATCCATAGCAACAAGCTCCAAACCATTCCTTGTAACCTTAAACCTTGCTTCATTAACAAGGTCAGAAATAACCATAATGCTATCCTTGAACAACGTCGGATCTGCTAATACAAGCCTCATTTTTATACCCCCATAGAAAACCCGTATGTTCGTTGTATATATATTTTATTGTGCTGAAGTTACAATGCCTTACGCTGGCCGTTCGTCAAAGGATACAATGTCTTATTCAAAACATAACCCATATCAGAAGCAAGAGTGTTAAAAGCATTCATCATAGTAGGCTCGCCGTGAGTAGGAAAAACATATTTCGGCTTCAAAAGCTTCAACATATCCCTCAAATCCTCACGAGAACTATGACCGGAAACGTGAATGTCCTTGAAAATCCTCACGCCAAGCTTCTTTAATTTTTCTTCCATTACGGCGCGCTGGCGTATATTAATCTCTGCAGGAATAACCTGACAGCTGAAAATAATGTGGTCATCAGGAGTAAATTTCCACTGATAAGTACCATCAATCATCTTGCTTAAAGCGCTTTTTGGCTCGCCCTGATGGCCAGAAACAACAAACAAATACTTATCCTTGCCACGAACCTGAATTTCGCTAATCTTCCTGCGAATCTGGCGCGAATACTTCAAAATCTCAGCCTCCTTGAAAAGGTCAATGACTTTCGCATCCTTGGCAGCATAACAATACTTGGCAACACTCCTGCCCATAAAAACAACCTTCCTGTTAAGCATCTTTCCAAACTCGGCTATTGATTTCAGCCTCGCAATATGGCTTGCGAAAGTCGTGACGATTAATGACTTTCCCTTGTTATCAACATCAATCAAGACATCCCTCAACATATTCTTTGCAACCTGCTCGCTGGGAGTTTTTCTCTCAGAAGCAGCGTAAAGACAATCCTGAATCAAGGCAAGCACTCCCTTTTCACCAAGCTTTTTCAAATGCTCAAAATTAGCAGGAGAACCAAGAGTGGGATGGCTGTCAAGCTTGTAATCATTCCCATAAACAACAAGACCATCGCGAGTATGCAAAGTCGCAATAATTGTCTGCGGAGTACTGTGGGTAATATGGCAAAATTCCAACTTCAAATCCTTGGACAAAGGCATAGTCTGGCCGGGCTTCAATGCAATTATCTTGTTAGGCAAATCAATCTTCTCATCACTGAGAATAGTTTTCAGAATTGATGCGGAAAAAGGCGTGCAAATAATAGGAGCATCATACTTGGCAGCAACATAAGGCACAGCACCAATATGGTCAAGATGAGCGTGAGAGATGACAATAGCAACAACCTTTGCCCGCCAGTCCTTAATAGAGCTGTCCTGCGGAACAGCATCAGCCTTCTTCAAAGCAGACTCATCAAGCTTCCTGAACTCACCAATCTCCTCATCAGTCAACTTGATATAATTAGGCATATGCAAGCCCATATCAAAAATAACAATCTCATCATCAACCCGAACAGCAGTCATATTCCTGCCAACCTCGCCCCAGCCGCCAACTGCTGCAATTTCAACGCTCATAAGCACTCTGAGAATTAACTCTCATTTAAACTTTAGTATTCTAAACCGTATAACCGTATTTTACTTGCCAAATGTTTAGATAATTCAAAGAACATACTAGCTGTTATGAACAAAATCGGATCAATGGCAACGCTACTCACCGTAGCGCTCGTGGCACTAGGACTTATGACTTTCGTAAGCTTAGACAGCTCCACAGGCCTATTCACAGCACCAAAAATACCACCAAAATTCAAACCAGGTGCAGCAATAAAGCCGCCAATAATAAGGCCAACAGTTGTGGACAGAGACATAACAGTTGTAGACCAACCAGAATACATCCAAACATATGATGACCAAGTGTATCGCGCAATTTGTTACGACATCAATTTACACCTTGACATAAGAGCAGGAGGAAACACACCGCCAGACCAAATATCCTCAGTCTGTCCATCATTTGTGTGAAAATGAAAACCTCAATAACAACACTATTAGTTGTAGCAATTCTCGCATTAGGAGTAATGGGATTTGTCAGTGTTAATGACAGTTCTACAGGCGGCCTTGCAATACACCCGCCAGACCTAAGACCAGGACAAGCAATAAGGATTCCAGAACACATAACTCCAATAGAGCCAAGGCCTGAACCAATAATTCCGCCAAGACCGCATCCAATTCCACCACGCCCACATCCAATAATACCAGTAGATTATGTTTACGTAGACGCTTATCCAGAATACTATGAAACACCTGTATACGTGGTTGACCCTAACGCCCAATGGCAGATATGCATACTTGCAAGAGAATTCGTAACACAAGGAATGCAGCCAAGCGACTACCTGAAAACACTCATAGCAACATACTGCAGCACTCCGCCAAGCTAAATTCTCAATAAGATTTAAAAAAGAACACTAGACTAGTTCTATATACGCAGGCATAGCCGAACAAGTTCGTCTGGTCTGCTCATTACATTCGCAGGGGTTCCCGAGTGGTCAAAGGGGATAGCCTCAAGAGCTATTGGCTTAGTGCCTTCGCAGGTTCGAATCCTGCCCCCTGCATATCTCACAAATTTTATATAATAGAGAATAAAATCAAGAATAATAATCATATATGGAGGATTAAAAATGGCTTGGATGACACAAAGTCAAATAGATGGTAAATTGGAATACGCAACTACAAAAAAAACACTCAGCGCATTAGGATTGACTGGCATCAGACGATTTTTTGGAATGAATGGACAGGTTTTAACACTTGATGAGATAACAGCAAGACTTCAGAGAATAGATCCAAGCGCGGATGCAGAAACAACTGCCAGTCTAGTAGGGCAAAAAATAGCAATAGTGACTCCTTTGGTGGCTTTTGACGATGGTGCTGGTCCTCACATACTTCCAGTTGTAGAATATCAACTTACTGAAGTTATTAATCCTGCAACAGGAGAAAAAAGATATCGGATGCGTGGCTATGTGGATGAAGATTAGATTATTCCAAACTTCCCAATCTACTCTCAACTTTAGCAAGTTCTTCTTCCAACATTTCCATCTTTGTCTTGGCAGACGGCTTTAATCTGGAAGGAGCAGACCTTGGCTTTGGCTCTTCGCGCTCAACAGAAGGAGTCTTAACAGGAACACGCGGAAGCTTGCCGCGAAACTTCTTGTTCAAGACAAGCAATTCATCAAAAACACGCTTAAGCTGAATAATCTGCCTCAGCTTCTGATCCTTAATCGTCTTGTAAGCTTCATAACGCCTCAAGCTGTCAATCAAGTTCTTAGAAGACAACAGTAACTCCTTCCTCAACTCGATAGGGTCCCGGATTCCGACAAAAAAGAGCTCGTTTTCCATATTACAAAGACGGTTCCAATAATGACTTATCAATTGAAGACACGCGAGCCTCAACATCGTCCAATTCCTTAGCCCAAGTAGAAAGCTCTGCGTCCTCCTGCGCTTTCAACTCTGCAATCTTGTCAAGCAAAAACTTAGCCTGGCGCAACTTTTCGCGCATCAAGACCATAATGTCAACAATATCCTTATACTCGTCAATTTTTACAAACACTGGAGCTTTTGAACCATCCATATTATCACCCTGCCTTCGCAATTAGCTTATCAACATAACTCAACTTCTTCTCAACATCCTCAAGCTGGGAACGCCACTTATCAAAAGCGCGCTCCTCCTCATTCTTTAAATCGCCCAAACGCCTGACAAAATTCTCAGCTTCCATCAGCTTAGAACGAACGACATTAGTGTCGTTGATAATACGCTTGTAGTCCTCAACAGCAACAAAAGTCGGCTGAACAGGCATATGCCTCACAACTTCTGGTGCTGGCTCAGCTTCAAACTCCTCCCTTGGGACAGTCCTATCAAAAACCATAACCTCTTTTTCCCCCGCAGGAGCAGGAAGCAAACGTTCAGGAGCAAACTCAGGCATAGAAGGCATTTCAGTCATCTCTGGAGCATATTCTTCAGTCATTTCAGGACGAATAGACTCAATATCACCTTTCAAAATAGGAGGCAAGTCAGGAGGACTTGGCGGTGGAGGTAATGGAAGCTCATCCTTCTTTTTCTTCAGAAAACCGAATAATCCCATTAATACACCCCGATTTTCCTTTTATACTAATCATTAAAAACTTTTATAACCATTCAAGAATAGTTACAAACGCTTTCAGACGAGGGAAAGCTTTAAAAGCACTGCCAATCGAAAACACACCATGGAACAGCCGATTCTGGCAAGATGCATACTGGATATATTAGGAGCGCCAAAAGAACACATAGAGAAAGCCCTGAAAGACCACGTAGACAAACTCAAATCACAAGGACTCAAGGTACAGGTGGAAAAATACGCGCCAGCAGAGCCAAAAGACCAACTATTCACGGCATTTGTAGAAATACACGCATTTTTCAAAGACCCAAAAGAACTGCTTGACTTCTGCTTTGACAGCATGCCAAGCTCAGTAGAAATAATCAGCCCAGCACAAGTAGTGCTTGACACAAACATGCTCACAGACTTCATGAACGATTTCCAGGCAAAACTGCACCACACAGACTTCATGCTCAAAGGAATACAAGCACAAAAAGAAGTGCTGGACAGAAACGCAATAAACATATTCTACAATTTCATCAAATTCGCGTGCAAAACAAAACCGCACACAATAGAAGAACTATCCAAATTATTGGGTGTGAAGGCTAACGAACTCACGCCATTCGTTGGAAATCTCACAACAAAAGGAGTCATTAAAAAAGAGGGCGACTCTTACACAGCATAATGGATGAGCAACTAAAAAGAACTGTGGAAGCAATACTGTTTGCAGCAGCACGCAAGCTTGAGCTATCAGAAATAGCAAAACTCAGCAAAGGCACAGAAGCAGAAATCCTGCAAGTATTAAATGAATTGAAAAAACAGCTGGACGAGACAAACAGCCCAACAATGCTCATACAAGACGGCACAGCGTGGAAGCTGACAGTACGCGAACAATACATTTCCATAATAAGAAAAGTCGTCACGCAAACAGAACTGCCAAAAGGACTGCTTGAAACACTCGCAGTAGTGGCGTACAAAGTACCTGCACTGCAAAGCAAAATCATCAAAATACGCACGAACAAGGCATACGACCACCTATCACAACTGGAGAAAAGCGGATTCATCACAAGAGAAAAAAGCGGAAGAACAAAACTCATCAAACTCACGCCAAAATTCTTCGAATATTTCGACTTAAGCCAAGAACAACTAAGAAACAAATTCAAAAACAGCGAACAAATAGAACAGGCAATCGAGTCAAAAGAAAAAGAAATAGAACAAACCGCAGAACAACAAAGACAACAGACAAAAGAAAACCTCGAAGCACCACAGATTGTCCTACAAACAGAAAAAGGACCAAAAGTCCTCGAGACTTATCCGGTAATCGAGAAAACAGACATCTTCCCAACAGGAGTACAAGTCTTCATGGAAAAAATAGGAGATTTGGAAGTTTATGATACGAAGCCAGAACACATTCCACGAGAAGAAAAAATTGCGAAGAAAAAAACACAAAAGCCCAAGCCGGCTGTCGAAGAAAAAATAGAAGCCACTGAAGAAACAAAACCAGTCGAAGAGAAAATCGAAGTTGTTGAAGAAAAACGTGCTGAAAAACTAACTCCAGAAAAAATAGCAAAAGAAGCAGCAGAAAAAGCCGCAACACTAAAATCAAAAAACCTTGAAGAAGGAAAAGGCCTCTTTCCGGAAGGAATTCCGCCAGAAGTCGAACAAAAAATTGAAGAAAGAATCAAAAGAATAATGACAGGAGAAAAAAAGGAGGAAGAATAGTGCCTACATTCTTATTGCTCTGCCGAAACTGCAAAAACCAAATGAAATACCAAAGCAAAACAAACATACTTGCAGGAAAATCAAAGCAATGCGTGTACTGCGGGCGGTCAATAAAAGTCTCAAATTCAGTGCTAAAAACAGTTGAAAATTAGGTAATTTTTCTATATAGAAAATAATAAGCATTATAAAGCCCCAAAAATTATCAATATATCGTCGATAATTGGTGTTAAATTCTATGCCTGAAACACAAGACAAACCAGCGGAAAGAATCATCCCTCGAATAATCGAGCAGGAAATGAAGACTTCTTACCTAGATTATTCCATGTCAGTCATAGTAGGCAGAGCACTGCCAGACGTAAGAGACGGCCTAAAACCAGTCCACAGAAGAGTTCTCTTTGGAATGTACGAAATGGGCATGCTCCACAACAAGCCCTTCAAAAAATCAGCAAGAATCGTAGGAGACGTAATGGGTAAATACCACCCACACGGCGACGCAGCAATCTACGAAACAATGGTAAGACTCGCACAAGACTTCTCACTCAGATATCCTCTCGTCCAAGGACAAGGAAACTTCGGCTCAGTAGACGGAGACTCTGCAGCAGCAATGCGTTACACAGAAGCTCGCCTGAACAAGCTAGCAGAAGAAATACTCCAAGACATAGACAAAGAAACAGTAGAATTCGTGCCAAACTACGACGGCTCACTAAAAGAGCCAAGTGTATTGCCGGCAAAAGTTCCAAACCTTTTGATTAACGGCAGCTCAGGAATAGCAGTAGGAATGGCAACAAACATACCGCCACACAACCTGTCAGAAGTCAGCGACGGAATAATCGCAACAATCGACAACCCAGAAATTGACGCTATTTCACTAATGAAATACATCAAAGCACCAGACTTCCCAACAGGCGGAATAATAATGGGAACATCAGGAATAAGAGAAGCCTACAAAGCAGGAAGAGGCAGAATAGTAATCAGGGCAAAAACAGAAATCCAAGAAACAAAAAACAGGCAAAGAATCATAGTCACAGAAATACCATACATGGTAAACAAAGCACTTCTCATCGAAGCAATCGCTGACTTAGTCCACGACAAAAAAATACAAGGAATTTCTGATTTAAGAGATGAAAGCGACAGAGAAGGAATGAGAATAGTCATAGAACTAAAACAAGGAGCAAATTCAGATGTTGTGTTAAATCAATTGTTCACTCACAGCAGACTGCAAGAAACATTCGGAATGAACATGCTGGCGCTTGTAGGAAACGAGCCAAGAGTACTTTCCCTGAAAGACATGGTCCAGCACTACATAGACCACAGAAAAGACATCGTACGCAAAAGAACACAATTCGACTTAACACAAGCACAAGACAGAGCACACATCCTCGAAGGATTAATCGTCGCATTAGAACACATCGACCCAATAATCAAGCTCATCAAACAAAGCAAAAGCGCAGAAGAAGCCAAAAAAGGACTGATAGAAGACTACAAACTATCAGAAAAACAGGCAATAGCAATCCTCGACATGACACTGCGCAGATTAACTTCATTAGAACAAGACAAAATACGCAACGAACACAAAGATTTGCTGAAATTAATAAAAGATTTGCAGGAAATACTTGCAAGCGAACAAAGAATATTTGGCTTGATAAAAGCAGAACTGCTTGAACTAAAAGAAAAATACGGAGACGCAAGAAGAACACAAATACTCGAAACAGAAGTACAAACACTCGAAGAAGAATCATTAATCAAGCCAGAAGACGACGTAATCACAATAACACACGCAGGATACATCAAAAGACTGACAGTAGACACTTACAAACAGCAAAGAAGAGGCGGAAAAGGAATAATCGCCGCAGAAACAAAAGAAGAAGACTTCATCGAGACATTATTCGTGGCAAACACACACGACTACATACTATTCTTCACAAGCTTAGGAAAAGTACACTGGATAAAAGTCTACCAACTACCGGAAGCAGGAAGATACGCAAAAGGAACAGCAATAGTCAACATATTACAATTGGCGCAAGGAGAAAAAGTCACAGCATTCATACCAGTCAAACAATTCGAAGCAGACAAGTATTTATTGATGGTCACAGACAACGGAATAGTCAAGAAAACATCACTCGAAGAATTCTCAAACCCAAGAAAAGGCGGAATCATAGCAATAAGCCTTGACGAAAAAGATGCACTGAACTCAGTAATGCTCACAGACGGAAAACAACAGATAATCATTGCAACTGAGAATGGATTAGCGGTCAAATTCCACGAAGAAGACGTCAGGCCAATGGGAAGAACAGCAGGAGGAGTAATAGGAATAAGACTGCGCGATGACAAAGTGGTCGGAGCAACAATAGCAGATGATAACAAAACATTACTCACAATAACCGAAAACGGATTCGGAAAAAGAACACAAATATCAGACTACAGACTAATCAACAGAGGCGGAGTAGGAGTCATTAACATCAAAATCACAGACAAAAACGGAAAAGTAGTCTCTATAGCAAGCATAACAGACCAAGACGAATTAATGCTAATATCACAAAACGGCGTGCTGATAAGAACACCAGCACAAGGCATAAGCACAATAGGAAGAAACACACAAGGAGTACGCGTGATGAAACTCGATGAAAAAGACAAAGTCATCAGCATAGCAAAAATAGTGCAGGAAGAATGAACGGCCTTGTTCTAACGCACAAAGGCATAGAAGATGTCAGTGCAAAAGAAATAACGCAAATCATCGACGCCAAGAATATTGTGATAAAACCAGGAAAAGTGTTCTTTACATTTGAAAAAAATATTGAATTAGCAACACTATGCTACTTTGGAAGAACATTCACAAAAACAATACAAGTTCTTGCACAAATAAAATTCGAAGACAAACCAGAAACAACACAAATGCCGGACTTGAAAGAATATCTGGCAGAAAGAGCACTAATAACCTGCGAAAGAAAAGGAGAACACCCATTTACGTCCTATGACTTAGAACAAGAATTCAACAAATGGCTCGCAGAAAAATACAATGTTGCAGTTGACAGAAGAAATCCGCAGACCATAATACACATTGACATTCAAGATGATGAATGTGTAATAGGCATAGACTACAGCGGAATAGACCTTGGAAAAAGAGACTATAGAATATTTTTAGGAACAGACGCTCTGAAAGGAAACATAGCAGCAGCATTGCTGTTTATTGCAGATTATGAGTCAAAGCAAGCACTGCTTGACCCCTTTTGCCGTCATGGAATAATACCAATCGAAGCAGCACTGTACTCCACGAACACTTCACCACACAAGTTTGGCAAAGAAAAATTAGCATTCACAAAACTGCCGAATGTCAAATTGGACGTGAAAGACGAAGAAAAAGAGTTCAAAGGCACAATCATAGCAATGGACGACAACTTCAAACACGTATCTGCAACAAGAAAAAACGCGAAAATAGCAGGAATAGTCAAAGAAGTAGAATTTTCCAGAAAAGACTTACAATGGCTCGACGCCAAATTCGGCAAGAATTTCTTGGATAGAATAATCACTTTACCAATACAACCCGGAAGAATGCTTGACGAGAAAAGAGCAGAGAAAATCTACCACGAATTCTTCTACCAAGCAGAGTTTATACTCAAAAAAACAGGCAAAATCCTGCTCGTAATGAAAAGAGGAATAGACTTAGTCAAAAAGAAAGCAGCAGAATTCAAGTTCACACTCGAACACGAAAGAAAAGTAATGCAGGGAGAGGAAGAGCTGATAGTGTTGGTGTTTGGAAGATAATTCGCTCTACCACAACAATTAAAAAGCGCGATATTATAACAATGCAAAAAAGATGGCAATTCACAACATAAATTCCAGCGCAATAAACTCAATTAGAATCGTTCTCCTGCTTATACTTCTCGCAAGCTGTGCACAATCGCCTATGGGCCAAACGGAAACCTGCAAACCAACCAATGAGCAAGAAATCGCGTCTTTGTTTGACCGCTGGAATCACGCGCTCCAGACAGGCGACCCGCACGAAGTCGTTGCCAACTACGCCGAACAATCCATCCTGCTTCCAACACTTTCCAACAAACCACGCATCACAGCAGAAGAAAAAGAAGACTACTTCCACCACTTCCTTGAAAACAAACCCTCAGGCAAAATAGACTTCAGAATGATACAAATAGGATGCAACACAGCATTTGACTCAGGACTCTACACATTCACTTTTGGAACCACCGGCGCTCAAGTCCACGCCCGCTACACGTATACCTATAACTGGGACGGAAACCAATGGCTCATCACCAGCCACCATTCTTCAGCAATGCCGGAGATTGAAAAGTAATGCAGGGAGAGGAAGAGTTGACGATTTTAGTGTTCTCAAAACAATGAGCTGTTAAGTTCTCGTTTGGTGTTCTTTAAATTTTTATTAGTTTTTGACAGTTTTATCTAGGTTTTAACATTTGTGAAAAAACTCTCTCTAATGAATCTGAATCCGCAACTTGGACAAACTTGTCAACTGGAACGGAATAACATTTTTGTTTGTCTTGTTTTCTTTCAAATAGAAGACCTTCATTCAAAACAGCCATGATTGGTATCCAATACCACGTTTTGAAATGTGATTCATCAGAAGATAAAACAAACCACGTAGGCAAATTGAATAATTTTTGTAAATTTGCATACTTCTCTGCTTCTTCAGCATTAATAAAAAACTTGGGATATTTCTCGGCGAGCTTTTCATATTTCACATCCGCAAGGAAAAACCCCATATTAGGTATCAAAATGAGGAAATCAGGTCTCTTGACAGAATATTTTCTTAACGCTGGAGAGAATGTTTCCATATCTTGCTTAATATACCAATAAGGAATTTCATTTTTATCAAGCCAATTCTGAAATGCTTTCTCACTGGCAGTTTGCTTACTTTCCCTTGATTCAATTATTGCCATTTTAATCCTCCACTAATATTCATTTTTTCGCCGCCACCAACCACAATTTTGGTTTCCATACCATTAGATTTATATACCGTAATATATATGTTTATCGTCGGGGTTGGGAGGGTACTGAGCTTCGGGTAACTGAGGAAAGTCTGCCCACCAACAAAAGGCGGCTCTGCGAGAGATTCAGCAATGGATGGCTCCAGCACAGAAACGAACCGCTTATAGGGAGGATGAAAGCGCGACTCCTGTGGCGACACAGGCACTAACGTGCAGACGTTCCTATAAGTCTGGATGAAACGACTGCCCCCGCCGGTGCAAGCACCTTCGCGTGCGCTAAGTAGAATGCTCAGAACGGCCTGTCCAGACGGGTCAAACCGTCAACAATGGATATCATTGTTTGGAGGCCAACAAAAGGCAGCTTACGCCAGCCCAACCCCAACTTTTATATACAAAAAACTTTTTGTGAACATTATGGCAGAAAAACAAAGCGGCGCGCCAATGACAACAGCAGGAATCACGAGATACTTTGAAGACTACCATTCAAAAATCGAAATAAAACCAGGACTAGTCATAGTATTCAGCATCGTCGTTATCCTCGTCATAATTGCAATGCACGTATGGGGCACAGCAGCACTGGGCATAGTATGATTCCAAAGCTAAATTCTCGAGAACTCGCAAAAGCCATGCAACGCATGGGCATACAACAGCAGGACATAGAAGCAACTGAAGTAATAATCCGCTGCCAAGACAAAGACATAGTAATAACAAACCCGCAAGTGGCAAAAGTAAACATGATGGGCCAGGAAACCTGGCAGATAACAGGAACGCCAACAGAACAAAAAAGAACAACAGAGCCGGACATAAAGGAAGAAGACATACAAACAGTAATGCAGCAGACCGGAAAAAGCCACGATGAGGCTTTAAAAGCCATAAACGAGGCAAAAGGCGATTTAGCCCAGGCAATACTCAATCTTAGCCAGTGAGTTTAAATACTTCTTATACCTACCACATAGAAGTAGTAGTCAGTGAGGCTAATTTATGCATCCACAGGAAGCGCTCCAACTTGCGCACCAAGAATTAAAACGAGCAGACCATAGCATCGCAGTTAGTTTAAAATACACAAGAACTGTGGATGTAATCAAGAGCATAATTGAACGCCTCATAAGCACAATAGCATTTGGAATGGACTCACTTCTCGCACACGCCGCACAAAAGAAAACAGAAGAAATACCAGAACTGCCAAGACTAAAAATAGAAGCAACAAAAAAACTCTATCCTGAAGACAAAACCATACAAGACTTTGTGCAGTTCTACATACTCTTGAGAAAAGTAGACAAAGCAAAATTCACACGCTCACAAGAATACAGAAGACACGTAACAATGACTGCAAAACTTGAGGACGACACAGAACTAGAAGTCACGATAGATATTATAACAGACTATTACGACAGAACAAAAGAATTCCTCCAATACGTAAGCACAAAAGTCGGCGAAACAAATGAGTAATGTAATACTAATAACAGGCAATTCCGGACAGGGAAAAACAACATTTGCGGCAAACCTGGCACACGCGCTCAGAATAAACGGCAATGAAGTTCTATTAGTTGACGCTGACAGCAACACTCCAAAACTCTGCTATCACTTCCAAATACTTCCACAGCGCACAATACAAGACGTTCTGCTCAACCGCTACACAATAAAAGAAGCACTTTACCAGCACCCAGACGGGCTAAAAATACTTTTCAGCAGCCTGGCAACAATAAAAGCACCGCACCCAAGCAAATTATTGCAAGAATTTAAAAAAACTGCAAACATAATCATCATAGACGTACCAACAAACGATACAGCCTGGTATGAAAGCGGTGAGCCAACAATACTGGTAAGCCAGCCAGACTTTCCAAGCATTATGGAAACAC
>DATDPK010000048.1:0-20303 GCA_035292785.1 Candidatus Nanoarchaeia archaeon
GATTAAGCTTGATTGTCTGGAGCAGACTTTTGTTGCTGACAAGTTTGGCACGTTTTCAATCAAGGATATTCCTCCTGGTCCTTGCAGAGTCCATGCTGCATTTCGCGATGGTACTGGCTTTCAGCTTATAACTGTTGAACCTAATCAAACAATGTATATTGAATTAAAGCTGGACAAGACGATAGTCAATATTCCTGAAGAAGGAAATTATTTGTTGCCTGTTATTCTGGCGATTGCAGTTTTGTTGCTGGTTTTATATTTTGTTCTGCGAAAAAAGAAAGTGGTTGAGGAAAAGAAAGTGGAAGCAGGCGCCAGAGTCAAGGATATTCTGCCTACGCTCAATCCAAAGGAACGTGACGTTGTTAACTTCTTGCTTGCCAACAGGTACAAGGCCACTCAGGCAGAAATCCGTCACAACACTGGCATTCCTCGTACCTCCCTTGCAAGAACACTCCAAAGTCTGGAGACAAAGAATATCATTAAAATAGTAAAGGTTGGCAAGGCCGTCAAAGTCCATCTTACGGACTGGTTCTTGGAAAAGTGATGTTAAACTAAACCTAAGCTTATTTTTATTGATTCGTCTATTTTTTGCAGTGTTTCGTCTTCAACTTTTCCTAAATTTTTGATCAGTCTTTTTTTGTCAATCGCTCTTATCTGATTTAATAATGCTTTTGCGTTTTTGCCTAGTAACTCAGCGATATAGACTTCGAATGGATAGACTTTTTCTGTTTTTTGAGAAGTTATTGGCGCTATTATGGTTATCGGGCTGTATTTGTTTCCGATGTCGTTTTGAATTATAACCGCTGGTCTTGATTTTTTAATTTCGTGCCCAATTGTTGGATCGAGATTCACGAGCCAGATTTCGCCTCTTTTTACTTCAATCATTCTATTTCTTTAGAAGCCGTTTCCCATTCTTCTAAAAGTTGAAGATCTTCTGTGCCAAGGCTTTGGTAAGCTTGTATTAATTCCTCTTTAAGATTTTTGTTTTCGGTTTGAGCTATTAACTTGCTAATAACTTCGTCGTAACTATCTTTTTCTACGCGCAATTTATCCAATGCTGATTTTGTGCTTTTGTGAAGCTTTACTGTTGTTACTTCCATAAGTATACCAGAAGTATACCAACTATTTAAGCCTTTCCCTGCCAAAGGATAATATATGTTTGGGTAGTTAATCTGCCTTTTTTACCTTTTTATAGTACGTTTTGAGCTTCTTTTACAGCTTCTGCCCGCTCAAATTACATATATTTGCCCGGTTATTGTACTCTTCATGGCATTGATTGATAGGATCAAAAAAGCTGTAAAGAATCTTTTGGCAGGCGCCACCGTGACTGGCGCGCTTACTTGTGGCGCTCAGGCTAAAGCGCAAGATTCCAAGCCAGATGAGGTTGCGCAAGGCCAGGCTGAGCAAGTATCCATGCCTGCTCGAACATTATTTTTTGACTTTTTCAACGGGGTTATGGATCCAGAAAACAATTCCGGCTCTTTTGCAAACCCGCTTGATGGCTATGATCTTAACACAAAAGCCTGGTATTCTGCAACTCAGCTGCTTGGGAAGGGCAGCGATCTATTAGGCGTTAAGGCTGGTTTGGACAAGGGCTTGCTTGCGCGCATCACTCAACTTGCCCTGCTCGGCTATTTGAATCACGGCACAAGTTATTATTTTCACGAAATGGCGCATGATTATGAAGGTAGAAAATTTGGCCTGCAAAAACATAGCCAACCCGATATTGATTTTTCTGATTGGAGCAAGGGAGTCCCTGCATACGTGCAGACAGGTGTACTGCCTCCAGACCCAATCCTTAATGAAGAGATCTATGTCAGAAATATAACCAATGGTTTGAATCAGGAAGAGTTCCAAGCGCATTTTCTGTACAAAGAACAGAATGATAAAAGACGCGTTACTTTCGATGAAGCGGTTTCCTTTTTATCTGCCAAAACAGCTGATATTGTCTATCTTACTGTTGCAAACCAGTTGAAAGGGCTGAGCTTGAATGAAACACCTGATTACAAGTCGATAGCGATTTATGGAGACGATGCGCCTTATCCAACTTTAAGTAACCAAGGGTTATGGAATGACATTGATATGTACTTGCATCATTTGCACAGGCATGGGATTTACAGGATTTGGAATACACATTTTAATCCCCACACCGGCATTCCTCTTGAATTCTGGGATCCTAGAGCCGGGGGTATTGAGTTGACTAGAAAGCAGTTGTTAAACCAGTTTATTCTTGCAGATGCTTTGTCCTTGAGGACTTGGGAAAGTCTTTATGCGATTGCGAACTATATGGTTACTGGCGAAAGAAGCATCAAGCCTGTCACAATTAAACTTGGCAAAACAGAAATTACCCCGACGTTGATCAATCATTATTTGACTCCCCGTGGAAGCTTTTACAACACCAACACGCCTATAAATATTGCTGGAAAACTTCCGCTTGAGCTTAATCTTGGCCACGATATAGATGGCTTGCTGGGTCCTGGAAAGGTTCGCCACATTAGAACTGGTGCGCGGTTTGATTTGGCGTATGTGCCAGTTGATAAAAATGGCCGTGCTGCTGCGCTTCATTTGCGTCCTTTTGTTTACTTCAACTTTGACCGGCATGCGAAGAAGTACGTTGGTTATTCTGCTGGCGCAGAACTCAGCATTGGTGTTCCCGGCGCTTTTGAATTAATGATTGGGCTTGAGCAGAACGAGCACGATATGCTTGAAAATCAAATCAAAGGAAAGGAAAAAGGACTTACTATAAGTGCGGGGTTGAAAATTGCGTACTAGGAATAGCTTTAAATATAATTAAATGAATCGGAGGTAGTAAAAATGAAATTGAAAAAAACAATTGGATTGTTTGTGTTGTTGTTAGTGATTTTGTCAGCTTCATCTGTTTTTGCTGACCAGCCAGACCTTGAGTTGAATGGGTGGACCACAACTTCAGTCACAGAAGCGGGAGAAGTGGGAGCAATTAGTGCTATAGTGCTAAACAAGAGAGGTATGGAAGCAGGAGAGTTCAGAGTAACTTTTGACATCAGCCCTTCCAGCTATAAAATAGTTGAAGGCGGTCTGAGCCAGAAATACGAAGGACTTGGACCTGGAGGACAGTTGATGAGCACAATAAAAGTTGTGCTCCAGGAAAAGACGGATTATACAATAAAAATCATTGTTGATCCTGACGATAGTGTAGCTGAAACAAATGAACAGAACAATGCAGGAATAGCAAAAATTTCAGTTGGTGGAGAGGTTATTACTGCCCCGCCAAGGCCTGTGCCTCCGCCGGCATTGCCTGAAGAACTGGTGGAAAAGTATCCCTTGCCTCTCGTATATAAAAAGTACCCTGTGCCTCCGCCGGTGCCTGTGCAGGAGTATGAGAGTTGTATTGAACAGCTTAAGGCTTTGAAGGAAAAGATTAACCAGTACGATCAGGCAGGCTTGGAAGTTCCTGTTGAGTTTTGGAATGATTACAAAGCGTTAGATGCGCAATGTCAGAGTTTGAGACCTATTGGTCCTCCTGTTGCTCTCGTTGAGCGTGAAGAAGTTTGTGTTGGTTGCAGGCGTGATGCTTCTTGTTTGCAGTTCGGCATTCGCCTTGTGGAAAATGGAGTCCCAGTCTACTGCGATATTGACAGTTTTCTCAAACCTCAAAAGCAGGTTGGTGAATCTGCTCAGAACAACTATGAGTGTTTAAGCAATACGGCAGCTGATAGCAGATGCGTTAGCATTGAAGAGCGTATACAGGCTGTCGAGCAGGAATTAAAGGAGCAGCGCACGCTCATCCAGAAAATATTGGACTTTTTCAAGAATATCTTTGGAGGCTGATTTTATTTTTTTATTAACTCTTCAAACTTTTTCTTCATCTCTTCTGCTTTAATCTTCATTTTCTCAGGCAGCTCTGGATTAATCTCGTAAGAAATTGTATTTTCTGTTATTTTTACTTCTGCAACCCACGGCTCTCTTCCTGCCCTAAATATATAGGCACCTATCCTTGATATTTCCTTCTGCACTTCTTCAGTTTTTGGCGCTTTCCAGTGTGAAGTGTGGACTATTCTCAAAATTGCGAATATTTTGTCTATTTTTTCCTGTGTTAGCATTTGGCTATAACTTCTAAAACCTCTTTTGTCCTTCCGTCAATTGTTGTCGATTTCAATAAATGTACTTTTTGTTCTGGAACTCTTAGAATTCTGAAAGCGCGGGATATATTTTCATCAACCCTTCTTTGCAGGTCAGAATCGCTTGGCCTCATATCATCTCCTTTTAATGGAATTGCGCCAATTGGAAAATATACGAATTTTGTTGTTAGAGATGCATAATATTGGCCCATTCTTTTGAGCAGTTCTTCAACATCAAAATCAGTCTGTCCGGTGCACAGTGTCAAGTAATATGCAAAATTGTCAATAGCCGACCTGTCTGTTACTATTGTATCATTCTGCTGAAGCAGGCTGTTTTGCGCAGGATCCATTACTGCCCAGGAATTCATGTTCATTAACTCAAAAGGACCTATGCCGAACTCTCTTACTAGATCCCACGGGCTTGCATATCCCAATGCTGGAACAAACTCTCGCACAGACTCCCTAAAATAGCGCAGCTCTGGTCTTTGCTCTTTTATTTTGTCGAAAATGGTTGTTTTTCCTGTTCCGTGTGAGCCTATCAGCGAAATTGTTTTCATAAAAATATGGTGATAATCTGTTCTATATCTATTTTCCCCACAATCTTAATATAGTCTTCTCTGTCTAATTTATAGTATGGACGAAAAAACGAGGGAGAGGATTAATGCTGTTGCAAAGTCTTTGAAGTCCTTGCACCTCGCTGCAAATGATGAGGAGGCTGAAATGCGCGCTAAGAAGATTGTTGAGGAGTCAAAGGGTGAAGGAAAGTCTTTGAAGGAATTGTTTGAAACCCGTGAAACTTTGGAAAGTGAAGCAAAGCAGGAACATAAGTCTGCTGAACAAGATATAGAATCTGCCAAGGAATCGAAAGGAAAAGCAAAGGAAACAAAAGAGCAGTTGAATTACGATATCAAGGTTCACAAGCTGGAAAAAAGCGGCGTTAAAGAAGCAACAAAGAACGTTGACGAGCTGGAATGCGCAGCAAAAGATACAGAATATATAGTTAAGGAAGCTGAAAAAGTTCAGAAAAAGAAATCAAAGTAACTACTCCGCAATGCTAACAAAATAGAAAACTTTAAATATGAGCCCCTCCTTCTGTGTACTATAACATATACTACGGGGTGGAGTTAAATGAAACGCATAGGATTATTCGTTATGTTGATTGCACTGTTCGCAATGAGCGCAACTGCAATACAAGTTGCTGGCCCAACAATTGGTGCTGAGAAACAAGATCGTATTGTAAACGTTACAAGTTCGTTCACAATCACGAACAATGCAACTACAACTATGACAAACATAGGTGTTGTTGTAACTGCTGATACAAAATACAGCATTATTGTTTCAGGCGTTCCGGCAAGCATCGGTCCTGGAGCAACAGCTTCTGTAGCAATCACAGGCACAATTCCACTTTCTCACCCTGGCGTGGATGCTGTTGATTTGGCTGAAAAAGCATTAAAAATCGGAACTTTGACTGTTACAGGCACTACAAGTGCAAGCGAATCAGCAACTGCTGACATTAATATGCAGGCTGTTAACCAGTTTAGAATCAAGAAAGCACGCATCGAGTGCAGTACAAAATCACAAAGTTTGGACGATGGCGACAGAATTGAAAACCTGAAGCCTGGTGACGATTGCACTTTGGAAATTGAAGTTGAAAACGAATTTGACGACACTGACAGCGATAACAAGAAAATAGGCGATATTGCTTTTGACTCTGTTGATATCAGTGTTGACTCAAGTGACAGTGATATTGATGTTAACGAAGATGACAGCATCGATGACCTTGATGCAAGCGACGAAGACTCAATGACTGTTGACCTTGAAATTGATGACGAAGCAGACGATGGAACTATCAGCGTTGAAATCCGTGCTTCAGCACGCGATGAAAACGGCGCTTTGCACGGTGAAATGATTGATTTCCGTTTGGAAGTTGACCGTTTGACTCACGACGTCCAGATACGGCGCATTGAGCTTGCTCCAGTGTCAACTGACAACTGTTTGGCAACAAATGCTAAAGTAAACGTCAACTTGCTCAATCAGGGCAAGCGTGATGAAGACGAAGCAGCTGTTGAAGTAAGCGTTCCTGACTTGAAGTTCACAAAGAAAGTGGACAATGTTCAGCTTGACAAAGATGACAGCACATCTGTTTCATTCGATGTTCCTGTTGCAAAGGAAACAAAGCCAGGCGTATACCGTGTTGATGTAAGAAGTTACTTTGACAATGTTGCGCCAAGCAACTCAGGCAGTGCTGAATTAACCGTGACAGCATGCGAAGAGGAAGAAACTGAAGTTGTTGAACAGCCAAAGACATCAACAACTGTTGTTGTACCTCAAGCTCCTTCACAGGGCCAAACACAGGCGCAAGCTGCTCCTAAGAGAGAATCAACCTCAGGCTTTACAGAAAGCAAGGCTTATGTTGCTTTGCTTGCAGTGCTTATTGTCCTTATCGTCGTAGGCATTGTGGCTATGTTGGTTTTCCTCCGGAAAAAGCAGGCTTAAACCGTTTTTTTTATTATTCTTCTTGTTATTTTATCCGGTTTTTCTTGAGTAACGCATATAAAGCCATTTTTCTTGATATTATTTTATGAAATGGCTTGCGTTGATTGTTTTGCTGATCCCTTGTGTTAGCGCGTCAGTTGTTATCTCCCAGGTCTTATACGACCCTATTGGCACTGAATCTGGCGGGGAAGCGATAGAATTGCGCAATGATGGAAACGAGTCTGTGAACATTGGCGGTTGGGTGCTTAAGACTGAATATGCTGACGCTGATGCCACTATTCCGGATAACACAGTATTGAAGCCGAGTGAGACTTTTCTTGTTGCTGATGAGGGCTGGGATGATAATAAGGACAATTCTTCCTGGAAGTCTGCTGATTATGAGGAAAAGATAACTTTAGGCAACACTAATGGCGGAATAGCTCTAATTGCCAACGGCTCTATTATTGACGCAGCCGGCTGGGGTGATGCTGGCGAGATTGATGACGGTTTGTATGAAGGCGATCCTGCTTCTGAGGTTTCTGCTGGTATGGCTTTGCTCAGGACAAGCGATAATGATGATAATGCTGAGGATTTTGAGGAAGCAGAGCCTTCTTTTCAGGACGGTATTTTTGTGCCTGTGACTGCTTCTGTCAGCTTTGGCAGTTCTCCTTATTTGACTGTTTCAAAGTCTTTGAAGCTTGACCCTAAAGGGGTTTTGACTATCAAGAATCACGCAAGCACTGCTGTTGACATTACTTTGTTTTTGAACGATTTGCGCTACAAGAGCTTCACTATTTCAAAGAAGAATATAGAAGTTGACACTGAATTTGCTTTGGATGCAGGTGAAGAAAAGAATATTGAGTTTGTGCTAAGAATTCCAACTGACGCAGCGCCTGGGACCTATTCCTCAACTTTGCGTGTAGTGTATAAGTTTAGATGACTATTTTCTGTTTCGGAAGGCTACAAGGCAGGACTGTTTTATCCAGCATTGAGGGCACTGTGTATGCGTTTCATACTTCTTGCCAAAGCAAGGGTCCTCTACCAGTTTCAACATTTTTGTTTCCATAAAAAAGCCTCAAACCTGTACTATTAATGGAAGGGGAGTATTTAAGTCTTTCTGATTTTATATAGATTATATAATTCTGGTTTTGGTGAAAAATTAAATAGCTGTCTCATTTTCCTTAACATATGAAGTGGTTTGTTTGGGATTTGCACGGCGTTTTGGAATGCGGCGCTGAAGAAGTTGTGGAAGAAATCACAAATGAAGTGCTGCAGAGTTCCGGCTATTCCAGAAGAATCAGCACAGAAGAAAATCTTGCATTGTATGGGCGCAAGTGGTTTGAGTATTTTGCTCATTTGCTTCCTGGCGAGCCTCACGAAAGGTATTTGGAGCTTCAGGCTGCTTGTTTTGCAATGTCTGCTGCAAGGCCTGACCTGATCGCAAGGCATATTCGCCCGACTCTTCACGCTCATTTTGTTTTGGATACCATAGCGAGAAGCGAGGGCAATGGCCAGGTCCTTATTTCTAATACTCAGCCGCAATCATTGCCGGTTTTCTTAAGGACTCTTGATATGACAGCATATTTTCCTCCAGAATATGCACTTGCTGTTGGTGCGCACAATGGCACAAGCTCGAAAAGAGAAGCTTTGGAAGGATTTTTGAGAGATAAACAAGTTTCAGGCGGAGTATCTGTCAGCGATTCTCCTGAAGATATGCCTCTGTCTGAAATTGTCAGGGGACAGGCATTTTTGTACGCTCATCCAGACAGGCCTTTCCGTGATTGCGATACGCGCCTTGTAAGGCATCGCAAGATTAGGGATTTGCGTGATGTCTTGTTAGAACTCTGATTATCTTTGCTCTACTACTTTCTGCATTGCTTTGACAAAGTCTTCTGCTTCTTTTTTCCACGTGTCGAATTCTTTGCCGGTTATTCTTTGTATTTCTCTGTGAGTTATTTTCTTCTGCAGTTTGTAGAAAAAGTCCATAACGCCTGCATATTTTCTGTTGATGTGTCCTGTCTTGACCAGTCTTCTTTCTATTAAGTCTGAAATGTGTGCTGGTGTTGGGGGCACTTCTCCCATTTTCATTAAGGCAGCGTGTGCTGAGTCTACAACTGCCCAGTACAAGTCAAGTGATGCCTGCAATATATGCCAGTCTGCATTGTTTATTGTTGCCGGCGCTCTTGCAAAGTACAGCCAGATGCTTTCTTTTGTCGGCCTTATCCTGCCTTGGAATAATAATTCCTGCAATGGTGAGAAAAATCCGGCGTCATAAAGCGGAACGCCGTCTCTCAGCATGTTTATCGCTATCGGGTCGCCATTTCTAATATACTCCCAGAAGCTTGTCAGTTTCAGTGTTGTAATATGCATTCTTTTGCTTATTTTCGATGCAATTCTTTCAGTAATAACTCTGTATGACTGTATTACTTCAGGGCTCAACATCAAGGTTAAGTCGTTAATGACAATCAGGACATCAATGTCTCTTTCTCCATAAAGCGGTCTTTCTTCGCGGGCAGTGCTTCCGAACAACACTACTGCCTTGATGAAGTCTTCAAGTTCTTTGTGCATTTCCTGCCCAAACTTGTATGCGAAGTCATAGTCTGTAGAAGGGTATTTTGGAACGTTTGGATGTTGTTTAGAGTGGACTTTAAATTTCATATACGAATTAGTCAATTTTGCTGTTTTAAACCTTTGGAACTCCTTGTCAATGAAAACAAGTATATTTTTGAATTCCGAAAAGATTAAAAATCAGTTGCGTGTTGCAGGTGTTGATATGAATTTATTATTCTTGGAAGAAGATCTCGAGGCTCTTGTTGAGGCTGAACAAAAAACAGCTGTTGAAGAGTTGGAAGCTGAAGAAGATGAACCGGAAAAGACCGTTGACGAAATAGTCAAGGAACTGTCTGATGAATTTTCTGAGGAGACTTCTGCTGTTGTTGAACAGCAGCAGGACCCTGAATCCTTTTTGAGCACTGCTTATACAATTGGTGTTGAGTATGGCGGTGAGACCAAGAAGTCTTATTACGAGTCTTTGAAAGATGCTGTATCCACTGAAACAGGGGCAGTTTATGAGGCAGTGATTGAGCAGGAGGGCAAGTCTCTTGAGCTTGGCCAGGAGATTAATGAGTATGCAAGAGAGGATAAAATGAGCAATAGAACTACTTTTGTTCTTGACCCTGCATCAAGGGATGCGCGTGACCAGATTAAGCTGTTTAATCCTGCATTATGGCAGATAATGTATGACGGCAAGATAAAGTTCAACTGATTATTCTAGTGGTATTTCGCTCCAGAGCTTGAATTCATTGCTTGGTGCGTAACTTCCGAACATGAATGTTGGCGAGTAGGTTTTTCCAAAGTATCCTGACTGCACTCTTCCCCAGCCTACTGGCTCGGATGCAAAGTATCCTCTTCCTATCGGAGCTTGTGATCCCATTGCCTGCCATGTTTTTGTGAGTATTCTTCCTTCGCCGAATTTTTCTTCTTCGTGGCCTTCAGAAACTATGAATCCTGAGAATTTGTTTTTCTTGAATATCTCTGCTGCTTCTTTTACCGGGAATATTCCTTGTCCTGGTGGAAGATGTCCGTGCGCAGCACTCATACTATCTACCAGCTGTATGCTTCCCACAACATCTTCTTTTGCTATCTTTTCTACTTGTTCCTTGTACCATTTGTTGAATCTTTGCACTCTTTTATCTTCTGTCTCTATTGTTCCTGTTTGCGGGTCTTTTTCCGGCTTGAAGTGTGCAAGCCACATTCCCATATGCGATGTGTCAAATAGCCCTTTGATGTGTTTTTTTGCTTCTTCCATTGCATGCGACTTGTTCAGGTCTTGCCTGAAATATGGATTATCAACCATTTCTCCTGTTTCTGAATCCTTGACTTGCCGTGATGACAGTAAATCTGCCATTCTGTCTCGTGATTTTTTTACGAGTTTTATGAATTCATCTGGGTGGCTTCCGAAGAATCCTGGCCAGCCTATTTCTGGTCCTACGTGTATTGGCTTTGTGACTCTGCCTTTTTCCATTCCTTCGTGTGTTTCCTGCATTGCTATGATTCCTGCTTTTGCATAGCTGTCTGTGCTTTTTGCAAACGCGTATTCATCAAGTGGTTTGAGGTGCTTCTTTCTTTCCTCGACTTCTTTTGCCTGCTGTTCTTGTCCTATTGCTGCCTGTAATTTTTCTCTGTACAATAGTTCTGCCTGTTTTACTTTTTTCAGGGCTGCTTCTTTTTCTGCTCCTGTTGCCTGCTCGTATTCTTCTTGTGCTGGTTTGAGAGCTTTTTCTTTTACTTCTTCAGCATATCCCATATACGTGCTTCTCCATCCTTCTAATGTCTTGATTTGCCCTTCAAACACTTTTTCCATATAGATTTGTTCCGGCCTTTTGCCTTCTTTTTCTCCCCAGCGCACGAAGTCTTCCCAGGCAAACGCATTCACCACTGGTTTTCCATCTTTCACTTCTGTTATTTCCTTGAATGTTTCAGGATCGTATGGCAAATGCTGGACTTCTGTTTTTCTTATCTGCATTGTCCTGCCTGTTCTGTCATCTACAATCATCTTTATTGGCTGTTCTCCCACCTGCTCAAATCTTCCTTTTTCTTTTTCTTGGAATGGAGCGTCGTTTATGCTTCTTGGAAATTCCCAGGATACTATGTCTACGCCTCCTCCTCTTGCAATGTCTGCTGTGAATTTTATTGCGTCCTTGACTTCTTCCAATGATTGTTTTCGTTTTTCTTCTGAAAATGCGAATTGCTGGTAGTCAAATCCTGATAAATTGTTTAGTGATGTTGGAAGTTCTACTCCTGCGATGTTTACTCCGCTTGCCAATGCTACTTCTCGCAATGCTTCTCTTACTTCTTTGCCGTATGCTTTTGGTCTTCCGCCTATTGCGCTTTCATGCGGTGTCATGAGAACTATTTGGAGTGTTCCTGCTCCTCCTCTTATTGCCGCTTGTGTTGTCTGGATTATGTTCTTGAATCTTCCAGCAGGGTCGTGTTCCGGCACTGTTTGTCCGAGTTCTGATATCGGGAATATTGGCTTTTCCAGGTTGACTTCTTCTTTTGGCGCTTCTGAGATTGCTTCGTGGTATTCCCTGTCCATTGGGTTGTAGCCCATCATTCTGAATTCAACCATGGTATACATTTATGGCTACTGAGTATTTAAAGATTTAGGCGTTTTGTGTCGCAAATCCATTAGATTTGCGAGCATGCTCGGAAATTTGGAGTATCAATATATGACTTAAAGCAAATTTCCGACATGTCAGTTCCGGCTATAACTTCCAGCACCGCTTGTGTACATGCTTTCTGCTATTTGTTCTGCTCTTGACATTAGGTGCTGTTCTTTTGGCACGTATCCTTCTTCTTTTTTGACTTTGAGTCCTTGTCTTATGAAGTATAGTTTTTCCCTGTCTTCTCTTGTCTCTATTCCTGTTTCTTTTTCTCTTTGGTAGATGTTTTTCAGTTCTTGGTATAATTCATTGACAGGCATATGCGCTACTTTGTGGATTGCTTCTGTTTTTGGCGCTGTTTCAAGTATTTCTTCCAGCCTGTTTGTTGGCTCGAGCTTTGGTTTTTCCTCTTTTATTTTTGCAGTGAGCTTTTTCTCTTCTTTTGGTATTTCTATTTCTTCAAGGACTCTTTCTTCTTCCTCAGAAAGCGTAAGCATTTGTTCTGCTTGTTCTATGTCTTTTTGCCTTTCTGTTATTTCTTTTTGCAGTTCTTCGATTACTTGTTTTAGCGCTTTTACCCTTTTCTCTGGCGCCAGTCTTTTTATGTCGTCAAAATCTATTGCCATATGGGCTTTTAGAGAATAAGTCTATATAATCTTTACCAAGAAAGCATTCCGTGTGCTTTCTTGAATATGCTGTAGTGGAGCCAGCAGGCTTTTCGTGCTGCTGTTGTCGCGTCTTCTCCTGTTTTTTTTGTTCCGAATTTTGGCAGTTTTGGCAGTTCTGGTATTAGGCTTCCGAATACTTCCTTGAAGCCTTTTCCGACTGCTGTGAATGGCTCAAGAATGTCAATTCTTGGCTTTTCTGCTTTTGTTTCTGGTTTAGGGCCGGCTCCTGCTTCTTCAATGTAACTCGTTAAGTCTGTTCCTAAAGCGTCCATTGCGTCTTTCAGCGACTTGTCTATGCTTGTTAACAGTTCAATGTCTTCCCTGCTTTTCATGTCGAGGAAGTTTTGTATCTGCTTTTTGTTCCAGGCGTATGAGCGCCAGGTGATTCTTGTTGAGCCTACGTGTATTGGCCCTCGGTGGTAGCCTGTGTCGCCTGTGAACTGCATGCTTGGTTTTGTGAAGTATTCGAAGTGCATCAGTATGCAGGTGTAGACGTCTTTGTGCCCTGGCTCGAGTCTTCTTGCCAGTATTTCTATCTCTATCATGCTGGATTCAAATGCAGCTATTAGTCTTGGGCTTTCGAGGAATTTTTGCTCTCCTGTCAGTCTTTCTATGTGCCTGAGGTATGGTTTTATCCAGTTTGAATACATTTTTATGACTTGGTAATGCTGTCTTAGGTAATCAAGCGTGAATCTTCTCCTGCCTTTCATTTCCTCGAATGTTGCCTCTTTCCAGGCCATGAAAGCGTACATTTTTCTTTTCAGGACTCCTCTTACTTGGATGTTGAATTCTTTTGCTTTCTCGTCAACTATTTTGTCCACTTCGTCTTTTGTTTTTGGGTGTATTGCGAAGAATAAGTCTGGCAGTGTTGTGAACTGAAGTTGCTGCGCCATTACGAACAGGTTCGCTCCTGTTCTTTGCCCGCCTACAACTCCGTCAACTAAATCCACCCACATTCCTTTTAGTGCGACTTCTGCTGCTTCCTGCGGTCCTTTTTCTGTTTTTTTGCCTTCCTTGTCTATTCCTAATGAATCACGGTAGTATCCCAGTCTTTCATCTATCCATCTCAGCTCTCGTACGAGCTGGAACATGTCTTTTATCATTTTGCCGATTGTTGCAAGGTATTGTGCTGCTTTGTCCTGCGCCAGGCTTAATCTCTGCCCTCCTGCTCCGTAGAAGCTGCTGTGCTCTGATGCTGAGAACAGGTCTGTTATTTTGTCTATTATTGGAAACCCTATGTCTCCGAGGAAGTTTACGCACCAGAAGTATATCGGCTCTATGCTTTGGTGCCAGCTTTCCATTCCCAGATAGCATCTGTTGATTGGGTTTGGATAGTCAGTCATTATCATCTGGTCTTTTGCAACCTCTGCCCATTCGTGGTTTGCCGTATTGTCTGCTGCGCTTTCAAATTCTGCAGGATATTCTTTTTTTATTGAATCTAATGACGCGAGTTTTTCTTTTGGTGTTTTGCCGTCTATCCTGATTGTCTTGCCCGCTATCTGTATAGAAGTTATTTCCTTTCCGCCCGGGCTGAAGGGCCCGTAAGCAATTATTAGTTCGCTGCTGCGCATTGTCTCCGAGTTATACGAGGAGATTCCGACGAACTCTGTTCGGCGAGATCTCTTTTTTTGTTATTGTGTATTTAGCTGCTATTTAATTATTTCTTTGCCAGTACTACGATAAACCCTACCTTGTGAACGATTCTTGATTTTGTTTTTTCTGCAAGTTCTTGTACGAGTTGTTTCTTTCCTTCTTTTGCAGCGCTTGGCAGGAATTTTACCTTGATTATTTTGTGTTTTTTTAGCTGTTTGATTGCTTGTTTGACTACTGTTTCTGTTATTCCCTGTTTGCCTATGTGCAGGCTTGGTGTCATTGCGTGGTGATTTTGCATGTTCCTGCTGGGAGCACTCTTAGTACATTGTCAATGTCTGCTTCCAGGTATTTTGCTGTTTTTTTGGCGCAGTCGCTTGGCTTGTCTTTGCCTTGCGTTACTACTGCGTATTTTTTGCAGTTTGCTTTTACTGCTGTTTCCGGCCCGCCCATTATTCTTTCATCCGGCAGTTTGCCTACTGCTAATTTTATCGTTCCCTGATGGTATGCTCTTTTTCCTGTTATCATGAATGCTCCTTTTGACATATATTCTCCTGATGGCGCTTTTTTGCTTACTTGTTCTGGCTTTATTTCATAGACTTCCACTGCGCTTAATCCTAATTTCCACGCTTTTGAGTAGCTTGCTGTTGCGTCTGCAACTTCTTTTTTTGTTATGTCAGTTGGCTTTTTGCCTTCTGTTTTTATTGTGAAAAATGGGCTTCCTGGCGCTTCTGTGTGGAATACTATGTCATCTTTGTCCGTATGCTTTTTGATTATTACTTCGTTTGTTGTCGCATCCCTTCCGCCTATGCACAAAAAGCCTTCTGAAGAGATAAACCATCTGAACTTTTCATACCATTCTTTTGGAACTGTTTTTTTGACTTCAACTTTTTTCTCTTCTGCTGCCTGTTTTCTTTCCAGCTCTTCCAGTTCTTTTTTGAATTTGAGAATTATCGCTCTTGCCCCTTCTGTCTTCTTGCGTGCTTTCTTTGACTTTTCAAAGTACTCGTTTGCTGTCTGCTCGAGCTTTTTGCGAAGGTTTAGGGTGATTTGCATTCTATTGATTTTATTGAAAAGAATTTATATAGTTATGCTAAATTCTGCGTTCTGGGGGTATTTTAATGCCAAAGAAACTTTACATTGCTTCGCCTTTGGGCTTTTCTGAAGCTGGAAGGATTGCTTATCCGGAAGTATTGAAAATAGTGAAATCTGAAGGTTACGCTGTTCTTGACCCGTGGGTTTTGACGCCTAAGAAGTGGATTGATAACGTCATTGCTATGCCTGAGGGTCCTAAGAAAAAAAAGGAATGGCGGCGTCTAAATGATATTATTGGACGTAACAACACCGGTGCAATCCAGCAGTCTGATGGCATTGTTGCTGTTCTTGATGGGGTTGATGTTGACAGCGGTGTTGCTTCTGAGATTGGTTATGGCGCTGGTTTGGGCAAGAGGGTTCTTGGTTATCGTGGAGATTTTCGCTTGACTGGTGAAAACGAGGGCTGCGTTGTTAATTTGCAGGTTGAGTATTTTATCAGGATGCACAATGGCATTGTTGTCAGGAAGCTGGAAGACTTGAAAAAGAATTTGAGAAAGGTTTTTGGCTGAGCAAAACCTTTTAAACATCAACAATTCTTCTTATCTTATGAAAAAAGAGGGATTCGTGCAGTACTTATTTTCAAAATCTTGGCATTGGCGTGATTTTGCAGAGCCGTTGTTCATTCTGCCCTATGTTTTTTGGATTTTGTACTTGATTAATAATGGTTTTAACTGGATTACTATTGTTCTCGGAGCTGTTTTGTTCTTTGTCGTGCTTCCGATTGCGGTATTTTGGTGCGGTGAGCGAAGATGAAATGGCTTTTAATTCTGTTAATCTTGCCTTTTGCTTTTGCAGAGTGTGTTGAGCCTTCTGATAGTATGAAAATTTCTGAAAGTGTTTTGTTTTGCAGTGATACTTATGACGTTCCAAGCGGATTAACAATTACTGCCAGCAATATTGTTTTGGACTGCGGTACTGCTGTTTTGAGGGGTATTTCTGGAGAGAGTGAAATCGGGTTGAAGTTGGACAGCGTAAACAACGTTACTGTGAGAAACTGCAATATTTTGACATTCAACCAAGGTCTTTATTTGAAGAATGTTACAAATTCTTTGATAGAGGACAATGCTTTTTTGAAGAACCGCATTGGTGTTCGTATGCTTGATTCTTATGAGAACATTATTCGTGATAATAATGACAAGAGTCATCAGCTTGCTGTCAGTGCTATCAGCAGCAAGTTCAACATTGTTATGCTCGACAATAAGAATGTTGAGCGCGGTTTTTGTGATGTTAATGCCTGCAATGAGTTTCGTGATATGAATCCTTGTGAGTCTGGTGATTTCTATTGCAGCAAGAAATGTACTGGTGAGAATGATGATGACTGCAAAGCTCCAGCCATCAAAGAGCCGGAAGTTATTGAGCCTAAAGAGGATATTGTCGCAAAATTGGAAGAGGAAGTTCGCCGTGAGATTGCAGAGAAGCCGTCAGAGATGACGTTTGTTCCAAAGAAGGGCATTTCAATATTAACGCAGTTGTTTGTTTACATTATCATATATCTTTTAGCTTTCACAGGGATTCAGTTTTATCTATACAAAAAGAGATGAAGTGGATAGTGTTGTTGCTGTTGGTGCCAAGTGTCTTGGCTTGTGTTGTTCCTATTGATAATATGAAGATTTCTCAGTCAACCGAGCTTTGCACAGGAGTGTATTATCTAAATAAGGGAATTAGGTTGACTGCAAGCAATATTTCTCTTGATTGTTCCGGCGCTGTTTTGAAAAGTTGGACTGGTGGCAAAGGTATTTCCATTGAGCACGTTGAGAATGTGACTGTAGGCGAATGCCGTGTTTTGAACTATCAGACCGGGATTTATGTGAGAAACTCCACGCGTGTATTTTTATTAGACAATCATTTGATCCGCAATCAGGAGGGCACTCGTTTTGTTGTTGTGAAGGACAGCGCAACTTACAATCACGATGTTAGTTTGGGAACGCCTTTCACTGTTTTGGAAAGCGAGGGCAACGTAATTTCTTTGTCAAATCGTGTTGTTTCTGGTGATTTTTGTGAAACTAACTTTTGTAATACTCGTCAGAAGGCTGTTGAGCACGCAATGTTGCCCCGCATCACTATTTCTGATTTTTACAATTGGCTTTCAGAGCAGGTTGGCGGAAAGAGCGAAGGCCGCTTGTATAATTGGTTGTTCGCAGAATTTGTTTAACAGACAGGTATGTACTCTACGTTTAATGGTTTTTCAGTGCAGGATATTGCTGTATCTCCTGAGGATATCTTTGGTGTTAGCTTGACTTGCAGTATTTGCCCTATTGTTGGATCGTATGGCACGCTTGCCTTGACTGAGTTTTCTTTCAGCAAAGGCGTTTTGAGTATTTCTTCTGAGACTGATACTCCGTCTTTTCCTGCAACGCGGGCGTGTATATTGTACAAGTCCATATTTGGCCCATTATCAATCCATAATTCAATTGTGTCTGCTGTTCTGCACGCCTGTGGCTGTCCGCCAATTTTTATGAGTTCGAAGGATACTGCGTCGCAGCCTGATTTCACTTCCTGCACGCCTTGCACGAACTCTGCTTTTTGCTCAATGTAGTCTTCTCCCCAGCTCATTACTAATGCGCCAAGGCCTACTGAGAATGCGACAAGTAGAATTGTTGCTACCAATGGAGTCATTCCTTTTCGTGCAAACATGATTCACCTTTTTTATCTGTTATTTGGCAACTTGCTTTAAATAGTTTTTGGTACCTATATCTTTTTATAGAGCTTTCTTTTAGCAAAAATTATGCCAGAAGAATGTGTTTTTTGCCATATCGCGAATGGAAAAATTCCAAGCAAGAAAGTGTATGAGGATGACAAGGTTGTGGCAGTTCTTGATATCAATCCCGCGGCTTCCGGTCACATTCTTTTGTTGACCAAAGAGCATATTGCTATTATGCCTCAGATGGATGATGAGCTTGTTTCATATGTTGGCATGATTGCAAAGCAGTTGAGCAGTTCTGTTTTGCGTACTTTGAAAGTTGAGGGTACTTCTATTTTTGCAGCTAATGGGCTTGCTGCCGGCCAGCGTGCTCCTCATTTTATGCTTCACATTATTCCAAGAAGTACAAATGATGGCATTTCTCTTCAGCCCGCTGAAGTCAAGCTTGATGAAAAGCAGATGAAAGATGTCTGGGGCAAGCTTGCTCCAAGCATTGCAAAGCAGTTTGGCAAGGATGTTCCTGAGGCAAAGGTTGAAGCGTCTAAGAAGCCTGAGAAAAAAGCCGAACTTGACGAAATCGCTTCTTTCTTGACAGGTGGGAAGAAATGAGTGAGTGCTTGTTTTGTTCTTTGATTGAGAAGAAGGCGAATTTGTTGTATGAGGACGAGCAGACTTTTGCAATGTTGTCTCCTCAGCCTTTTGCGCCCGGCCACGTTATGGTTTTGCCTAAGAAGCACGCGCCTATTTTGGATGTCGTTCCTGATTTGGCTGTTGGAAATTTGTTTAAGGTTGCGAATAAGGTTGGTGTTGCTATTTTTGAAGCTCTTGGTTCTCACGGAACTAATATTTTGGTTCAGAATGGTGCTGCTGCAGGCCAGAAGCACAATCACGCTGCCATTCACGTTATTCCTCGTATGGAGAACGATGGGTTGCAGATTGGCTGGTCTCCCAAGCCTGCTGGCGAGGAAGATTTATCCACGATAGAGTTGCGTTTAAAAGAGGAGACTAAGGGTGTTGGCATTTTCCAGAAAGAAAAAGCCAAGCCGATTGAGTTGGAAAAGCCAAAAGAAGCCGCTCCTGAAGACAGGCGCATTAAGCACTTGAGAAGGATTCCTTAATTTGTAGACTTGGTTTGCGCGACATCGTGAGCCGAGAGAAGAGTATACCTCCTGCGACCGAAGGGAGTCAGCCGATAAAATGCTTCTCGAGGCGTAACGAGGAGCGCCTTTGATCAAACTTTCTGAAAGTTTGTTCCTTAGATATTGAAAATATTTGTCTTTAATGTTCTTAGTATTATTGCAACGATTGCAAACATTGTCAGAAGTCCTATCATGACTATGAATTCTGTTTCTAAGACCATTGCTCTTATTTTGTATTATTTGATTAATAAACCTTTGTTGTTATTAGTAAAAGACGCAAATTTTAAACGATTGCTGACGTCTTTTACTAATTAGAAAACGACAACTATTACAATATATTTTGTCGTTTTCTATATCAAAGGATAAGAAACACTATATTTCCAAATAAGCCGATTATGAACGCAAATAAAAATGCCGGCGTGAATGGTATGCCGTATTTCACCAATACTTTGTCTATTTTTTTCTGTTTGTAAAGTTTTTGTATTGCTCTTACTTGTTCTTTTTCCAGTCCAAGTTTGCTCGGGACTATTTTTGTTTTTCCTGATTTTATTGCGTGTACCAGCCAGTCTCCTTCTGTCAATTTATCAGGCGTTATCCATTTGTGCATCCCGCTTAGCTCCACGCTTTTGATGAAAATGCACAGGTAGCAAAGCAAGTATGTTATTGCTGCCAATAATATTAGTCCAAATCCGTATTCTTTCATTATGAACGAAGTAATTATTAGTATTGTTGCCGAGATTAAGCTCATTATTCTTAGTCTTGCGTATGGTTTTTGGTGCATTATTATTCTGAATGTTTGCCAGAACTTTTTCCTGTTTTTTACCGCAAGCCCTGCGCTCCACAGCACGCCCCAAACTCCGCCTACAAATACCAGGTTTATCAAAAAGTTTGTGCCGAGGTAGAATTTGCTTGGCTCAAATCCGATTATTGCTCCCATTGCCATCAGGAGTTTTGCATCCCCGCCTCCCCATTGTCCTGTGTAGAACATCAGTGAAGCAAGTGCAAAGCCTATCAATAGCCCTATTCCGCTTGACGTTATCGGCCACCAGTTCCATTGCTGCAAGGAAAATATCAGGTGTATTCCAATGCCCGCCGCAATTCCTGCATAGTTCAGCCAGTCTGGTACTTCTAATGTGCGGATGTCAACGTATGCTGCGATGACAAGAATGACTAATGAGATGATTATTAGGGAAAGTTCGAGCATAGGCAATGAAGCGCAGTTCTATATTATATTGTTTGCGCTTGACAGTAACCTTTATAAACCTCCTCTTGAAATCCCAATATTAACCTGTGATTAATGAGGCCGATAAGGCTGAATGAGGGAGACTTTCTCCTGGAGGATTCATATGGCAGATGATGTAACACAAAAAGCATTGGAAGCTATCGAAGTAGCAAGGAATACTGGCAAGATTAAGAAGGGCGTTAATGAAGCT
>DATDPK010000049.1:0-8554 GCA_035292785.1 Candidatus Nanoarchaeia archaeon
TACTGCAAAAGAACTCGAAGAAATGGTAAAGGCGACGCGAGAACAGCACAATCTGCCTATTACGGGCGCTGCGCCTTCAAACATACGCAGGCAGGTAAAAAGACTAAAAGACGCAATGCTTGTAGACAATGTCGGCAGAACATACAGAATAGCAGAAGATGCTGCTTTACACGAAGTGTTTACTGAAAGAATTGAAAAGTTTTATTTACCAGCAATTGTTTCAAGAGTGAAAGAATATTGCGAAGCAGTGGAAAACGAGAGGTGGAAACGTGGAACAAAATTGTCCAAAGTGCAAAAACCCGATGAGTAAATCATTTTCAACAATCAGCGGAAATTCAAAATATATAAATTTGGAATGCGAAGTGTGCAATTACAAAGAGATGAAATGCATTGGCGTTCTAAAGTAGCTTTGCTTCATCCACAGAATACTTTTTGCCTTCGTGTTCTACGACCATTCCGTGCCTGAGCTTTCTTCTAAGCCTTGTTTCCACTTTGCCGTCAACAAGAACAACGCCTGCCCTGATAAGTATTTTAGCCTGCCCGCCTGTCTGCGCCAAGCCGATAACTTTAACAAAGTCTGCAAACTCGATGTATTTGCCCTGTTCGTCTTGTTTCATATTTTTCTGTATCCCATCTGGCTCAAAAAAGGCTCAATATCTGCATACGACTTGCCGCAGAGCATTCCGCCTGCAAGAAATTCCTTGTTCTTGACCTCTGCAAGAAAGAAGTCAGGCATAATAAAGTTTTTCATATTTTCTTCAGAAGCAAATTCCACGTCTATAAGGACCAATCCTTTCAATGCGCCTTGAAACACGCCTATTTCCAAAGTGCGGTTTTCGTGAGGATAAAAATATCTTGTTTTATGCAAAAGCTTGCCCTGAATCTTTGAAAGAGAATCGAATTCATCAGGCGAGAGAACAATCGTCTGCTCACTGAAAACACCAATGCTGACAACTTCTTTCTTAGTCATCTCATATTTATCTCCGTTCTTTCTTATGCGCAATACAGGATGATGTGAATCGTGAGGAAGATAAATATCAAGCACTTCCTTGAACCTGCATTTTTCCAACCCTTCTGGAAGCCTTTTTGCAAGAAACAACCGTTCGAATTCGAGCATAACGAGAAGCAGAAACTAAACGCTTTTAAACTTTTGCTCGATAGCAATAATATGGTCTACGAGCCCCAGGAAGACAGCTTTCTGCTGAAGGAATTTGTTAAAAGATATGCAAAAGGCATCGTATTAGATATGGGGACTGGCTCTGGCTTGCAGGCAAGAGAAGCATCTCATTCAAAAAAAACAACAAAAGTATTTGCAGTTGACATTGACAAAAAAGCCATTGCTTATGCGAGAAAACAGGCAGACCACAAGCATCACAAAAAGATAACTTGGATTGTTGGCGATTTATTCTCGCCGTTCAAGCAAAAACATTACTTTGACACAATAATATTCAATCCTCCATACCTGCCCCAGGACCACAAAGTACGCGATATTGCGTTAGAAGGCGGAAGAAGAGGCCACGAAGTCATTGAACGCTTTCTTAATCAGGTTAATAATTATTTGAAGCCAAACGGCATAATCCTGCTTGTATTCTCAAGCCTGACGCCACACGTCCACGAGCTATTACAGAAAAATTTACTTGAAGGCAAAGAACTCGGCAAAACACATATGTTCTTCGAAGACATTTATGTTTACCTGATTAAGCGCAACTCTTTGCTTAACCAATTGGAGAAAAAAGGAATCTGCGACATCAAGTTCTTTGCAAAGGGAAAAAGAGGGCTTGTCTTCACAGGCAAATACAAAGGCAAGAAGGTTGCAATCAAGATAAAACGGCCTGAAAGCACTGCGGTGGGCAGGATTGCAAATGATGCAAAAATGCTCAAAGAATTAAATAAACACGGCATTGGACCGAAGTATTTGTTCCATACTCCAAAATTCCTTGTTTACGAATTTGCAGAAGGCAAATACTTAAAAGATTTGCTCGATTCAAAAGATATTAAAACAATTTGCAAGAAAATATTCGAGCAATGCTTCCAGCTTGACTTATTGCACGTTGACAAGCAGGAAATGACGCGGCCATACAAGCACGCAATTGTAAAAGGCAAAAAAATAACATTAATAGACTTCGAGCGCGCCCGAAAAGTGGAAGAAGCGCACAATGTAACCCAATTCTGCACCTTTGTGATGAACCACATCGACAAAAATAAAAAGAAATGGATAAATCTTGCAAAAGAATACAGCTCAAAAAGACAATTAAACAAAATAATGGCAGCATTATGAAATTCGCAGACAAAGTTTACGGATTGTGCAAGAAAATACCAAAAGGCAAAGTTTCAACTTACGGCGCAATAGCAAAAGCCCTGAATTCCAGCCCGCGCGCTGTCGGGCAGGCACTAAGATGCAATCCATATGCGCCAATAGTTCCCTGCCACCGCGTTGTTGCTTCCGGCGGGAAAATAGGTGGATTTATGGGCAAAACTGCTGGAAAAGAAATCCAGAAAAAGATTGAATTATTAAAAAAAGAAGGCGTTGAAACAAGAAACGGAAATATTATTGATTTTGAGAAACTGCTTCTTAAGCTTGACTAGTGACTTTGTCAGATACGTCTGCTGTTGTTCTTCGTATATCTCGAATAAGTGCGGCCAGATGCTTTTTTGCCTGCCTTTCCAGTTCTTCTCTTCTCTGCTGATTGAATGAAGTATACAATCCTGTAATTTCATTCAAAACAGCAGTATCTGAATTATCAGCAGGTATTACTTCTGCAACATATTGATTGTTTCTATAGTTCATTGTCTTCACTGTATTTGCGCCAAAACGAGTTGCTTTTAAACTTTTCGTTATCTAAAACAAATGCCTTATATGTGAATAATATAATTCCTGCATTCTTGCCTGATAAACAGGTTCCTTAAGCTGAACAAATGCCTGTATCTCGCTGCTTTGCTCTCTGACAGTATCTTCAAGTTTAGAACTTGCCAGAAGACTTTCTCCCATAAGATGCAAACTACGCTCCATTGAAGGACTCTTCTGACGTATATGAACCTGTTTTAGCGCTTCGCAATCTATTTCAGGTATGCCCTTTCTTGTGCAATACTTCTGTATGCGTTTTAGTTCTCTATTTAGCTTCCATCTTTGCAGCCAAGCCATAAGACTCACCTAACTATCTCTTTCTCTTCTTCTGCTTCTTAAGCTCTCTTTCGAGCTTTAGCTTGTCTAGAAGTTCCTTGTAACGATTTCGTATTGTGACTTCTGTGACACCAGCAACATCTGCAACTTCACGCTGAGTTCTCTTCTCGCCGTGCATTAATGCAGCAACGTAAAGAGCAGCAGCTGCAATACCAGTTGGGCCCCTGCCGGAGGTAAGCTCTGAATGCTGAGCTTGCTCAAGAATCTCAACTGCCTTGCTTTGCGTTTCAGCAGATAATTTCAAACTTGAAGCAAACCTTGCAATGTAATCTGCAGGGTTGCTTGGCAAAATTGTAATACCAAGTTCTCTTGTTACAAACCTGTAAGTCCTTCCAATTTCCTTCTTTTCAATACCAGAAGCTTCTGACAACTCGTCAAGCGTTCTTGGCACTTCGTGGCGCCTGCAAGCAGCGTATAATGCGCCAGAAACAACAGATTCCATTGACCTGCCCCTAACAAGGCCTCTCTGGACTGCCTGAGTGTAAATCATAGCAGCTTCTTCTTCAACAGACCTTGGAAGCTTCAAGAAAGAACTGACTCTTTTCAGTTCAGCAAGAGCTAATTTCAAGTTTCTTTCAATAGCAGTAGATATCCTGTACTGCCACTTTCTCAATCTAAAGAATTTGTTTCTGTCTTTTGAACCAAGCTGGAACAAGTCTGCCTTTTGGCCAACCTCTGTACCAAGACCCTGGTCAAACTGAGTGTAAGTCATAGGAGCGCCGGTTCTACCTTTGCGCTCATCTCCGCCGCCTTCCTCAAATTCGCGCCAATCCTGGCCGAATTCAACCATCTTATCTTCAATAACGAGACCGCAATCCTTGCAAATTATTTCTCCTTTTTCACGGTTTACAAATAGGTTGATACTTCCACATTCTGTGCACTTTTTAACGTAGTACATTTTTACCCACCTAGCCGCCATCCCTTTTACAGAGAAAGCACCCACATATGATGTATAGTTTACACCACAATTATCTTTATATAGGACTGTTAGAACTAGTATATAAAGCTTTCGGTCTTTTCAGAGGAATATTATCTTCTGGGCGCTCCAGGACACATCTTAAGCTCTGTAGGCACCCAGTTCAAATATGGATAACACTTGCAGTTCTCAGCGCCCCTTACCCAGTATAAAGCAGTATGGTCGCGCTTGACACCAGAAGCGTCCACCTTAATGCAACAACAAGGTTCCCACAGCTTAGGCTTGATAATAACCAATTCTGTTGCCTTGCCAGGACCCTTGAATACAAAGAAAAATCCAACCGCTGCAACCAGCAGGATTACAATAATAACAAAAGCAGGAATATGTTTGTGCTCCATTTTACTCAGGGCAACGGCCGCCCTTAACCTCTATCTTGAATGTGCCGCCTATTGACGAGCCAGGACATCGCTGACCTGTAGGCACTTGTAATGTTTGATAGTAAACGTCTCCTGTGCCGCTTGTTATAATATTGCAGCAAGCACCGTCCATTGCACGGGCAGGCAATACCATTGCAGGCCTTTCCGTAATAGGGCCGCCAGGAACGTACTGGCCCCTTTCGTACTTCTTTTGATAAATCTCTCCCAATGCCTTAATTCCAGCATAAGACTGTCCAGGGCCTAATTGCGCCTGCCAGATATAATATAGGCCTCCAATTGCGACTAAAACGACCAAGATAAGAACAATATTTCCAAGTTGTTTTTGTTTTTTCATCTTAACATCTTCCCTCTTCTGCAAAAACAGCCTGATAACCAGCATAATTCTTCTGGCACGCTATCACACAGCTGTCTTCAAATGTCTGAATTTGTGAACGGAAAAGTGCTTGTTCTGCCTGTTTAGCATAACCTGACTTTGCAAGAATGTCACAACAGCAGGTAAGATATGGGGTGGCTGAAACTGCTGCTCCTGAACTGCCAGAACTAAACACAAAGAAGCTTGCTACTGAAACTACCATAATCAACAAAATTCCTAACATCGCCTGTTTTTCTTCCATAAAAACAAATAAGAAAATACTATATTTAAGTTCTTGGTACGTATAGTACTACTAATCGCCGCTATTGTCGCTATAACCAGAAGGAAGATTTGAAGGATCTCCATCATTATCGTGATACTTTGCACCAAATTCCCCTTCTGCCTCGGCATTAGGGTCATAAGTGGGCTGTGAGAACAAAGCACGCGTCTTTTGCCTCAAAGCTTCTCTCTCTGTGCCTGTAACAGCAATAGGAGGGTAGAAATTACCAGTTTTACTTCCTGTTTGAGCAATAGTTATTGTCTGCCCGCTCTGCAGTTCTTTCAGCATCTCAGCAGCAGTTTTTCCGGTTTCTGCTGGAGCAGACTGCTGTGCAATAACAGCTGCTGTTGGAGCACTGGAATCAGGTATAGCTACTCTTCTTCCAGTAACCTTAGACTCGCCACAAGCAACAAGCAAGATAAGAACAATCACTGCCAACATCACTCTTTTGCTCATAACTGTTTTGATATAGAAAGAGTATTTAAAGATTTTGGGTTTCCAATATAGATTCATCTTTTACGCTTTTTCCTGCTCTTTTTCTCTTCCTTAAAAGAACTAACCAATATTATGATGAACAGGATAATAATTGCCAATACGATAAGCAATAACGTCCACAACAAGCTTGTTTCACTAATGCCAACAATAACAAATGCCTCTGGTTGCTGAACAGGAGTTGGCGCTAATTGGACAGGGGCTGGAAGCATACACTGGCCGTTAGAACAAACCTCACCAACATTGCAGCACTTTGAGCCACACGTTCTAACAGTAGGGCAAGTACCCTTTGAAGGCGCAGGCATTTCTAATTGTGCGACAGGAGCGCAAACAGTAGTTGCAAGAACTGCATACGTGTTAACACAGCCATAATTGGCAGGCATCTTCCAGAACTGCTGGCAATCAGCATTAGTGCAACAGGTGTAATAAGACTGGCCATTTCTGACAAGCTGTTTCAAAGGAGCGCATCCAGCATACTGTGCTGCACCGCCTCCTCCACCTCCGCCCCCTGGTGAAGGCGTTGGTTGCGCAATAACTGTGGTTAATATTGAAGTATTAACTGGCGTTTCGTTCTGCCCTGTTTGATTTGTAAAGTTCACAATGACTGTATTATTCAATATTCCCGTAAAGCTTGAGCTGACATTGACTGTTATGTTTATTGTAGTGGAAGAACCAACTGTCAAATTGGCGAAAAAGAAAATGTTATTCCCGCTTGTAGGCGACGGTGATGAGCCATTAAATGTAACATTGCCAGGATAAATATCATCTACCGTGATATTAAATACAGTTGCGGATCCTGTATTCTCGATTGTTATAGAGTAGCTTAATGTATTGCCAGAAAACACTGGGTCAGGATTGTCTGTTTTTGTGACGGTGATTTCAGTCACGTTTCCAATAACATTAAATGTTGCTGTTGCTGCTTGAATAGTATCGGCTCCTGTAGGATGATTGACTGAGATAAGCAGAATTAAAGTCCCGCAAAGCAATGCGGTAATTACAAACATCGAAATTGTGTAGTCTTTCATTGTGTCCTGTAAATATCCAGCATAAGAGCGCCGGTGTAATTGCCAAGCTCTCTGCCGGCTATAGTCACGTTGAATTTTCTTTCTTCTCCCACATCAAGCAAGACAGGCTCTAAAGATGAAACGACATAAGGTGTTACATCGCCCGTGATGTTGGGAACAATCTTAATATTAAAATCATAAAAATTGGACAAAACAATGTGACGAGTTACAACAGTGTTAAATGGAATACGGGGAAAGTCAAGACTGCGGTTGGCAGTTATACCTAATTTAGGATTGTCTTCAACAATGGCCCTAATAGGATAAACAGACGTGGCAATTTTCTCTTCAGCGCAAGCTGCCAAGAATAAAAGTACAATCAACAATAATTCAAGTTTCACTCTCATTTTCAGGTCTTTTTCTAAATAGCATTGCAATACTGAATAAAAAGATTGCGATTGCCAGAGTGATTAATACTCCAATAAGCTGCTTGTTCTTATTAACAAGCTCCATACGGGGCTGGTCTATGGCAATAAGCTGAGTAATCCATTCGCCGGTGTCCAATGGCTTGCCTTCCAGCATTTGTCCAAGAGCGCCCTGCTCGACTTCTATCTCGCCAACAGCTGTTATGTAATAAGGTGGGGACAAAATCTGCAAGTCAACAGGAAGAAGGCCAGTAGGCAATTGGTTATCATTAGCGCGCAATGTGATCGTATTATTTCCAGGCTGGAGAGTAATATATGTCGCCGAAGCTTCTGAAAGCTTGGCGCCTGTAACAGGGTCCTTGATTATTGCAGCAATAGTGCCTTCTGTTAAAGGCTTATTCCAGTTATTGACTAATGTCATCACTACAGCCCAGTCATCTGTCGAAAACTTTTCAATCCTTGCAATGTCTACTTTTGGAGCGCCAACTTGGATATAACGCTCTATAAACTTATTTTTAGAATCGATTCTTAACTTATACAACCCTGAAGGTGCCTTAATCTTGAACGGCAGTTTCAAATTCGTATTTTGCAATGCTGGTATGCTGATATCATCTGAATAAGTTTCTGAGGCGGTAGTATTGCCGTTTAACAGCGCAGCGTGAATATTAATGTCAGTCAAATCAGTCTTTCCCAAGTTTCTTATGAATAAGTCAAGCTCAGCAACGTCCAAATCAGGCAAAGAATCTGGTCCTTTATACTCAAAATGAGGAGTTCCGGTTGGATATGGGTTAAATATGTGGACAGTGTTTGTAACGCCAACGTGCGCTACAAACGACCCGCCAACTGCTGCATTATCAACAGCTGCGAAAGAGATTCCAAACAACCCATAAGGCATCTTGTCAGGAAGATTAACCTTGATTGTCACCTTTGCAGAACTTTCTGGAGCCAATGTAACAACTGGATTATCAACTGAAACGTAATCAGACAGCTCGGGCGAAACTCCGAGCTCTGCCTTGACAGGAAGCTCGGTTTTAAGCCCATTATGTACAATATATTCAATGTTTATCTCCTTATGGGGCTCGAACAAAAACTCACTGTTTGGAGGAACACTGAGCGCAATCCCCAACACATTAGGAACTAGAAAGAGCGATATAATAAAAAATAAAATTGACTTAATCATAAGATAAAAAAAATTATTCGCTGAATTCACAGTTTGGATCTGTTGAATTATCGGCAGTAAATGTTATCGAGTCTACATACGTTCCTGCAGCAACTCCTGCTATTGCGAACGAATAGTTGAGGTCTATTTCCAGTCCTCCTTGTTGATCTAGGTTGTCACATAGGATTACTTCTGATGTGCTGAATGTTACGTATCTGATTGCGTCGCTTCCTTGGTTTGTTCCTACTGTTCTTATGCAGAAGTTGGTTGAGTTGGTTACGTTGCAGTCTCCAATTGTCTGTTGGTTAGCG